>NZ_JBEGDG010000041.1:0-22007 GCF_040183165.1 Lysinibacillus zambalensis
AGCTACAAATGTTTTATCTGTGCGAAAGCGTAGCGACAGCTACAAATGTTTTATCTGTGCGAAAGCGTAGCGACAGCTACAAATGTTTTATCTGTGCGAAAGCGTAGCGACAGCAACAAATGTTTTATCTGTGCGAAAGCGTAGCGACAGCAACAACAAAGCACCCATCCGAAACGGAAATCAACCCCACACACACTATGGTAATAATCAAAAAAACTATGCACAGCTTTATGCATAGTCGCTAAAATTCTCTAATTGTTGTATCTAAACGATTGGCAACTTGTTTTAATTCCTCGGATGATTCTCCAATGGTTTCTATGATTTCTGCCAATTCTGTTATTTTCAGTCCGACGTTTTGGAAGTTTGAGATAGAACCGTTTACTGAACAGGATATGGCATCAAACGCTTTTAAAGATTCTGAGTTTTGCTCAATACTATCGTTCACCAGCTCTTGGATCTCATGAATAGCTTGAACAACATGGTTTGTAATGCCATTCGACATCGTAATAAGGTCCCCAATTTGTTCAACCGAACTTTTCGTCTGGTCTGCAAGCTTACGAACTTCACTCGCCACGACAGCAAAACCTTTTCCGTGCTCCCCTGCACGTGCAGCCTCAATAGCTGAATTTAACGCAAGTAAATTTGTTTGATCAGAAATCCTTTTCACTATTTCAATAACAGCATTAATTTTAGAGGAAGAGTGATTTAATCGCTCCACCATAGCCGACATTTCAACTGTTTTATGATGAATCTCCCCTGTTTGCTCATTGATTCGAACTATTTTAGAATAACCTTCAGACGATACCTTTTGCATTGTTTTTGCCTCGTCTATACTGTCCTTTAAGTATTCATTCACTTCCTTAGCGTTATCAACAAGTTCGGTCACTGTTTCATTCGTGCTATGAGATTGAGTATCTAGCTGCGTAGATATTCCACCTATAACTTCCTTCACATGTACTCGAACGGTATCCTGTTGCTGTTCCAATAATGTGTTAGCATAATGATCATATTCCTCTAAGACAATCTGTTGTTCAAAGTTACATACTTTACTAATCGCCTCACAAAACTTTTCTTCTTCATCCCTCGTTAATTGAAGCGTATATACAATCTTTCTTAACAATTTTTCAAGGTTTTGAAAGGCTGCTAAATACCACTTAGGATACAAGTTAATCTTTACATGCATTTTTGCGACCCGTCTTCTCTTCTCCAAAAATGCATCGTCTATACACCCTTCGAACATTTCTATAATATGAAGGCGTAATGTTTGGCGTAAACGCTCACTAGAACTGTACTTTTCAATAACTTCACATAAGTCTGGCACACTTTCAATTGCCTGATAAAATGCGGCTACCACCTCTGTGACATTCTGTTCAACATATGGCTTTAAACTTCTAATTAATCGCAAATCTTCTTTCGTCAAATTTACTAGATTTAACTGTTGTAAACGTTCCTGATCTTGAATAATAACTCCTATACTTGATTCGTCACTAATCTCAATTGAATTTTTCTTAGGCTTACTTCCAATATGAAACAACTTCTACACCCCATCGCACCTATATCTATTCTACTAATAACAAATAATTCTAAAATCAATTATACTGTCTAGACAACTGAAATGACAATAAATAGGTAAAAAATATCTATTTTTGTAAAAAGCATTAATCTATCCTCCTTACAAACAATACTTAATAACCATACTATTTTTCTTAGAACAGAATAAAATCGCTAAAAAAAGCCACTCCTTCTTTAATAGAAGAGTGACTTTATTCATTACATAAAGATAATAACAGCTAGTACAGCAGCTAATACTAAACGATAAATAGCAAATGGCATTAATTTCACTTTTGAAATAAGCGCTAAGAAGAATTTAATAGATAGTAACGCAAAGATAAATGAGCTAATGAAGCCCACTACATAGAATCCGATATAATCCATAGATAGCGTATCCCAGTTTTTCAGTACAGATACTAGACTAGCACCAGCCATAATCGGTACGGCCATAATGAAAGTAAAATCTGCCGCCACACGGTGACTCATTCCAAATAGAACACCACCCGATATTGTTGCACCCGAACGAGAGAACCCTGGCCAAAGTGATAAACATTGTACTAACCCTACTTTAAATGCTAAACCATAAGAGATTTTATCTAGAGAATCAACGCTTGGTTTTTTCGTTGCAAATTTATCTGCAATAATCATTAAAATGGCCCCAGCTACTAAAGCATAAATAACATGCTCCACTTTAAATAAATGATCATCGATAAAATCTTTAGCCGCAAAGCCAATTATAGTTGCTGGCAACATACCCACAATAACATGTGCTAAATTGAAGTGACCTTTCACTGAGTTCGATTGGCCTTCAATTTTATATAGTCCCACTAAATTTAACATTCGTTTCCACATAACAACGATTACGGCTAAAATAGAGCCTAGCTGTACAACGATTTTAAATGTATTGGCGGGATACATCCCTAAAAACTCCTCTGTCTTTAACCACATATCGTCCACAATAATCATATGACCTGTCGACGACACTGGTGCAAACTCTGTCATTCCCTCGACAAAGCCTAAAATAAGCGCCTTTAATAATTCAATGATATCCACATTGTCACCTTACCTTTTGTTAATTAAATACAAACATATTATAAAATACACTATGAGCTCATTACCATAACGTGGGGTTGATTTCTGAGTGTCCAGTTCACCTTCTAACGAAAGTTTATATCTACAACCCATAGTTCGGAGCGGCTGCCTAGTCGCATTGGAGGACCCCAAAAACCAAAACCTGATGAAACAAGTGTATGCATTTTCTCCCTCAACTTATAACCATAATCAAGCTCAAATACACGAGCAGTAATATACTGATTAGGCCATAGTTGACCTTTATGTGTATGACCTGACATATGGAAGTCTACGCCTAGTTTTGCAGGCGTACTTAAATCATTCGGGGTATGATTCATGACAAACCAAGGTAAGTCATCAGTTGTCTTCAATGCATCTAGTTGTTTTCTATCCTTGTTTGTAATATCTTCTTGACCCGTTAATACTAACACATTATCGATTCTAATAGTTTCATCACACAAAATTTTTACATTTGCGTTTTCCATCTCATCAATAAACTCAGGAATTTTCTTGCCATAATACTCGTGATTGCCAAGTACACCATACACGCCATATGTAGATGATAATTGCTTCATCACATCTGCCATTCCCTCTTTAACAAACCATTTAGGATCATCATCCACAATATCTCCAGCTAAAAAGACGATATCCGGCTTTGCTTCATTCGATAAAGTAACAAAGCGCTGTAAATGACTTTTATTTGATAGAACTCCTAAATGAAAATCTGATGCAACTACAACCCTCATCGATTCTAATTCACTACTCTTTTTATCCATCGTTATGTCTAAATGACGGACAACAGGTGAATACGCTAAATAAGTGCCCACAACACCTAGTACAAACAATATAGCAATCGCTATACTACCAACTATCTTTACACTGTTAAAGGGACTTAGCCAAATAATCAAGTGTGCTACTAAGCAAAGCAATAATCCATATTCAAAAATAAACATCCAGTAATTACTGATGATTGAAAACACTCGTAAAGACTCATGCAATCTGCTAATGATAATACTAAACGCAATGATATACAGCACTAACCAATATAAAATTGGATAGCGGAACCATCCCATCGCCACAAGCCACTGTTTTAATCCCCACCCTAAGTAAAAAGTTAGTGCACTATATATACTTATTAAAAGAATTCCACCAATTACTTTAGGCATAATTTAGTTCCCTACTTTCATATAATCTTAGTTGATTATAGCATTCTCTTCTAGAAAGTAAGGATAAAGGGCAACTATCAATATAGCAAGTGTACATCTTCTATATAATTTAATCGTATGATTTACATGACAATCTAATAAGGAAAGTGACAATATTGTCATCTAGGAAACTTAAACAGCTATAAATAATACACTTTAATTTTTCTGAATATTTAGGTAACATTGTAGTTGCAAGATGAAATTTATGCATGTACGAGCAAAAAAGGGGAGTTGTTCATATGACAAAATATAAATTCGAATCCACAGAGCATGAGCTATTTCGTAAAACTTTACGTAAGTTTTTAGCAGAGGAAGCCGAGCCACATTATCCACAATGGGAAAAAGATCATCTTATTCCACTTGAGTTTTGGCGAAAACTTGGGGAAATGGGCTATCTATGTCCTCAAGTAGAAGAGCAATATGGCGGTCTCGGGCTCGATTTTAGTTTTGGCGTTATTATTCAAGAAGAGTTAGAGCGTGTAGGTTCAAGCCTTATCGGCGTTGGTCTGCATAACGATATCGTCGTGCCCTATATCGAAGCATACGGCTCAAATGAGCAAAAATCACGCTGGCTACCAAAATGCGTTACAGGCGAAAATATTACAGCTATTGCTATGACAGAGCCAGGTACAGGTTCAGATTTGGCAAACATCCAAACAACTGCCGTTCGGGATGGCGATCACTATATCGTTAACGGGCAAAAAACATTTATTACAAATGGTATTCATACAAATTTAGCAGTCGTTGCTGTAAAAACAAATCCTCAGGCAGAAAAAAAACATCGCGGCATTAGCCTCCTTGTCATTGAGGATGGGACACCAGGCTTCACGAAAGGTCGCAAGCTCGAAAAAGTTGGCATGCACGCCCAAGACACAGCCGAGCTATATTTCGAGGATTGTCGCGTCCCTGTAGAGAATCTCCTTGGTGAAGAAGGTAAAGGATTTATCTATATGATGGAAAAGCTACAACAAGAGCGATTAGCAGTTGCCATCGCCGCACAAACGGCCGCTGAGGACATGCTTGCTTTAACAATTGATTATGTAAAATCACGTGAAGCTTTCGGAAAATCAATTAGCGACTTCCAAAATACGCAATTCAAAATAGCCGAAATGGCAACAAAAATTGAACTCGGCAAATCATTTTTAGAATCTTTAATAGAAGAACATATCGCAGGAAATGACGTTGTAACAAAAGTTTCAATGGCAAAATACTGGATAACGGAAAATGCCCGTGAGCTCGCTGTCCAATGTATGCAGTTACACGGTGGCTACGGTTACATGGAAGAATACAAGATTGCTAGAAGATATCGAGACATTCCCGTCATGTCCATCTATGCAGGTACCAACGAAGTTATGAAAGTAATTATTGCTAAGAATTTAGGGTTATAACTGTGTGATTGGTGTGTGTATGTGGCTCTTCGGCAGTGGGGCTGGTTTTCGTTTAAACTGGGGCGTCCGGTGAGCCGCTTCGCTTTGATAATATAAAACTCCGGCATAAATGGTGTGTAGGTTGAAAGTGTAGTGCTAAAGAATTGGCAAAATTTAAAGCGACGAGCTGGGGCGACGGATAGATGGGGCGTAACGACGGATGAATGCTCCGAAGCGATGGAACGAAAAGCCGGAGTGACGGATAGAAACGTCAATTCCATGGATAGAACACCCAAAAACGTGGATAGAAACGTCAATTCCATGGATAGCTCCTTAAAGCGACAATGATAAGCCTTAACGACGGATGTATCTATCCTAGCGACGGTATAATACACCTTATCGACGGATATATCCGCTCTAGCGACGGAACTTAGTGCCTTATCGACGGATAGTAGTCAAAGCGACGGTATAATACACCTTATCGACCGATGTATCCGCCCTAGCGACGGAACTTAGTGCCTTATCGACGGATATATCCGCCCCAGCGACGGAACTTAGTGCCTTATCGACGGATAAAACCGTCATAACAAAAACAGCGGCAAAATGATTGCCGCTGTTTTTTGGTTTATGCTGCTGGAATTCGAACGATAACCTTAAATAAATCTCCATCTACTTCTATACTCATGCGAGCACCATGCAAATCTACAATGGATTGTGCGATGGCTAGGCCTAGTCCTGAGCCTTCTGTATGGCGTGAGGCATCCGCTCGCTTAAAGCGTTCGAATAACTCATCGGCATTCTCGCTAATTTCGTATTTTGCAACATTTTTCACCGTGAATTCAGCATCACCTTCTGCTGTACGTTTTAATGTTACATAAACTCTTGTGCCTTCTAATGCATATTTCAATACATTAACGATTAAATTATCGATTAGTCTCCACCATTTTTGCCCATCCACATACGCGTAGATTGGCTCATGTGGTTTTGTCATGCGTAAATCTAAATGCGCCTGAGCTAAATCTTCCTCATGCTCCCCTACCGCCTGCTGTACAAGCTGGGTTAAATCGACTCGACTGCGATGAAGCTCCATATTACCACTCGCCATTTTAGATACTTCAAAAAGATCTTCAATCAGTAATTTTAGACGTTCTGATTTTTTATCAAGGATATGAATGTATTGCTTACGTTCTTCCTCTGTAATATCAGGATTTTTCAGTAAATCTGTATACGTAATAATGGATGTTAGCGGCGTGCGTAAGTCGTGACTAACATTCGTAATAAGCTCTGATTTTAAACGCTCACTTTTTGCCTGCTCATGCATAGATGTGCGTACGCCTTCTCTTAAATGATTAAGATTTTCTGCATGCCCCGCGAGTGGTGATTTGCCCATTACCTTGACATCGCGATTTAAACGCCCTTCTGCCATATCTTTTGTGTCCTTCATAATTCTGTTTAAATAGCCCATTCTCGAAAGGAAAAGAATCATGGCTGGAATACCGATCATTGCACAGATGCCTAATACTAGAAAAGGGAATCCATCGCCACTTAGCAAAAATGCAACAAGACTTCCACCACCAAAAAATGCTGCCCCTATCATCACAATGGTATGTAATGCAATGGAACGATTTAAAAATAAATCTGTAATGGATTCACCTAGAGACCATAAATAACTAGCTTTTAAATTCTCCTCTAATTTCTGTACTGTATTCACTCGATCATACAACCAAATTAGCTGTACAAAGAACAGCATAGCAACAATGAATAAAATACCAATTTTCAGCAACATATCCGTTACATAGCTTATATAATTCTCTGGATCCATATAACCTACAATCGATCGATAAGCAATTTGAGTTGCTATCAAATATACAAATGCGCTTATTATTAATAATCCGATTGGGTAATCAATTCTCATCTTTGCCAAAGCTTCTTTTCCCTTTAAAGCTTGTATCATCGGCAGTACTTCTTTGCGTCCTTTCCATGCAAAAATAGCTGCCACAATACTCGTTAACCATATAAAGAAGAAAATGTATTGATGGGTTATAAAATTGTTATATCCCACCATGATTTGTTCTGCTTGGGCTGATTTTTTTGAGATGGATATTATGCCAGTGTAATCAAAGGTTTCACTAAGATCCTCTGTATCCATGACAGTATCAGTTTGATAAAAAATCGCGTTTAAATAACCACTACTAATATTTGAAGTCGTTAATGGATGTTGGTCCGTATACTTTATTTTGAAAGCACTACTGTCTGAAACATTACCCGAGGTAAATGTTTGACCTGAGTCAATGTTCGTTAATTCATAAGACCAGTGATTATTAGTCTTCACAAAACTCTTTGCTTCTTCTTGTACAGCATTTATATATTTATCAACAAGCGCTTCCTTTTGAGTGAGAATTTTTTTGCGGACATGCTCATCATCCCCAAAATTAGTTGTAATATCTTTAATTTTGGCTTCTCGCTCTTTTTCAAGCTTTGTTTTTAAATCCGTTGCATTGACATTAGCAGCTTCTTGAATGCGCGCCTCATATTGGGCTTTAATATTACCTATCTGTTCTCCTAATGTTCCATAGCGATTACGGTGTTCCTCGATTTCGCTTTGTGTCACCACAATTTTACTTTTTAAATCTTCAGCTGTTGGTACATTTAACACTAATGGTCCTAATTCCGACTGGAAATTATCAAGTTGAGGTTGTAAATTTTCAGATTGAAAATAAGACTTTCCAATATATCGATACCCCACTTTTGAGAACGTGACAATACCGAATATCACCCAGATTAAACATATAAGAGCGAGAAGAGGTTTCCAATTCTTCACCATATTTTTAACTCCTCTCTAAAAAATTCTCTCGAGCAATTGTAACATCCCCGGAGAGTGGGCAGTTACTATCTGATACGCATACACGCCAAAATAAATAAGTCCAATAACCCCTGCTACAAACCCTGCAATTGTAACATACTGCTCTACTTTATTTTTCCATTTTATAGCCAACGCCCCACACCACCTTTAAATAACGTGGATTTTTCGGATCTGCTTCGATTTTTTCACGTATTTTTCGAATGTGTACAGCCACAATATTTTCTGCATTGTACGCTTCCTCATTCCATACACGTTCATAAATCTCTCCTATCGAAAATACACGTCCTGCATTTTTCATTAGTAATTCCGTAATTTTATATTCGATTGGCGTTAATCGAACAGGTTCGCCTTCTAAATTGACTTCCTTTGCATCTTCATCTAATACAAGACCGTCGATTTCCACCTTTGCCGCTCCTTCATTGTACGTCCCCAGTTGTACATAACGTCGCAGTTGAGATTTCACACGAGCCAATAGCTCTAACGGATGAAAAGGCTTTGTAACGTAATCATCTGCGCCTACAGATAGACCATGAATTTTGTCGCCATCCTCTGCCTTTGCACTAAGCATAATAATTGGAATATTGCGCTCTTCCCTAATTTTAAACGTCGCTGTAATTCCATCCATATTCGGCATCATAATATCTAAAATAATTAAATGTACTTCATTGTTTTCTAATTTTTCAATTGCCTCTAAGCCGTCAGCAGCTTTAATGACATTGTAGCCTTCATTTTTTAAATAGATTTCAATACCATCACGAATATCTTGATCATCGTCTGTAACAAGAACTGTTAGTTTCGTCATGATATACACCTCGCTCTCAATAAATAGTGTACCTTTTAAATCTTAAAAACCAGTTATTATAAAAATGAAGAAATTCTTAAGATTTTAATGAATCTCATTACCAAACGTGTGAGTTGTTTTCCGTTCCGGTTGGGGCGTTTGATTAGTCGCTTGGATCAACTAAGGTTGTCCCCCAATAAAAAATAATAGTTGTACCTGTTAGACGAATTAATTAGAAAAAAAGACATTGTTAATACTAGTCCCCACAGCCCATTAACATTAATAATACAGATTTATCAAAAAGTAAACAATTACCATTTTCCTTTTTCTTTCATTTATTAACCTACAGTAGGCTTTCTTTTAACGGAAGGTTATAATATAAACAACAAAAGGAGCGAAATTATGTATAAAACAATTGAAGAAACAGCCATCGACCTTAGTATGCCAGAGGATCAAATACTTCGCTTAGTTTACGAGGGCCGTATTCGTTCAGTATACGATGGGGACCAAATACTGATTAATAGCGGGCAGTTTAGTACTTATTTTGAGCAGCTAGATCGTATTAAAGAGGAAATTGAAATTTGGCGGAATACTCCTATTCCAGAGGATATTGATGTTAAAGATGAGGATTAAAAAAATGCCTATCATTCAAACAAGTTGAGCATTGTTGAATGATAGGCATATCTATTATATTGTTACGACAAACCCGGCTCTTTTACCGATAATTTCGGCATAATCTTCTACCATTACACTAGCTGTTGGGTACATACCTGCTCCAGGTCCTACTAGCGTTAAAGTGCCAATATAATTTGTATCTAATGCCACAGCATTATTGACGTCATCAACGGGGTAAAGTGGATGTTCTTTATCTACTAATTGCGGGCCAACCTTTGCGACCACTTTACCATCCGCTAGTTTCTCAACCTCTGCAACGTGGCGGTAACGCAAGCCTTTTTCGCATGCTTCTTTTACTTCCTCTGCCGAAATACTATCAATACCTACTACTTCGACGTCAGCCCAGTCTGGTTGTTCACCAAATGCTAAAGCACTTAAAATCATTAATTTTTTAAAGGCGTCCTGCCCAGAAATATCATTATATGGATCTGCCTCTGCATAGCCTAAATTTTGCGCCTCTTTTAAAGCAGTTTCGAACGACCAGCCTTGTGAACGCATTTTCGTTAAAATATAGTTGGATGTCCCATTTAAAACACCTTGAATACGACTAACATCATTGACAAGCAAAATGTTTTTCATCGTTTTAATAACTGGTACACCACCAGCGGTTGTTGCCTCAAAGCCCACAAATACACCGTTTGCTTTTGCAAGGTCCTGTAGCTCTATGCCTCGCTTTGCAAACATTACTTTATTAGCTGTGATAACATGACATTTATGTTCAACAGCGCGCTTTAAGTAAGTAAATGCTGGCTCCTCATTCACGATTGCCTCAAAAACAACCTGCATACCTGGTTCAGCTAAAACTTCATCCATACTAGTTGTCATTAAATGTGCTGTCCCTGGTACGCGTTCACGGCTGGCGTCTGTCACTAAAATTTTTGCTACTTCTAGCTCAATGCCTAATTTATTTTTAAGCTCTTCACGCTTTTCGTTTAATATATGGTAAATTCCTTGACCTACCGTTCCAAATCCTAATATAGCTGCCTTTATAGTTGCCATTTCTGTTATTCCCTCCAACTTACATTCCGCAGTTTCATTATATTTATTTCGTTTCAGCTTAATTCGTACAGATTTTGAATTGTTCGCTGACTTTACAAAGCAGGTCAGTTTGCCGTGTTTAACACTTCGTCTCAGACAGATATTTAGTCATTGTGTTTCACTCTCACTACAAAAATATTCTGAATGAAGATACAGTCTGTGAAACACACAAATTCAAATAATTCAAAATTTAACTTATTGAAAATTGTATCGTAAATACATACATTTCACAAGAAAAATCTTTCTAGGATGGACATTTGTTTCTCCTAGAAGTGCAAAGGAAATCGTTTTCATTCCTTTTATTATATGATTTTTCACTTGATCTATAAAATATTGAAGAAATATTGACGATTCTTATAAAAAATAAGGATCATCACAATTGTGTGGGGTTGATTTCTTGAGGGGCGCCCAACCTCCACTCCAATCAACTTATACATGTTATTAATATTAACAAATGTCATCCAAGCTTTTGTAATGAGCCAAAAATAATTGTCTTTCTTCTATTATATTTATGTAAATACATTTATAAAAATTGTTCTTTTGAAATATATTAATAAAAATTTTTTCAATTATAATAGTATATCTTCCAACATCTAATTAAAAAGCTCATTCCCTGTAGCAGCAGAGAATGAGCATAATTATATGAGGGATTTAACTAGCTTTTGCTAGTAATTTATAACGATATTGTGTTAACGCTTGTTGCACCAGTCTTATTTCCTCTAGCGTAAAATTTGGTATTGCATACGTACGTTCAACTAATTGGAACGTGCCGTATTTTAAGTAATACTCTGTTGCTGGTAGAGAGATATGACTTGCTCCATAGCCTTCATAAGCTTCAAAAACTTCTTTTACTGTATAGCCTTCTTCTTTGACATAAACAATTTCCTTAAAAGCTGAATGTCCGAAGTTCTCTTGCCATTTACTCTCAACTGATGCAAGTATGTTTTGAATGGACATGTTGTTCACAAAAACATGACCTTCATTTAACTCATAAATAAGATAAGATGCAATGTTTTGCGCACTATACACATTTCCCATTTAAAACACTCCTTTATCATCAGTATTGGTAGATAAGAGTAGTTACTGACTTAGCAACTACTCCGCTTCATATATTTCAAAAGTGGGGGAGCACTTATGAAAACTAAATGTCGAACGCTTTTCTTATTTCCTAGTATAAAACAAGGAATTAAACAAGTCAACAATACTTATCAAATTACTTGGTATTATTTTTAAAGATTTTCAGTTACCTTTACCGAATGAGGCAAGCGGATGATGTAGCAACGTTTTACGCATTACCAAATGAGGCCTATCGAATGGGAAAATACGTAAACGCTACAACATTAGTCAATGTCTTTTAGTATTTAGGCTTCTACTTGTTGCTGGATAGCTGTTACTTGTTCAATAGCTTGTTCTAAATCTGCAATAATGTCCTCTACTGCCTCTAAACCGATGGATAAGCGAATGAGCGACTCGGTTACGCCAGTTTGGATTAGCTCCTCAGCTGATAGTTGCTGATGTGTAGTAGATGCTGGATGGATAATTAATGATTTCGCATCCCCTACATTTGCTACGTGCGAGAATAATTTCACACTATCGATTAATTTACGCCCTGCTTCACGCCCACCTTTAATACCAAATGTAAGCACGGATCCGAAGCCATTTCTCAAATACTTTTTAGCTAACTCATAAGTAGGGAAATCTTCTAAGCCATTGTAATTTACATATTCCACAGATGGGTGGTTTCGTAAATATTCAGCTACCGCTAATGCATTTTCATTGTGTTTAGGAATACGCAAATGAAGCGTTTCTAAACCTTGTAATAAATTAAATGCTGCATCTGCACTTAATGTTGGTCCAAAGTCGCGTAGTAATTGCACTCGCAGTTTTGTGGCAAATGCAGCCGCTGCTGTGTCAATACCATAACGCAAACCGTGATAAGAATCATCTGGCTCTGTAAAGCCTGGGAAGCGTCCACGAGTCCAATCAAACTTCCCTGCATCTACAACAACGCCACCTAAAGTTGTACCATGGCCGCCAATCCATTTTGTTGCGGAATGAACAACGATATCTGCACCGAAATCAATTGGTGTAGAGCCATATGGTGAAGCAAATGTGCTATCAATAATTAATGGTAAGCCGTTTTCATGTGCTACATTCGCTACTGCTTCGATGTCTAGCACTTTTAAACTTGGGTTACCGTAAATTTCAGCGAACACCGCTTTTGTTTTATCTGTAATAGCTGCTCGGAAATTTTCTGGATTTGTTTCGTCTACAAAAATTGTTTTAATACCGTAGTTTGGTAGTGTGTTGGCGAATAAATTATAAGTACCTCCGTACAAAGAGCTACCTGCAACAATTTCATCACCTGCCCCTGCTAGATTTAAAATTGAAAATGCAATAGCTGCTGCACCAGATGAAAGTGCTACCGCTGCTGTACCGCCTTCTAATAAAGCGACGCGTTTTTCAAAAACATCTACAGTTGGGTTTGTAATTCGTGTGTAAATATTGCCAGCTTCCTCTAAGGCAAAAAGACGTTGCGCATGAGCAGTGTCTTTAAAAACAAATGCCGTTGAGCGATATACGGGTACTGTACGAGATCCTGTTACCGGGTCTGGCTCTTGGCCACCGTGTAACAGCAATGTTTCTGGTTTAAAATTTGTCATTGTATACCTCCATATGGTTATTTTTTTACGATGGCACCGGAGATGAGGAGGATTTTTTAAGTAGAAAACAAAAACCCTCTTCAGCTAAGAAGAGGGTTGCGGTTGCAAGTTTTCCTCCCCTTATCTGCCAGATCCAAGTAAGAATCTGTAGGAATTAGCACCTTAGCAAGCTCGTCACTTACTGGTTGCCGGGCATCATAGGGCCTATCCCTCCGCCGCTCTTGATAAGAGTATGTGATTCAATTTCCATCGTTGTTACAAAGTATAAACATAGACATTTTCTCTGTCAACACTAAAATTTTATTTTTTCCGAAACTTCTGTCTGCTTTTTTACGTATTACGAACGCATACATTATTTTAGTGTTACATAGTTCATCACTAAAAGTTTCGGAATGAAATTTGTTAAAATGTATCCCCTTTTCATAAGTTGATTGGAGTGAAGACTGGGCGACTCCTTGGGGATTACAATCGAGGAACGAAGTCGTAGCGGCAGCACCAAAAGCGGCTCATCGGACGCCCCCAGGAAGCTTTGCTCTGCGCGAAAGCGAAGCGTCAGCGGCAAAGCGCCCAGTCGGAACGGAAATCAACCACACGTTTTGGTGATAAGCCTATTATTTAGAAAGGAGGACTTTAATGTTAAAAGCCATTATCATTTTTCTTCTTGTTGGTTATTTGATTGGCTGCATTCATGGCTCTAAAGTTGCTCAGTTTTTATCTGGGGTAGATTTAAAAAAGACTGGTTTTGGTAATGCAGGTGCCTCTAATGCCACGCTTTCCCTTGGATGGAAATACGGCATATTAGTCGGACTTATCGATATCGGTAAAGGTGTTGCAGCTATAATCGGTGCACATGTCTATCTTGCTGATATAACACAATTAACTGAAGTACAAGTTTGGATCTTTATCTATATCGTAGCAGCCGGTGTCATTCTAGGTCATAATTTCCCATTTTATATGGGCTTCAATGGCGGCAAAGGAACTGCTTCAATTATTGGGATATTACTCGCGATTGATTGGAAAGTTGGCTTATTTGCACTCATTTTATTTGTTATTTTTTCTTTCGTGACGAGCTTTTTAATTGTCGGTGTACTTGAATTTTATCTCGTTTTTTGTACAGCCACATATTTATGGATTCCTGGGGTCGGCCCAACGTTTATAGCCTTATTTCTTTTTAGTATAGCCATCATTTTGCATATCGAAAATATTAAACGATTGATGCTAGGAACTGAGCCTAAAGTTACCTCTGCATTCAAGAAGAAAAACTAATATCTTTTGGATATTTTTGTCTTTTCTATGACCGCGGATTTTCTCGTAACTGCCCATTATCGCTATAACTAGAGCGCATTTGAACACACTAGCTTTTTTTACAATAAATAGACAATTTACTTTCTTAATAAAGCATTTTACTAGTCGATGTTATAGAAAATGCTAGAAAGGATGAGAAAGTATGTCTACTTCTGAACAAGCAAAACCGAAACGTAATTTGAAGCCACTCTGGATTGCATTAGCGTTCGCATCCCTAATCATCATAACTTTTTTACCGAACAACGGCGATTTACCTGTAGCTGGACAACGGGCTTTGGCTATTTTAGCTTTCGCGGTCATCCTATGGGTTACAGAAGCAGTGTCCTATCCCGTTAGCTCTGCCATGATTATTGCTCTAGTTACAGTTTTACTAGGATTAGCTCCGTCAATGGAAGATCCAACGAGAGAGCTAGGAACATCAGATGCATTAAAATTAGCATTAAGCGGATTTAGTAATTCAGCAGTTGCACTAGTAGCTGCAGCTCTTTTCTTAGCGGCAGCCATGCAAATTACCAATTTACATAAACGTCTTGCACTATGGATTCTTTCACTAGTAGGGACAAAAACGAAAGCCATTGTCTTCGGTGCTATTTTAGTATCTATTGCACTCGCATTCTTCGTCCCTTCTGCTACTGCACGTGCAGGCGCAGTTGTACCAATTCTACTCGGAATGGTAGCGGCATTTGGTTTACCACGCGATAGTCGACTTGCTGCTTTACTTGTCATTACCTCTGTGCAAGCTGTCTCCATTTGGAATATCGGTATTAAAACGGCAGCAGCTCAAAATATGGTCGCTTTAAATTTCATTAAAGAACAATTTGGTGTGGATATTTCATGGGGTGCTTGGTTGCTTTACGCGGCTCCCTTCTCCATCATCATGTCAGTAGCTCTATTTTTCATTATGATTACACTAATTAAGCCTGAAACAAGCAATATCGAAGGTGGCCGAGAAGTAATCAAAAAACAACTTGCGGAACTTGGCCCACTAAAAGCTCCCGAAATTCGATTAATCATAACATCTGTCGTTTTACTATTTTTCTGGGCTGCTGAGGGCAAACTCCACCCATTCGATACGACAACGGTCACAATCGTTGCAATTGCCATTTTATTAATGCCCAAAATCGGGGTCTATACGTGGAAACAAGTTGAACCGCATATTCCTTGGGGTACAATTATCGTCTTTGCAGTAGGAATTATGTTAGGAACAGTCTTGCTTAATACTAAAGGTGCATCTTGGTTATCTGATAAAGTATTCGGTTCACTCGGTTTAGATTCTATGCCAATTCTTGCAACCATTGCCCTTGTCACTTTATTCAATATTCTTATTCACTTAGGCTTTGCGAGCGCAACAAGCTTAGCATCTGCGCTTATACCAGTATTTATCGTTTTAGCTTCAACATTAACGACTAATGTCGATCAGGTTGGTTTCGTTATCGTGCAACAATTCGTTATTAGCTTCGGCTTCCTCTTACCTATTAGTGCACCACAAAATATGCTTGCATATGGTACAGGAGCCTTTACAACAAAGGATTTCTTAAAGTCTGGTATTCCATTAACGATCATCGGATACATCCTAGTTCTTTTATTCTCCGCAACATACTGGAAATGGATTGGATTATTGTAAGAAGCAGCTAGGGTTTTCTTTGGACACCTGATCACTTTACGGGGTTACCTGATCACTTTACGGGGCTACCTGATCACTTTACGGGGACACCCGATCACTTAACAGGGCTACCTGATCACTTTCCCGGCTTGCCTGATCACTTACCGGGGTTACCTGATCACTTACAGGGGACACCCGATCACTTTACGGGGATACCCGATCACTTTACAACCTTACCTGATCACTTTACGGGGATACCCGATCACTTTACAGCCTTACCTGATCACTTTACGGGGATACCCGATCACTTTACAGGCCTACCCGATCACTTAACAGGGCTACCTGATCACTTTACGGGCTTAACCGATCACTTCGTAGAGCTACCTAAACTTTCGGGACAACATTATTAACAATGAAAAGCCTTGAAGGAACAAATAAACTGTCCTTCAAGGCTTTTTCAATTTATTATTTCGATAAAGCTGGGTTCTTCATCGTGCCATTTTTTGCGTAATTCACATGCCATGAGAGCGCTTTTTCTAAAACATGTGGCGTATGATGTCCACCTGTTGCTTCATTGGCATCATTAAAATACTTCCATAGCTGCTCACGATACTCCGGGTGTGCACAGTTATCGATAATGAGTCCAACCCTCTCTCTTGGAGCAAGCCCACGTAAGTCTGCTACTCCCTGCTCTGTTACGATGACGTCTACATCATGCTCTGTATGGTCTACATGCGACACCATTGGAACGATACTAGAAATATTTCCGCCTTTTGCATAAGATTTTGTGACAAAAATACCTAATCTTGCATTACGCGCAAAGTCTCCAGAACCGCCGATTCCATTCATCATTTTTGTACCAGAAACATGTGTAGAATTCACATTCCCGTAAATATCTACTTCTAATGCCGTATTAACAGAAATCAACCCGAGTCGGCGAATAATTTCTGGTTGGTTAGAAATCTCTTGCGGACGTAATACTAGTTTATCTGTATATTTTTCAAAATTACCATAAACTCTATTTCCAACTTCCTCGGAAAGTGTAATTGAAGTAGCAGATGCGAAGTTTACCTTTCCGGCATCAATTAATTCGAATACCGCGTCTTGCAATACTTCTGAATATACTTCTAAGTTCTCAAACTCAGAATCTTTAAAACCTAATAAAACGGCATTTGCTACTGAGCCTACTCCCGATTGAATAGGCCTTAAGCTTGTTGTTAAACGCCCTACTTTAATTTCTTCACGTAGGAAATTTAATAAATGATTAGCCATAATATCTGTCTCTTCATCCGCAGGGACAATTGTTGATGGCGCATCTAAAATATCTGAAATTACAATGCCTTTTACTTTATTTAAATCTAGTGGTATACCAATTGTGCCAAGCCGATCAGATACATTTTGCAATGGAATTGGATCACGTTGCCCCTGTAGTCCTGGTACAAAAATATCATGAACACCTTCTAATTCATCAAGCTGAGCTACGTTCAACTCAATAATTATTTGGTCTGCCTCTTGCACAAAAATCGGAGAGTTACCAACTGAAGTTGTAGGAATTAGTAAGCCGTCTTCTGTAATAGCAGCTGCTTCAATAATCGCAAAGTCAATGGGACCGATAATACCTTGACGTACTAGCTCCGCATTATGAGATAGATGCGCATCAACGAATGTGATGTCACCACTGTTGATTTTGTTACGAATGCCGGCATCTGCTTGGAAAGGTCCACGTTTACGAATAACGCCAGCTTCTGCTAAGTATTGGTCGACTTCTGGGCCTAGTGATGCACCTGTATATACATCTACCTTGAAGTTCTCCTTTTTAGCTTTTTCCACAAGCGCAAGCGGTACCACTTTAACGTCACCAGCACGAGTAAATCCACTCATCCCAAGTACCATACCATCCTTAATCCAAGACGCTGCTTCATCTGCTGATACTACCTTGCTCCGTAGCTGTTCATTACGAAGCTTTTTCGCCAACTTTTCTTCCATCCCCTATTCCTCCATCCGACTTTATTTTGTTCAACTAGATTATCCGGTTTACTCATTTTGGTATAGTCATCCATTTATTAGAAATCCAACCAAATGAACCGCCCACACATAATTTTAAACTATTTAGAATTTTTAATCTATAACTAACAAAATATTTTATTTTACGAGAAATTTTATGCATCTGCAAATTATTTAAAAATAATTTCAACATGAAAAAAATTCGATTTTGACGAAAAAGCGTGATATGCTCTTGATATATAAAAGGGAAAAGGGGATTTTTTTGATGGTTAAAGAATTATTACGCAACCACTCTTCGGTTCGTATTTATGATGGAAATCCGATTTCGAAGGAAATTATTGAAGAATTAATTGCTACTGCACAAATGGCTGCTACATCACATTTTGTACAAGCTTATAGTGTTATTTGGGTCACTGATGAGGAGAAAAAAGAAAAACTAGCGTTATTCTCTGGTAATCCTCGTCAATACGAAACTTCAGGCGGTGCCTTTGTCTTTTGTGTAGATTTCAAACGTCTTCAATCAGCAGGAAAATTAGAAGGTGTAGACATCGTCGCTGATTCCGCAGAAAATGTACTTGTTGGAGTGGCCGATGTATCATTATTCGCGCAAAACTTCGTTGTTGCTGCAGAATCTATGGGATATGGAATTTGTTACATCGGAGGAGTGCGTAATAAGCTAGAGGAAATAAGCGAATTATTCAATCTACCTGACTATGTTTTCCCACTATTCGGCTTAACAATCGGGGTTCCTGCCCGTCGCAATGAAGTAAAACCTCGTTTACCTGTTGCAGCAGTATTACATGAAAATGAATACAATACAGAAAAATATGAGGAGCTTTTACCAGCGTACAACGACACAATGGAAGCATACTATAATAATCGCTCATCCAATCGAAAAATTGATAACTGGACAAAGCAAATGGCTGATTTCTTAATCGAACAGCGCCGTCCTCATATTAAAGATTTCTTAGCGGAAAAGGGTTTTAATTGGAAATAACTTCATCAACAAGCTATGTGGAGTTACTATCGTATTGATAGTAACTCCACTTCTTTTATATTCTTTTCTTTGGCTTCTAAACTAAACGATAGGTTAAAGGGATTAAATCCATTAACTTTTAGACGTTTTTTATGATTATGGTATCTCCTTGTAGCTCAATTCTTTATTAGGCATTTATGTTAATATGACTATAAAGATTGTGAAGAACGACGCAGAAAGTTAGGATTTCCTGTATACAAAGAACTTTTAATATAAATAAATCGAAGGGAACTTGAATTATGATTAGATTATTTTTAGAATTAATTCGGATAATTGTAATTTTCTTAGTTCTGGGTAGTATGATGGGAGCTTTGGTGAAATTAATCTATGCGAATTTAGGGATAAATGTAGATAATACCAATGGTGGCTGGTTAGTTGGTATTTCAATTTTTATTTTATTTTTTGTGTTATATAGAAATAAATTTCAATTTTCCGGATTTTATAAAGGGCCAGGAAAAGAAAAGCTTCCAAAAGAAGTTAGTAATTCTCTAATTTTATGTTCGATTCTAATGCTATTTATAGCTCCGTTCTTCAACTAAGGTTGTGCTTTAATTGGACAAGCTACAAAAGCCTTTGGAGATATACAGTGGTATGTCACATCCGTATGAACAATTTTAAGGCACACCCCTATGGAAAGCTATTAATAAAGGAGTAGATGGCCTTGCAGAGAATACATAGTCGGTTGATAAATGAGTCAGTAGAGAAAGATAAGTGAATGTGCTTGTTGGACTAACGTGTGTGTTAATTAAAGGTCATTGAGTTGCATATGCAGCTCTTTTTTTCTTAATTGAACTAACGGTACAGGTTCGGTCCATAATATGGAATAATGAAATTTGTCATTATTTTAATGTGTAGTAGACCTAATAACTACATTTTTTCCTCCTATTTACTTGGAATGAATTTTTTTATTTTTTAAACAAAGAGGAGAGTCAATATGGAAATAGTATATTTTGCAGGTGGATGTTTATGGGGAGTACAAGCTTTTATAAAAACTTTACCTGGAGTTAAGTTTACGGAAGCAGGAAGGGCTAATGGAACAAGTCATACACTTGAGGGTGATTATGATGGGTACGCAGAATGTGTAAAAACAGGATTTGATCCTACAGTTGTAACATTCAGGGAGTTAATGGGATATTTTTTTGAAATCATTGACCCATACAGTTTGAATAAACAAGGACAGGATGTTGGCGTGAAATACAGAACAGGAGTATATAGTGAAAAGCCTGAACACTTAAAAGAGGCGAAGGCGTTTCTTAGTGAGAGAAATGATTACAACCTTATAGTTGTTGAAGTATTACCTCTTATAAACTATATGAGAAGTGCAGAAGAACATCAAGATAGGTTAGCTAGATGTCCAGATGATTATTGTCATATTCCAGAACAAATATTAAATAGGTATAAGTAAGGGAGATTATTAAAAGATAGTTTATGGGATTTAATCATTTTCAACGATTGGGCGCGATTGTTTAATAAGCGTCACTGTTCTTCTTAAATTAACCGTGGCTTTACTTAAAGATGGAATTCCATAGAGCTTCCATCTTTTTCTTCTTCAACTAAAGGAGCAGTTAGTTGAAGAAGACAACCCTGTACTATTTATATAAAATTAAAATAAAAACGAATTGGGGATAACGACTTGGAACTTGAATATTTTAGATTTAATGAAAAACCAATTAAAGCAATCGAACTTATGAAGCTTTATAAAGATGCAGGTTGGTGGGAGGAAAGAAAAGAACAAGATATTGAAGAAATGTTAAAAAGGGAAATTTCAATTGGTGTATGGAAAGATGGTACTCTTATTGGGTTTGCAAGGGCTGTAACGGACGGGAATTTTAGGGCTTATATAGAAGACGTTGTTATACATCAAGCATTTCAAAAGTCAGGCATTGGAAAGAATCTTGTATCAAAATTGTTAGACGAACTATCTCATATTGATGTTATTAGCTTGTTTTGTGAAGAACATTTAATTCCTTTTTACAAAAAAAACAACTTTAAATACAGTAAATCACAATTTGTATTACATAGAAAATGATAACATCTTATAAAGCTAACGGGGGCTTTACTTCAATAAGGAGTAGAGCCTTTTTCTACTTAAGCTAACGGGCCAGTTTAGCTCAATAAATAGTAAGAAATTTCGTAGGTTTCAAATGGTAAAATTAATTAAAATTGGAATCAATACTTATTTCGTTCGTTCTTATAGTAAGTACAGAAATTAAAGAGGAGGTGGTAAACATTGCTCAGTAAAAAAGGGATATTATCAACATTATTTTCAGTGGTAGGACTTATTTGTGTTGCATGTTTTTATTACTTTCAACTTAATACTGCTTGGCTATTCTTCGTTGGAGTTATTATGTTCGTCATAGGAGTAATATTTAGTGTTCAGAGCTTTAAAAAAAGGGAAAAAGGATTTTGGAAGTATTCTCCTATTATTGTTTTTGGGATTTATGTCATTGGCGTTTCATTGTCAATCTTACTACTTGTGTTTATGGGCGAAAGTTGAACTACTCTCATGGAGTCTTCTGTCGGAAAATGATAAAAGGTTATATTATTTTTAAAGTTTTCCTCTTAAACTAACGGGTGACTTGTAAAATTAATAAATAAACTTTTTTCAAAACCAACAGATCTTCAGGTCCTACACCTTTGTCAACTAGCGCTCAACTAAATTTTTCATTTTTTAACTTAATAGTTGGAAGAAATCAGTATTGTTAGGGTAGTTAACAAACTAAAAAAACGCAAAAAAAAGCCGAGGAATAAATCCTCGACTTTTCTAAGTGCCTAGCGACGTCCTACTCTCACAGGGGGAAGCCCCCAACTACCATCGGCGCTAAAGAGCTTAACTTCCGTGTTC
>NZ_JBEGDG010000042.1:0-18106 GCF_040183165.1 Lysinibacillus zambalensis
AAATAAAAACACTTATCTTTATATTTAATAATCAAAAATAAATATTTATATTTCACTTAATTTTTTTGTGTTTTTTTTTTTTTTTTAAAAAAAACCCCCGATTCCGTGACATCCGCCGGAGGCTTTACCTTCTTTC
Source organism: Lysinibacillus zambalensis (assembly GCF_040183165.1). Taxonomy (NCBI): domain Bacteria; kingdom Bacillati; phylum Bacillota; class Bacilli; order Caryophanales; family Bacillaceae; genus Lysinibacillus; species Lysinibacillus zambalensis. The sequence goes on from NZ_JBEGDG010000042.1 coordinate 137, forward strand.
AGCCACTATAAAGGGGGGAACTTCTGTACCTATCGCTACACTTCGGTAAGAAATTCTTTGCTGAAAGAAGGTAAGTTAACCTTTTGCGAATGTGTACAAAATAAAGCTCATCGCTATAGCGAGTGGTTGATTTCCGTTCCGACTGGGCGCTATCCTGGGGGCGTCCGATGAGCCGCTTTTGGTGTTGCTGTCGCTTCGCCTTCACTCTAATCAACCTATATATCGCATTCGTTTAAGCAAATACCATCCTACTCCTGGTGATGAGCCAAAAATAATGTTTCTCAAAATTTTGACACTCTGCGTTTAGTTCTATTCTTTATTGAAGTATCATCCACCCAAATCTAAAAATGGAGTAGAATGATTCTGTGACCTTTCTCTAATACATCCATACATATAGATAGATTAATTCTAGCCACAATCTAATTAATTTTATCAAACTCATTGGACTATCGCTAGCGCATCTTTTATAATAATAAAGAAGATAGAAAGGGGTAAGAAATTTTGTTAAACATACTTATCACAATCGGTGTTATTTTAGTAGTCGTAATTGCATATATCGGCATCAATGCCCTACGATTAAAAAAAGCCGTAACAAACCTAACACAAGAACAATTTATTGAAGGCTATCGTAAAGCGCAGCTTATCGACGTACGTGAGCAAAAAGAATTTGATGCAGGTCACATTCTTGGTGCACGTAATGTTCCTTCAACAACTCTACGTCAACGTCACAAAGAAATCCGCCCAGATTTACCAGTATATTTATACTGTCAAAATACAGGCCGTAGCGCACGTGCTGCTCTATTTCTTAAAAAACGTGGCTACAACCAAATTTACCAGCTTCAAGGCGGCTTCCGTACTTGGACAGGTAAAATAAAGTCTAAAAAATAATTTCAAAAAATCGTTAAGGCATAAGTGACTACTAGAAATAAATATACTCGCGAAATCTAAGGTGATTTATTTATATATACCTATCTCACTTTGTTTTAAACAGGAAGAAACCATCTCAAATGACTATGAGATGGTTTACTTTTTGCAAAAAATTCTGAGTTTCTACTATATTATATTTATTGTTTAACGTCTGACAACTTTTTGAACAGAAACAAGTAGAGTATGAGGCAATATACTGCTTACATCACATTCAACTTCCTTTACCAAAATTCTAACTGCTTCCCTCACTCGTCCCTCGCCTTTTTAACCCTTTATACCAAACATTTAATATTATCCATATTTTAACGTATGTCTAAAAATACTATGTTTCGTATAATTTTTACCTAGACGAACTCCAATCTTCTTTTTTTCTGCAAAAGACTGAAATTTCCCCTTGAATAATTATCGTAGCACTGATAGGATGTATAATATCTTAAAATAATGTCACCATGACATACAATACAAGCTATGAATGCTATGGATAAAACTATAGCAGGAGCAGTTCTGGAGAGAGCGCATTTTGCGTCGCCGAAGGGTTCACTATCTCAGGCAAAAGGACAGAGGAGTAATATTAACTTTCATCATGAAAGCTATACCACACGAATGTTTTCTTTTTTACATACAACATTCGCGATTGGTATTTGTTATTCTGTCGTTTACGAGACTAGTGTCACTACTAGTCTCTTTTTTATTTCCAGTCATAGTTTTTACGTATCTTTGAGGGGGAGCAACGTGGAACAACAACATCAATTAAAACGCGAATTAAAAAATCGCCATGTGCAGCTCATTGCGATTGGCGGAACAATCGGTACTGGTTTATTTTTAGGCTCCGGAAAAGCCATTGCTTTAGCAGGACCTTCCATCATCTTCGCCTATCTAATAGTCGGAACCGCCTTATTTTTCGTCATGCGGGCTTTAGGTGAACTGTTATTATCGAATGCTGGCTATACATCCTTTACTGATTTTGCATCCGAATACATAGGACCTTGGGCAGGTTACATTACCGGCTGGACATACTGGTTCTGCTGGATTATGACCGCTATGGCAGATATTATCGCTGTCGGCGTTTATGTACAATATTGGTTTGATATACCACAATGGGTGCCTGCAATTGGCTGTTTAGTCCTGTTGCTAATGTTGAATCTATTAACTGTAAAACTATTTGGCGAACTAGAATTTTGGTTTGCACTAATAAAAGTCATTACTATTGTGGTACTGATTGCGATCGGACTATTCATGTTATTTACAGGCTTTCAAACAAGCTCTGGCACAGTTTCTGTTGAAAATCTTTGGGCATACGGCGGGTTATTCCCGAATGGCCTACATGGGTTCTTAATGGCATTCCAAATGGTAGTTTTCGCTTTTGTTGGTGTCGAGCTAGTGGGGGTTTCTGCTGCTGAAACGGCTGATCCTAAAAAAAATATACCTTCTGCCATTAACAAAATTCCATTACGCATTTTATTATTCTACGTAGGGGCGTTATTTGTTATTTTATGCATTAATCCTTGGCATGAAATGTCTGCCTCTAGTAGTCCATTTGTACAAGTATTTACACTAGCCGGTATTCCAATTGCTGCAGGGATTATTAATTTTGTCGTTCTAACATCTGCTGCTTCGGCTGGAAATAGTGGTTTATTTTCTACAAGCCGCATGCTCTTTAATCTTGGAAACAACAAGCAAGCTTCGCCATCGTTTGCAAAGCTCAATAAAAACAGTGTACCAAGCAACGCACTTATTGTGTCGGCAATTGTAGTATCTGTTGGTGCATTACTAAGTAAATTAATGCCTGAAAACGCCTTTAGTGTTGTGACAACGATTAGTGCCATTTGCTTTATCTGGGTATGGAGTATTATATTAATCTCTCATATCATCTATAAACGTAAAAATCGTGCACTTCATGAAGCATCAATTTTCAAGGCACCTTTCACTCCGTTCGTGAACTATTTAGTACTTGCCTTCTTTGCATTTTTATTAGTAGTGATGTTCATTTCAGAAGCAACTCGTACCGCATTACTATTGACACCAATTTGGTTTATATTGCTGCTGATTCTTTATAAGAAAAAAAGAAAGTAATACGCTAAATTATATTGTCCTGGATAGTGACACTTAAAGCAAAGTGAAGCTATTCAGGGCTTTTTTATTGCAAATTAACGGTATACTCTTGGCGGAGCGGATGTTTAGAAATCCGCTGAAGGAAGTAAAAAAAGATGACTCCATATTAGAAGTCATCTTTCTTTATTTGATTAAAAAATATTCATATTCCATTCGGTAGCGATATGCTTAAGTAAATTCACGCCAGCTACGCTGTTCCCAATGTCATCAATTGCTGGTCCATATATGCCAATACCGCACCCAGCAGGGAAAGGTGAATCTAAGCCTGCATGACTTGGCACAGCCGCCAAAATCGCTCCGGAAACACCACTTTTAGCGGGTAACCCAATAAATGCAGCAAATTTACCAGAAGCATTATACATACCACAAGTAACCATCAATGCTTTTGCTAATTTTGCTACTTGCTTAGGAAAAAGTTGTGTTTTTGTTAGAGGATGATAGCCATCATTGGCGATTACTAAACCAATCATCGCTAAATCTGAAACATTTACTTCAATCGCACATTGTTTTAAATAAACTTCCAATGCTTCCTCTACAGGACAGTCTAAAAAGCCAGAATCCATTAAATAATAGGCTAATGATCGATTTCGATTTGCCGTTTGCCACTCAGATTGATAAACCTCCTCATTCACCTTTAATTTCTTGCCAATCATTTGCTCTAAAAAACAAAGGATTTTTGAAACCTTCTCTTGTGGAGAGTTTCCGTCAAGCATAGAGGATACTGTAATGGCTCCGGCATTAATCATTGGATTAAAAGGTTTTCCAGGCTGATGGCTTTCTAGACGAATGATTGAATTGAAGGTGTCACCTGTGGGTTCAACATCAACTCGTTCTAAAACATAAGGTAATCCTCGTTCCATACACGCTAAAATAAATGTAACGACCTTTGAAACACTTTGCAGCGTAAATAGTTCAGTTGTCTCTCCGGCTTTCATTTCGTCATTATTAGTACCGATAATCGATATCGCTAATTGGTTTGAATCTTTTTCAGCTAAAACAGGAATATAACTTGCGCATTGCCCCTCTTTAGCAAAAGGGCGAAACTGTTCCACCCATTCTGCCGCAAGTTGATTATTTTTATGATTGTTATGTTCTGTCGGCATTTTGTAATCTCCTTTCAAAAAAACGGCATTTTACGCCATAACTACTCAATAAGTACACTTAACTAAGTAAAACTTAATAATAGGCAAAAACAGAGCCTCCATAGTTTACCCTATGAAGACTCTTTTTGGTATACTTTTATCAATTATGCCTCGACATAATTGCGTCCGGCTTGCGAATGGATACCCTCTGAAAAGCAGCTTAAATCCGCATTCATCTCATCACCTATAGAGGTGGGAGACTTCTGAAGCTGACACTTTGCTTTCATTTGCTGAAAGAAGTTAAAATTTTGGAGGCATTGTACCTTCTGGAATTAGTGACACATAAGTCTCCCCGTCTAGACGTTCTTTCCATTCTTTTTTAGCTTCTTCAATAAGTGATGGATTATCAATTAGATCGACAGCAGTGCAAGCCATTATTTTTGCTGCCTGTAACATCCCCTTATGTGCTATTGGCATAACACCCTGTGATACAACCTGCCAAGTATGAAGTGGTGTACCTAGTGCCATACATACAGTTGTACATTGAACAGTTGGGACATTCCAGCTTACATCTCCAACGTCCGTTGATCCACCTAATATAAATTCAGGTAGGACACTTGGGATGTGGTCAGCAATAACTTTACCTTGTAACTGCACAGCATCATCTTTTTTTAGACCTACTAATGCTGATGCCTGAATTTCAGGCGTAAATGTATTAAAAATAGCTTGGGCATGCTGTTCATCTTCTCTTGTATAAGTAGGCATTCCTAGATCAATTATTTGTTTTTGCATCGCATCATAAAGTGTTTTATTTGGAATAAGATTGGACGCTGCTCCCTCAAAGGCGATTTCTAACGATGTTTCAGTCATCAATGTTGCACCTTTAGCAATATTTTCAACACGTTGATAAATCTCTTGTACTTGATGCTTTTTAGGTGCTCTGATTAAGTATGTCACCTCTGCATACGGTTGAACGACATTTGGAGATGATCCTCCTGTGTTTGTAACCGCATAATGCACACGCGCTTCTGGAATGATATGTTCACGTAAATAGTTTACCCCAACATTCATAAGTTCAACTGCATCTAATGCACTCCGTCCCAAATGGGGCGCTGCTGCTGCATGTGCACTTTTTCCCGTAAACTTAAACGTAACTGCATAGTTTGCTAGGGAGCTGCAAGTCATTACAGTTGTAAAAGTACCAGGATGCCAAGATATAGCAATATCGACATCATCAAAAATACCAGCCTTCGCCATATAAGCTTTCCCTGAACCATTCTCCTCCGCTGGACAACCGTAGAAACGAATTGTCGCTGATTGATTATTTTGCTCTAAATAATCTTTAACCGCAACAGCCGCGGAGAACGCTCCTGTACCTAATAAGTTATGCCCACAACCATGGCCACTTCCTCCGTCCTCTAATGGTTCGAAATTAGTAGCCCCTCCTTTTTGACTCAATCCAGGCAGTGCATCATATTCACCGAGAAAGGCAATAACCGGCTTTCCAGATCCATACGTTCCTACTAGTGCTGTATCAAGTCCTGCAATGCCAAGTTCTGTTGCAAAGCCCTCTTCTTCTAAAGCTGCCTTCATATATTGAACAGATTTCTTTTCTTGAAAGTGAAGTTCAGGTACTGCCCAAATAGCATCACTTAATTGAATACTAGCATCCCTTTTTGACTCGATTAATGAAGAAATTTTTTCATGTACACTCATCTTTTTATACCCCCTATTATGAATTCAAAAGACTTCCTTTTTGATCATTTAACGTTAGAAGCGAAATAATACAAATAACTGCAAATCCAATTAACATCCAAAATGCTGCATCGAACGAACCGTTAAAAGCATCTACCATAAAGCCGATTGCCATTGGCGTTACAAATCCAGCTAATTGCCCGCCTGTATTAGCAACTCCCATTGCGGAACCTGTAATAGAAGAAGGTAATTTCTTTAACACAATGGCAGGTAGTAATGTAATAACAAATGCAATAAATAAAGTAACGACTGTTTGATAAGCAATAAACATCGTTACCGACTCTGCTGTAAACATGAAGTACAATAAAATACCAATTACTCCACATGAAATTGACCCTAAGATTTTATCCATTCCTCGTGGTAACTTATCAATGAGATAACCACTACCATAAATACCGATAATAGTAGTGATAGCTGGAATTGTTTGCGCCCAACCAATCGACATTAAATCGAGTCCACGATTTTTTTGAAGGTATGTTGGAATCCAAGAAACTAATCCCCAGTTCACCGCATAAATACAGAAATAAGCAATCATTAAATTCCACATAAGCGGTGTCTTAAAAAGTTCCTTAAAGTTTACTTTCGTAGAAGTATTTTCTTTACCATGACTACTTTCCACTACTTCCTCTTGTGGAAGTTTGATATATTTCCAATATAAAAATGCAATAATGGCTCCGATTGCACCAATTACAACAAACATCGTACGCCAGCCAATTGTTCCTAATAAATAAGCTGCGAGTAAAGGGACGATTAATGAAACAATACCTCCAGAGGAAAGCATAATTGACATTGCTCGTCCTCGTTCTTCCCTCGGAAAAATCGTTGCAATAATTTTAGAGCTCGCTGGTTGGAACCCACCTTCCCCAATACCAAATAAAAATCGAATGATAATCATCGCAACTAAAGACCAAGCTATTGCCGTTAAACCTGTGAATATCGACCACATGATTACTGAAAAAAGTAAGATTTTTTTAGCGCCAAATTTATCAGCCAACCAACCGCCAGGTATTTGCATAATTGCATAGCCTAAAAAGAAAGCGCTTAAAATAATTCCAGTAGAAGAAGCATCTAAATTTAAATCACCCGTAATCGATACTACTGCATAGTTCATGATGTAACGATCTAGATTCCCTAATGACCAACCTAAAAATAAAAGTGCAAGGATTAAATTTCTGGATTTTTTGGTTACTGCATTCGTTGTCATTACTATCCCTCCCATGTTTAAACTGATTTGCTGCAATTGATAGTATTAAAGGAAAAAGACATTCAGTTACTCGAATATTGCGACAACTAAAACTCTTATTCTTCCATATCGATATCTTTTGCAACTTTTCTATACTATTTTTCATCTCTCCCTATTTATTAAAATCGGCTTGTGTATATAGCGACACTTTCGTTATATATTCGTATAATAATCGACTTTTTATGAATTGACAATATTATTTTGAAAATTTCTAATAGATAATCGCATAAAAAATGGTGTCAAAGATACGTCATAGAAACTTGGAAACCGTTGATTTATCTACACTTTTAAACATTTATCGAAAACAAATAATAACTAAAAAAATTCTGTATTTTTCTATTTGCGAAAATTTCCGCCAAACAAAAAATGCCCTAATAACCATTCATTGGTTTAGGACATTTTATATTTCATATGCTTGACCTACATCACAAGCTGGTATATTTTTATTGGTCTACCACGTGTATGCTGTAATTCTTCTCCACAAATTTCCGCTAAACCTACACTACATAAATCAGCCACGATGCGCTGTGCATTTCTTTCACTCATTTGAAGCTGTGCGGCTAAATCCTTTGTCGTAAAATGCTTCCAACTCATTTTTTGAACTAGCGCTTGTATTCTTGTATAGTTTTTAATGCTAACATTGCTTTTTTTTAATTTTTCAAGGATAGTAGGATCCTCAGCTCGATAGGAATATGTTAGCTCCTCGCTATTTCCGACAGATTCAATCATTGTACCATCATCTTGAATCATGACAATATCAATCGATTCATGTTCTTTCGTTTGACGTAAAGCCCTATGCGCATTTAATTCGGCATTAAATACCGTTTGTGCAAAGCCTATTCCTGCTGTAACCTTTGCCTCCATTTCAATGGACAGCTGGTACATCTTTTCCTTGATGAATTGAATCTGCCCTTCGATCGCTCCCCTCGTACTAAAAATAGTATATCTCCCATTCCCTTCCTCTATTAAGGAGCCATCAATCTGTTCGCATAATTGCAGTAAGTTTTCCTTCATGCGCAATTCTAAATATTGAATTCGATATCCTTGTTTCATTCTTTCCTTCAATGAATCAAATTCTTTTATTTCGAGCATAACAGCACCAATTTGCGTTTCTTTATAATACGAAGTTTTAATTTTTTCGGTAAATAGCTGAACGGTATGGTAAATTTCTGTTTTTGTAGGCGACACCCAATAAGAGGGAACCCCTCTCTTTTTCAGCTCTTCATCGACAGATGGGTAACATGTGATCGCAAAATCGATTTTCCCCTTCAGCCATAGGTCATAATGGAAATCAAATAATTCTTTCGGATCAATGGCCACATCAAATTCCTTTACATACATGTTCCTTACATTCTTCTCGATCTCCACCAACCCTTCTGATGCCATTTGTGCAGGTGATGAGATAATATCAATACTGACATTCTCAATAACCTTCCCCATTTTATAGGACTGCTCAAAAAAGCCTTTGTAAATGGCCGCCTCAGAAAAGATGATATGTGCCAGCTTATCCTGTGAGACACTTGTCAGGCTAGCAATTTTAAAAGGTATGTATCCCGAAAATAGCCAAAAATCAACATCTTGATTGTAGGTTTCCACAAGATGTTTCGTTTCTGTAGCAATCGAATAAATATATGGAATAAATTCCATATCCTCTTCGATTTCATGTGCTAATTCGATAATTTTTTCTACGGATTTTATTGGGCCAACAACACCTATTTTATACATCTTTAGTTCCTACCTTCTATGTCAAACTACTTTTGTTATGACAAAAAATTCTCAATTATTATGCAGATTAACTATAAATAGTATATCTAAAAATTGATATTCTACACAAATAAAAAAGATACATTTAACCAGTACCTTTTTCTACCGAAGAACAATTATATCTATGAAATTAATGGTTATTTTTGTATAATGTATAGTTTTTGCGCAAAACGAGAGGTTGGTTTCCGTTCCGACCGGGCGCTTTCCTGGGGGCGTCCGATGAAACGCTTCGCTGCGCTGCAAGGTCTCATCTGTGACGCTTATCCCCAAGGAGTCGCCCGGTCTCCACTACAATCAACCTCTCCACATAGCATGTAATTCTTACATATCACTCTAATTTATTTGTTTAGTATTGTATCTAAATAAAAGCTAAGCGTCGAAGAAAGCAACTCGACGTCCGCTCATATTAAAGCGAGTAACCTAAGACAGAGATCCCTCTCATTTAAATTGCAGATTTCCTTGACCATTTTGTTTTCTACAACATGAAAACCCCGAATAATATCGTTATTCGGGGTTTAGGCTTAAACAGTTTTATAAATCATTTGCATACATTTTCTTATATAAAATTTCTAATTTTTTTGAGAGCTTACCATAGGCAGTTTGCCAAGTTTTACGAGCCGCTTCATTTTCTTCTGTAGAAGGCACATAAAGAGCATGTACATCAGCTACCTTTTTCAAATCACTCTCGGCCTGAGTTAGCTTAGAATAATTTTTTACGACGCTCTTTTCAGAAGAACTAAGACCATCATATGCTGTTCGGATTTCTTTTACTTTCGTTTCCAAGTCATCAATATATTCACCATTTACAATCAGTGAATTAATGGATTCAACTAATTTCAAAGCACTTTCATTAGACTGTTGTTGACCTTGATCTTTATCAATAATGGATTGTCGTATTTCTGGACTAATTAAACTCATTTGTTTTGAAGTTAGCTTATTAAAAGCTTTAATAACAGTTGTCGGGTTACTAGTAAATGATTTTTCATACGTCTTCATAAATGATTCTACTTTTTTCACATCGGAAACCGCTGTTGTTAAGATCGACGCATTCGTAATACGTTTTTTATCACTAGAGCTTAGGTTTTTATATTGAGTTGAAAGCTCATTAATCTTTTCTATTGATACTGTATACGAATCATTTGAGACCATTTTTGCAATTTCATTATTTAATAATGTGACATCTGGTGCGTCTTCTAGACGATTATTGAGCAAATCTTCATATTGCTGTTTGGCTAAATGCTGTTGGTTTGCTGGTAGCTTAGCATATGCAGTTTGTACGGTTTGAATTTTTTTCGCTTGTTTCGTTGCATCGGTTTCTTGTCGTGCAGTTTGTACTTTTTTATGGAATGACTTAACACCAGAAAGGTCTTTACTCGCAGCTGTTAATAAATAATAGTTTGTAACATACTTTCGTCCACCTGAAGATAGGTTTTTATATTTTGTTGTTGCTGCATTTACAGCACTTTCGAATTGTGTAAATGTATATTTCGTTACATTTGCAAGCTTCTCAACTTCGGCTTTTAAAGCCAATGCAGCCGCTTTATCAGCAGGTTCCTTACCATTTAAATTAACTGTAATAGTCGGTGTATTTAATAAAAAATCGTTTGCGTTATAAACAAGTGACTGTTGTAAACTAGTTAACTTATTATAAGCTTTCAATACATTTGTATAGTTCGTTTTTAACTTACTCTCAGCTACCCCTGGCGTTTCTGAAAGCTTTTGATAAGCGTCCATGTCCTTAATAATTTTTTCAGCTGCTTTAAAATCCTTTTGTAAAGTTAGTAAGCTATTATATCCGACAATTTTAGCCGCTGAATTTTTCGTTAAACCCTTATATTCATTAATAATACGGTTTACATTATTGACATGTCCTTGCCAAGAATCTTTTGATGGATCTATCGGGTAACTGTCATCCACATCGCCGACATAACTATCAATCTCTCTATTTAAGCTGTCTATTTGACTGTTTTCTGCGTTTTCAGCTTTAAGTAATGTATTCATATATTTTTCTGGTACAAGCTTAAGTTGTTTATAAGTTAACTTTTCAAAAGCCGTACGTATAGATTTTGCTGTAGTCACCTGTTTGCTAGGTGAATCTTTTTCTGACAACTTATCGAAAAGTTTAATAAATTGTTCAACCTTTTTAATATCCGACTTAGCATCACTTAAAATCGATTGATTTTGAACTGTTGCTCGGTAATTTTGAGATAATTTTGCTATATCCTTTTCAATTGTTTCTATTGCTGATTGTAAAGATTCTATGCCAGTAGGTACATACGTAACAAAAGAACTTTTATAGTCTAATAATGCTACAATTGCCTGATTTAGTCTTCTAACTTCTTTAAATTCATCGATATCTGTCGGATCTTTCAAAATGTTTTTAATGCTATTGTATAAGGCATCATTTAAATCTAAGCTACGTTGTAATAAATCAAACTTATCATAGGCCTCTTCAATTTCTTTTAAATATTTTGACAGATCTTTTTCATTAATTTCATTAACCTTATCTACTTTCTCATTTAACTTGCTTATTAAATCTACATCTGCAGTCGCTCTCTTTAATACATCATAATTTTTCACATTCGCCTTTGCTGCAGCAGATAGTCCCTGATATTTACTTTCTAATTCCGTTACTTTTGCCTTAAAAGATTCTAAACTTGTTACATTATATTTGTTGTCATTTATTAATAAAGTTTTAATTTCTTCAATCATTGAATCGGATGGTTCATTAGATATTGTTATCACATCAGACTCAACAGATTCTACCAAAGAAGTTCCTACCTTTGCCTGTACTTTGACCATTATATCTGTAATGCCATCTGTTAAAGCATTATTAGGAATTTTGTATGTGTCCTTAGTAGCTCCATCAATTATTGTGAAGGATTCACCAACTTTATAAAACCATTGATAGCTGTATGTAATTTGATTGCTTTGTAACTTTGCCCCAGCTTCATCGGTTACAATTGCTCCTCCTACTTGTACCGATTCACCAGGTACTGCATAATTTGAACTACTATCAATTCTTGGCTTAGTTATTGAAAGTTTTAGTTCATTAATCAAAAGGGCTTCACTCTTATACTTATCGTCTTTTGTTGTAGTCGCTTCCACGAAAACTGCTTTGCCTGCCGCTTCTACTGGTACTGTAAATGACGCTGTTGTGGCACCTGAGATTGGTTTATTCGTTGAATCCTTAGAACCATCTACATAGTACCATTGATAACCTTTTACAATTGAGTTTGCTGGTAAGTTTTCGATAGATGCTTTTAACGTTTCATTTACTGTATTCTTCCCTGTGACTGTAACTGTATCAGCTCCTACAGCCCCTGCAACTGTTGGTACAAATAGAGCTGCCGGAATAGCGGCTGCTGTGAAAAGTAATTTTTTATTCAAATTTCCATACCTCCTCTATCATCTATTGGATTATATCGGCTACATTCTTAATAATTTTCTTTATTTTAAAGATTAATTCTAAAAAGTGTACTTCCTCCCTATTCCAAAACAGAAAATAATACTATTTTGATTTTAAATTGATTTTCACACTATTTATCTCACCCTCTATATTTTTATACAAAACGACATTCACTTGAATTCATGAGCTAAAAACGACTAAACAAAAGACGTCATCAAATATTACTGAGAATTAAGTGAATAATGACTGCTTTATCATCTTGCAAAGAGGGGATTTCCACAAACTATAACGACATATAAAAAACGGGGTATTTGTTAATGGAAATGTTGTACCTCAAAGCAAAAACCTCCTAATCTTTTCGTACTGTGAATTCTACACAATACGAAAAGATTAGGAGGTATGAAAAAAGTTCATCTCTTTCTTTCTATTCATCGATTATCCTCTACTATGAGCTGGCCTTCTATTATAAGTATCGTAGTCATAGGAATGGGGTTGATTCCCTTCAATTACTTTAATTCGAATGGACATTCCTTCTCCTACATCAGTATTGATAGAAAACTGACCATTAAATGCTTGTACTCTATCTTGCATTCCCCTGATGCCCATTGAATCAGCAAGAATAATCTCATCTATTTTACATCCTACACCATCATCAGAATAATTGATTTCAAAACCATCTTCTGTTTCTAATAGATGAATTTCTACAGTATTGGCATGAGAATGTTTTAATGCATTGTTTAATAATTCCTGGAAAAGTCGATAAATCATTAAGTTTAAACGCTCATCCTCTAAATATAGACGATCAATTGTGTAAATTAAAACAAAATCAGCACGCTTATGAACTTTTTGTATAAGCTTCTCAAGCGCAGCATTTAAGCCTAATGTATCTAATAATGGCGGCTTCAGATTTTCACAGTAACCTCTTAAATCATTTAAAGATGTAATCATATGTTCATGAATCTTAGCAAGTCCCGATTGAATATCCGCCTTTTTCTTCGCGTGGATAAATACATCCATCTCCCTAGCAATATGGAGTTGCTCTTGTAAAACCGTATCATGAAGCTCTTGTGCTAATTGATATTTTTCTTGTTCAAATCGTAGCCAAAGTAGCTTATTGAGCCACGGTAACTGACTTTTATCAGCCTCTTTCATATGTTTTAACTGCTCTAATAGATCTTCCACCATTTTCGTATTTTCAATAAAATTATTCACATATAAAAGCAATAATTCAAGCCATAATAATTCCTCATCCTTTAGATGAATAGATTTATAGTGGTCTACGACTAGTATTCTTTTATAATTCATATCTTGGTGGATAAAAGCAATATAAAAATGCTCTGTCTTCTTTATTTCTCCCAAGCGGAGTTGCTCAAACTCTATTTCGTTCATTTGATTTTGAGTATATTCTTTGGATGTGCTTGTGGAAGTAATTTGATGTGTTTGCAAATCGTAGGTTAATATGTAAACATGTTTAATCTCAAGGTGTAACGCAATTTCTCGAACAAATTTCTCAAGCAAGTCTTCAATCTTTACGACCCTTCCAATACTATCAACTGTCGTATACAATCGATGGATATAATCCCCTTTTGTTGAAAAAAGAATTTTTCGCTTATGATAATCTATTTTCTCTTTAATGTAGAAAAGTGCTATTAAAGAAAAGAACGTAAAAAAAGAAATTTTGGTCATTCCTGAAATAGATAAATCAGTTAGCCAATAAAGACCCATTAACAACCAAATTGTAAAAACAAATGAAAAATTAAAATAATAACGCAAACGGGTAATAAAGTACTCCATATCAAATATACGTTCAGTAAGCTGTGTACATATAAAGCTGTATGGTATGAGTATCAAGAATAAGGAAGCTATATCTGCCGAGAGTATTTGTTTATTGAAAAATATTTTTGGCAACGCATATAGGAACAGAAATGGTAGAAACGGGATGATGATACTACTCAATAAGATTTTTAATTGTGGTGTTTTAAATTTATAGTAACTTATTCCTAATATACATAGAATGAAAATTAGCAAAGTGAAAAATATACATAAAGTTAAACTAGAGAATATAGGATTGGTAAAAGGATATAATACACTAAAAATACTTAAAAAAGCAGCAATCAAAGGAAGTATATAAAATATTTTAATATTGTTAATAAATATCCATTTTAAATTCAAAAACAAAAAGTATTTTTTTAGAAAGTGAATTAATAGGACTAGGCAAAATAGCATACTACTTCGGTTTACAATAGTACCGATATTATCCAACCTACCTGACACTCCTATACTTACATAGGCCAATGAGACAGTTAGTATAAAAAATATAAGTAAATTCACTAAAGGATTATCCTGTTGTTTAAAATACAAATATAGAGAAATGATAAGCGTTAAAAAATAGTAACAAGTTGGTGCTATTAGAACAAAATAAAATTGTTGGGGAATATCTAGTGGCTTTATGTGTACATTAATTAAGTTACCATTGGGTTTCTTTATCGTTAAATCATTGGCTGCTCGTAATACGAAATCATACTTGATATTAGAAATATTATTAATCTCTGTTCCATCTACATTTATTATAATATCTCCGGGTTCTATTTGTTGTTTAGTAGCCCAATCTTTGTAATATGAATCTACCACTAACCATTCCCCATTTTCTTTCTTAACTTCAATATTTATAAAAGATTTGCTATAAGTAACATAAAGTAAATAAAAACCAATTATTAAATAAATACTTATTACAAGCAAAAACCACTTACTTTTAATATTACTCAGTACCAAAGCCGTAGATCTACACGCAGCTCTCCATCAAAAGATTCAAGAATTGCCTTTTGTTCAATTTCTGTCACACCAAGTAGAGAAGCTTTTTTTTCTTTTAACAAAGTTATCAACGACGGATTTTGCTCTAAATATTGAATTACGTTAATCATAAAATCTCCTCATTTCATTAGTTTTTTTATAGTTACACTTTCTGGAATATCCATCATCCTGAGCCTAATACTTTTACCAATTAATTACCAAGGAATTAATTACCAAGGAATTAATAACCATAAATGTAACTACTCCTCCATTATACTATCGTTTCACTTTTAATCAACAATATTTTCTACAATTCGCTAAATAAAAGATAGATTATGTATCATTTTCACAAAAAGTACTAATTTTCTAAATATTTTGCTTTAACACTATTTTAACCTTCCATAACTTGATATCATTTCAAAAATAAAAGAGCTTAATTAATTCCAATTAAAACTATTGTTTTGGATTCGTTAAAATGATAGGATACGATAAATAGTTTTAATTTTCAGATATTTAAAAAGAATATTCTACGAAGAGGAAATTCAGAAAAAATATGCAGTTTTTTATTTCTATTATCATTCTTTATCGTAGTTCCAACTCAATATATGGCTGAAGAAATTGCACTTACTGTTGAAGGTTCAGAAGTCATTATTGCAGAAGAAAAGGATCCATCTATAGATGTAAACACATTACAAGATTCTGTAACTACTTTATTTGCTCCTGAATCGGCTGATGATCAAAACCAACCCCGTGGTCTGAGCTTTGCTAGAGGTATCATTTCATGTATGGTGATGGGTTCATGTCCATGGACTATTGAAGTTGGTGGAGATGTAATTACATATAGTAATGTAATTGTGTTTCTAGAAAAACATTATGGGCTATTTCAAGATTGGAAAGATTATTCTACTTTTTCATTTAAACATAGTGTAAATATCCCAACCAAAACAATCAGAAATGAAGCAAGCTTTAGATTAGCATCCGGAAGTTATAGAGTAAAGCTCGGCGGAAGCATTATAACTGCTAAAAATGGTAAATATGATGCATTAGCCAATGGTCCGTTTTATTTTACAGTCAAATAATAATGAAGATTTTGGAAATTATTATTTCTCAAATAACTTATTGAACTAGTTATAAAATCATACGAAAAAGGTGAAGAAACTTGACAGGTAGCAGCTACTTCAAAAGAACAGGTATAATAATAAATTATACACATGTTGATTTAGATAAAAATCAAGTTACAGCCACTATTTGTCACGAAGAAGATATAAAACTAACTGTAACTATAAACACCGACACTGGTGATGTGCAAAAAGTGGGTAGCATGGATGAAATATTACAGATTTCTCCTAGTGAAGATGAAGATTTTTACATTGAGGTAATCAGAGAATGGGCAGAAATATTTATTAGTAAAAAAATAATTGATCCCCAAGCATATTTTAGTGGTAACTATTCCGACTAGATCTAAACACAAATTGAAGGAGAAGATTTTTAGAGTTTTTAAATAGCATAGAGCTTGGAACAATAATCCTGATTAAAGTTATCTTATGAATTTATTTGTCAGTCCAATATTAAGATAAATTTATTAAATCAAACATTATTACCAAGCTCATATCTCTTAACTTGTAATAAAATAAGATTGACTTCGAGATACGTTATTGTACTTCATCAAACTTTCCTTTCTCTTCGACACTTATCATAAATGACTATCCTATTTCTTCTTATTTAATTTCACTCAATCCAATAATAATTAAGAGCTCTCCAAAAATCTTTCCTCTTCTATCTTCTTATTTTATTAATTGATAAATCCCTCTTCCCATCTAACTCTTCGTTTCACAATTTACAATCCTTTTATTTCCTTATAAAATCCTGATAATTATCATTTAAAGTTTCATTAACTTAGTTTTTTCAACTAATAGACACTAGTTGAAAGTACAAAATAATAATGAAAAAGGATGATTATATGAAGCAAAAGCTTTCACCCATATCTGCCAAAGAGCGGATTGAAACACTCGATGTATTAAGGGGGTTCGCATTATTAGGAATCATATTAGCCAATATTGTTTGGTTCCTTTACCCTGCCTATATGCAGGAAGATTTAAGTTTTAAAAATGAATGGACTTCTTTTTGGAATGTCGCCGATTATACTGTTAAAACTATACTTACTATGTTTGTCGAGGGAAAATTTGTCATGCTTACAAATGCTAAGATCTACATGTACAAACGCACTCACTTAAAGATGTACACTTTTGGTTCACTTTCTCGCATACTAATCATGAGGTGATTAGTGTGTACATAACGCTAGATGTTCAAACGAATTTTGAGATTAACAGTCTTTCAGACTTACCAAAATTCAAACAGCTAATGGAGAATTTAAAGATGAAAATTAATAAGAGTCAGTTGGCAAGAAAAATGGATGTAGATCGACGTACTGTTGATAAATACTTAAATGGATTTATACCAAAAGGAACAAAAGAAAAGACATCTATTATAGATGATTATTATGAAGTGATTGCAGCTTTACTATCAGAAGATTCGAAGCAAGTCTTTTATTACCGTCGTGTACTTTGGCAATATTTGAAGGATAGTCATGGCTTAGAGTGTGGTAGTTCTACATTCCGTCGCTATATTGCAAAAACGCCTGAGTTCGCAGCTTATTTTACAGATCAAGTACGTATCCCTTCACCAAAAGGAACGACAAGATTTGAAACTCCACCTGGTCAACAGGCTCAATTTGACTGGAAAGAAAGTATTCCGTTTGAAACAAGTGATGGTGAAAAAGTAGAAGTAAACGTAGGTGTACTTGTACTTGGCTATTCACGATTCCGTGTCTTTACGCTAACATTGCGCAAAACACAAGATATTTTATTTTCATTTTTAACAGAAGCTTT
>NZ_JBEGDG010000043.1:0-14031 GCF_040183165.1 Lysinibacillus zambalensis
GTTGCGCTTTTTAGTATAGCATGAAGTGTTTATTAATTTAAAAGATTTTTATTGACAATCTATTAGCTGGTTTAGTTGAATAGGAAAAGAGATACTTAGTCCACAAACGCGCCCGATTGTTTCGGTAAAGTCATCCGTTTATTTCATTCATTTACTTTGCCTTGAGTTCTAGGTGCTTATTCCCCTACCATACCGTCGTTATCATTGTCTTTCATATATGGGTATAACCAGTGATCACTCGTTATTGGCATGCTATAACCTGCTGCTTTTGCTTCTTTAATCGTTACTTGACCATTTCCATCTGTATCAACGCTAGAAATATCTTCAGTGCCATTCAAAGCATTGGACTTATTAGAACTTGTTGACTTATTTGAGTTAGTTGATTTATTTTCAGTTAATCCTAGAGATTTATTTATTTCATCAGGGTTGCCGTTATCGAACTCATCTACAATTTTATTCCCTTTTAAAGTGTAAGTGTACTTGTAATGAGAAGGAATCTGCGTTTTCGTATTAGGATACGTGATTATTGCTTCAAAATTTGTAGCTCCACCAGCTTTACGAATAGCGTCTTCCATATATGCTTGATCACCATGTCGGTTAAGCGTACTATCTTGTGGCGTAATATTATAAGCATTTGATACCCCACCAAGAGAATCTGCAATAATATGTCCTTCATCTAAATCTGCTCTTTCGACACCAGGAACTTTTGCTTCATCAGCGTAGTATCTGCCAGACGATGTTACAGGTTCGGTACGATCATCTTGTAGAACGATTTCGTTAGCAATGACACGGACTATTTGCCCGTGTTCATTCGTAAAGGACCAATACTCTCGGTCCCCAAAACCTATGTCAACGACGACGTTAGGTTCGCGATGTCCAGACAAATCACCACCATCAACTTCAATTAGTTTGTAATCTTTGAACAGTTGATCTTTTGATTGAGTTGATGTTTCCTCTACTGCTTGTTTTTCAGTCGTAGTTTTTTCTTTTTCACTATTTTTTGTAGTTACTTCTTGTGAATCAGCTTTCCCATCAGTATTCGATACATCTTCTACGTTAGTACAGCCAACTATAAAGATGGCAGTTAAAAGTAAGATTAAATAGTTTATTTTCTTTTTCATTTTAGGACTCCTAATAATATTTTTTACTGAACATTCTAGAGATCTTTGAATAAAACATAAATTAACATTGTTAACCTATTAAAAATAGTATATTACAATATTAAGTTTATTACAGTAGATACTTAGTTCGAAATATGTAGTGTTAAATTCCAATAAAGAATAGTAGAGTCCATCGCATTATATTTTTCAAATATAAAATTTAGCTATAGCGAGTTGACGATAGTCTAATTAGACTCTATACTATTGAAGTCTAATTAGACTATTATGTAAAGGGTTGAAAATTAAATGATAAAATCTTTTTTAATGTTAGGGCAATCAAATATGGCAGGTCGTGGATTCTTGCATGAGGTAGAACCTATCTATAATGAAAAAATAAAAATGCTTCGCAACGGTCAGTGGCAAATGATGACAGAGCCGATTAATTATGACCGCCCTGTTGCTGGTGTAAGTCTAGCAGCGTCTTTTGCAGAGGCATGGTCGAATGCCAACCCGGATGAAGAAATTGGTTTGATTCCTTGTGCGGAAGGTGGCAGTTCCTTGAACGATTGGCATCCGCAGGGTACTCTTTTTCAACATGCTTTATCTGAAGCTCGATTTGCTCTAGAAACTAGTGAAATTTGTGGCATACTTTGGCATCAAGGTGAAAGTGATAGCAATAATTCTCTATATGAAACGTATTATGAAAAGTTATCTCTTATCATTGAAAATTTACGTAAAGAATTAAACCTTCAAAATGCCCCATTAATCATTGGTGAGCTTGGTGATTTTCTAGGAAAATTAGGTTTCGGAAAGTACTCATCAGAGTTTCAAGAAATCAACAACCAATTACGTCGATTCGCTCATGAGCAGCAAAATTGTTATTTTGTATCGGCAAAAGGTCTAACTGCCAATCCGGATGGTATTCATTTGAACGCCGTTTCCCAACGAAAATTCGGTTATCGCTACTTCGAAGCATTTTCGAAAAAGTGTCATATCTTAGAGCCTCTTTCGGATGAAAATCAATCACTAAAAATAAACAATAACTATTCGAAAACTGAACAAATTTATATTCATAGTATGAATTTGGCTCTAGGTAAAATCACATACGCTGAATTTGAAGCACAAATGGCGAAGGTGATGCACCCTTGATTCCCTTACTTATCCTTGGCTTACTTATTCAAAACCCTGGCGCTCATGGATACGAACTATTAAGTTTAATGGAAAAACGACATTATAAATATATCGTTAACTTCACTAAAGGATCATTTTATTACAATTTGCAACAACTTGAAGAAAAAGGTTTGATTGAACAAACACATCAAATACGTCCAAACAACGGTCGTGAAATTCACACCTTTAAAATCACGTCTTTAGGAATAGAAGAATTCGAAAAATTAATGGCCAAATATGGGACTAAATCCGAGTATGTAAACTTACAATTCTATGGGGCATTACTCTTTGCAGATGAATTCGATAAACATAAATTATTAGAATTAATCCAATCACAAATTGATCAAACTGAAGCCAGAATTGCTCTTCTCGATGAATACCTAGCTATTACTAAAGAATTACCTGGTAAAATTGATTATTTTCGTCGCATGAACGAAAATTCTCGTTCACACCATTTAGTGAACTTAAAATGGTTTAAAGAATTGAAGGCAGACATAGAAGAAGCTACTGTGTAAATAAAAACTAAAATCCCATATCAATATTACTTAGTAAAATTGATACGGGATTTTTAATGTAATCTTTTATTTACCTTACACTTTAAAACCTTTACTATGGGTCACAATGCTCCGGTGACCTTTTTATTATTTACCACCATTCAATGTTGTACCTAATTTTTAAGGGAAAAATAGTTTTGGAGAATTACTTCAAAACTATTGACCTGGTGAAGTTAATTGCTTTTTTTATATAAAATCAGATGTAGTTCCAATACTTAAACTAAAAAATAGATAGTAATAGTCTATCTAATCTCATTCATAAATATTGACAAATCATTCATAGTTAGTGGTTTAGATATGTAAAAACCTTGTATAGAATCATATTCAGCTTCTGATAAGGAATTAAGCTGTTCAACACTTTCTACGCCTTCTATGATAACCTTTAGATTTAAAGCTTTGATAAACTTTGTTAGCATTTCAATTACCTTTTTATTTGATTGCCCACTAATAAACAACCTATCGAGCTTCACCCCGTCAAGGGGGAATAAGGAGATATATTGAAAATTCAGATTTCCTGAACCAAAATCATCAATAAATACAATATGACCACGATCACGAATAATTTTTAAATTTTCTATTGCTTTTGCTTCTATCCCAGTTAGGGTTTCCTCAGTTAATTCAAAAGCAATTCTGCTATTGTTATTAAAATTAATTTCATTAAGATGTTCGATTAGCCAAGATATATCTTTTATTAATGAATCTGTTAGATTAATAGAGACATAAACTATATCATTATACCTTTTCAACAAATCAACAGCTTTATTAATAATATTTTTGGTTAATTTTATCAAACTCTCTATATCTAAAATCGGAATAAATATACCTGGTGATATTGAATTGAGTTCTTCGCACTTCCATCTACTTAGTGCTTCAAAGGATACTTGTGTATTATTGTGTAATATCGGTTGAAAAACGATTTCAAACTCATCCGTTAATAAACCTTTATGTGAAATGTACTCTTTTATCGCATTACTATTCGTGTTTTGCAAATAGACTTGTCTAACATAATTTAAGGCTGGAAGTCTTCTATCTTGAACAGATAGATAATGTATCTTCAAATATTCAATATTTGATAAATCTTGAATAATCAAATGAGCTTGCGACTGAACATTACAAACTAATATATATTCCTTATCAAATACTCTATAACATTCAACTTCTGTTTGATACATAGCTAATTTCATCTTAACCACATCTATACATTTAGAAGTATTCAAGTTATGCCAACTTGAAATAGTAATATATACTAAAGTGAAAGATTTTTTATCTTCAATACTTTTTAACACAGACTTTCGATTTGATTCAAATTTTGTTATCCCAGTCTCCATCCTAATTCCTCCAATAGGGCAGCTTACTCCTCCATTTTCTATCAAAAATTTACGATCTTTTTTAAATATTTTATAAAGCTAATCTGTAGTTAGCATGAATTTAATGTGAAGTTTACCTGTAGTATCAATTAATGTTTTAAAGTACAAAATACAGAATTTATGCTAGCTCTATAAGTCATCTCAATCATAGTAGCAGATTGTTCTTCTGCCGATTTTAAAACAAGTTGTGAATAACTTGAAGACTGGTCGATAACTCTTTTGTCATCTTCCTAATAAATAATTCCATTTTCACATCTCCTTCGAAAAAACCTAAATTTAAACAAACAAATTTACTTTTTCAACAACTATTAGCAGATCTTTGTCCTTTGAGATTATAATTCGTCATCTTTATACTTTAAACATATTCGTTTTTTCTTGTAAGTCTTCCGCCATTTTAGAAAGTGCCGAAGTAGATGCAGTAATTTCCTGCATAGAGGCTAATTGTTCTTCCGTAGCCGCTGAAATATTTTGTGTCCCTTCTGCGGCGCTTTGGGCGATTCCATTAATTTGTCCCATGGATTTGGACATTTGATCTGCACCTGCAACCATCTGTTCTACAGAACTAGACACTTCATGAATTTGAACTGAGACCTCGTTAATGGCATGTTGAATTTTCTCAAATGATTCACCTGCGTTGTTCACATTATTAATACCCGTTTTCACTTCATTCGTAGTGAACTGCATGGAGTCTACCGCTTTACTCGTTTCGCCTTGAATTCTTATAATAAGCTCAGAAATTCTCAGCGCCGATGCCGATGATTCTTCTGCCAATTTTCGCACTTCTTCCGAAACTACCGCAAAGCCTTTCCCATGTTCGCCTGCTCTTGCTGCTTCTATCGCTACATTTAATGCCAGTAGATTGGTTTGTGCTGCAATACTTGTAATAACTTCAACGATATCTCCAATTTCAGCTGAACGCTCACCTAGACCACTAATAACATCACTTAAACTACCAATAGATGTTTGAATCGAGTTCATTTGTAGAACTGCATTTTGAATAATATCATTTCCATCTACAGAAAGTTGTTTTGCTTGTGTTGCTGCCTCTGATACGTTAGTAGAATTTTTAGCTATAGTTCGGACATTTTCTACCATATGATCGACAACATCCGATGTTTCTATAATCGTTCTAACCTGGTTATCTGAGCCGCTTGCTACCTCTAACGTAACAGATGCAATATGTTCACTTGCCTCACTCGTTTGTTCCGCACTTGCCGAAAGCTCAACCGAAAATGCTGCCATCTGTTCAGACGATTGTTGCACCTGACCAATTAGATCCCGTAATTGAGCAATCATGTGGCCGAAAGTAGACGTTAAGACGCCTAGCTCATCCTTTGAATCATAGTCTACACTAAAATTTAATTCCCCAGCCTCTGCTCGTTGAACAGCATATTTTAATTTTTCAATTGGAGAAATTAGATATTTTCGTACACCGATAAAACCGATTGCCACAAACAAAATTCCTAATACAATTGAAATAATTAGAGAGTTTGTAATCCCTTCATTTACCTCAGCCTTACTTTCCATATTCAAAATACTTGCATTTTTTTTATTCAATTCTGTCAGCTCTAGTCCTTTTGACATTATTTCGTCAAGTACAGGCTCAGCACTTGAATTAAAGAGCTTTATTGCTTCATCATTCTTATTAGCAAGACTTAACTGAAAGACTTGCTCCATGCTTTCTTTAAAACTTGGATATAGCTGAATTAATTCACTTATTATTTTATCCTCATCCGATTGCATTTTGGCTGCTTCAAGTATTTTAAGATTCTTTTCATTATTTTGAAACGCATCAGTTACTTCATTTTTAATTTGAGTAATAGTTGTTTCATCTGTAAGAAGTAAAGAACGATACATATCTGATACAATAATTCGATTATTAAGTCGATAATCCGATAAAACAATACTTGGTTCAAGACGATTTATAAAAATATTCTCTGTTGTATTCTCCAACTTTTTCATAGTAATATATCCACTTATTTGGATAAGAGCAACCGTTAAAATTGCTATAGACATTAATAAAACTAGCTTATTAAAAATGGATAGATTACGAAGCAAGGTTCATCCCCCCCTTTTTGAATTCAATCATTTAGTTTGCATTGCATGGATTTTTTCGCCAGTGTTTTGTGTAATTGGTGATGTCATCGTAAACGAAATACCTATAGAAGTAATGGCTACCAATATAAAATTCTCACTTTTCTGTTTTTTCTCAATATTCTCCCTCTTTATCAAGTTATCATATGACACATCTTTACACAAATCTACAAAAAATTTACCTATAATAATACATTTCAAGTAAATTTACTATATATAATCACTTCTTTTTCTCTTTAAGCACATCAAAATCACAATTAAGTATTATATTAATAACCACTTTTAATAAAACTATTAAAACTAAATTTCATATTTTAACTGTTGTTTATAGCCTAGTCTTTATATAACTTCTTCTGGATATTGAGCTATATATATCTAAAAAAAACACTTCAGATGCATATGTTTCCTCTCAAGATACATTAAGAAGTTAGAGATGAAGCTTTATTTTAAGCATTTCAAGTAAATAATATTAACGATTTTCCTTTCCTTGCTTTAACATCAGAACTAACTCTATCCCCATAGAAAAAACACCTCCACGTTGATCTGATAAGGTGCAATATAACCATTTTTCAACGAAAGGTGTTTTTATTTGTTGTTTTTAGGCCCATGTAATGCAATCCATTGTGATGGATTTTATGCTAAATTTTCATTTTCTTTAAAGTAATTTTTCATTTTGTCTGTATCGAAACGGCCTTCCCATTTCGCCATTACTAATGACGCAAGTGAGTTACCAATTACGTTAACGACTGTACGTCCCATATCAAGGATACGATCGATACCTGCGATAAATGCTAAACCTTCAAGTGGAATACCGACAGTTCCTAAAGTTGCTAGAAGTACAACGAAGGATACTCCTGGAACACCTGCAATCCCTTTAGATGTAACCATTAATACAAGCATTAACGTAATTTGTTCACCAATGCTTAGGTGAATACCGTACATTTGAGCAATAAATAATGCAGCAATAGCTTGGTACAGTGTAGAACCATCTAAGTTAAAGGAGTAACCTGTTGGGATAACAAAGGATACAATATCCTTTGGAGCACCTAATTTCTCCATTTTCAACATAATTCGTGGTAACACAGCTTCAGAACTTGCCGTTGAGAACGCTAAAATCAGCTCATCTTTTAGTACTCTAATTAAGAAGAGGATACTAACACCTGCGAATTTTGCAACAAGCGCAAGAACGACAAATATAAAGAATAGCATTGTTGCGTAAACAAGTATAGCTAGTTTAGCTAGTGGTATCAGAGAAGCGAATCCGTATTTAGAAACGGTTACACCGATTAAACCAAATACCCCAAGTGGAGCGAATTTCATTACGAGGTTCGTTACCCAGAACATAGCGTCTGCTACTCCTTGGAAGAAGTCTAATACTGGTTTTCCTCGTTCGCCAATGGCAGCAACCCCTAAACCAAAAATAACTGAGAAGAAGATGATAGCAAGCATATCGCCTTCACCCATTGACTGAATGATATTTGTCGGGACAATGCCTACAATAATATCAAACGGTCCTTCATGCTGTACTTCTTCAGTAGTTGTAACGTATTTCGAAATATCTCCTTGAGAAAGCTCGTTCATGTTCAGACCTGCGCCAGGTTGGAATATGTTTGCGGAAAGTAAACCAACTACAATTGCTACTGTTGTAATAATTTCAAAGTAAATAATTGATTTCCCGCCCAAACGTCCAAGCTGTTTCATGTCTCCAGTTCCAGCTACACCAACGATTAAAGTCGAAATAATAATCGGCACAACAATCATCTTAATTAGATGAAGGAAAATATCGCCTAAAGGTTGTAAATATGTTTCGATTTTTGGGCTTCCGTAAAAGATACCACCAACAATAATCCCTAAAATCAAACCAACTAAAATTTGAGTCGCTAAACTGATTCTAAATTTCTTCTTCAAAAATTTCGTACCTCCTAGTATTAATTTTTTTTGGGTCGTGCCTTATAGTACAAGTTACTTATAAAATCCGACAAAATCCGATGAAAAATTAATTTATTTTTAAGAAATATCTGAATATAACACCCGATTGATTTCTTCATATCATCTTTATTTGCCGATTTTCATGAGTATCGAGTGCATAATTTCGAATAGTGACAGGTACTTTATTAGTTGGTCCTATTTTCGAGTAAATTCGGGTGCTACTGAGATACAAGTTGAAAGAAGTGTAGTTTTAGATTACTAGAATTATAAACAACAAGCTGCCATACAAACCCTACTGCCTATCCCTCCTCCCATTTCCCATTCCCCTTTCACATCAAGTCCAAAATCGAGAAAAAACTCTTCAGCGGCAGAGAGATCATTTACGATTACACCCACATTATATATTCTTTGAACCTTCAAATTTCATACCTCCATTGTTTCTGTTATTTTGCAAAATCACCCAGATAGAAAAATTTCCTTTTTGAAGTAGTTTTACAAAACAATCCATTCCATCCAGTAAAACTATGACGCTCGTTAAGCCAGTTATAAAACGGTACTGGACGCTCTCTATTTGCTGCTTCTTCTATAGATGATTAATTAATCGACTTCTAATCTAAACGCTCAGCAGCCTTCTTGCTGGTAAACGCATTTACATGCTGTGCCTCAAGATCATTTGTCATCAAAAAAGACAGATTCACAAAAGAATTTTGCCATATTTTCATTCTATCTACCCTTATTTCTTTATATCGTGGGGAAAATTGGACCATCTATCACGAATTGATCTTATGTTCTCTTCTTTAATTTTTAAAACTTTTTTAAAATAATTAACTTTTTTCATTGGTAAATCGTCTAATTATTGGTACCAATTAATTTTTAAAATGCAAGGAGAAATAAAAATGAAATAACCGAAAAAAACTTGGATGATTGCTTCTGCACTTACTATAGGAATGGCTGTTCTAACTCCCCTGCAAGTAGGAGCTACATCTGCTGAAAAAACAATCGAAGCATCAGTTCAAAAGGAACAACAAATTAAAGGGGCTATTAAAGATTTCTTTCCCCATTATGGAATGAACCTTAAAGGACAAGATGTTAAAAAATATTTTATTAGTTTTAGTAATTTTTCTACTGAACAGCTAGAAAAAATGAGCTTAGTAGAAGGACAAGAAATCTCTGTAGAAGGTAATGTTGTAGAAGATTATAATGACTTCAATACATTTGAAGCTTATAAAAAAGACTACCTAAAGAGGTAACAAAAGAAGATTTAGCAAAATTAGAAAAAATGTTTAACGAAATGAAGCAGTTAGAAAAGGAAACAAATAAAAGTGATTATTCAATTGAAGAGATAGATAAGAAACTTCAACAAATAGAGAAAATTGTTGACGATGTATAAAATACAAAAGCCATATATATTAGCTAATTGGCAACCAAAATCAGTTGATGAATTTATAGAAGAAGAATACGGTTTTAATGAAAGTAACATAGTTATTAAAGAAAACGATAAAAAACAGCTTAAAGCTATTTATGAAGAATGGGTAAAGCTTGAAAAAAGCGGTGATGAAGACAGGGCTAACAAAAAATATGAAGAGTTTGATAAAATCCTTGCACCATATTTAGATGAACTATACCCACCACAAACTTTTGAAGAAACTTTAGATGGCCTAGAATCAGTAATCCCTGCTGAAACTTTATCAAAACTAAAAACAATTTTTGAGGATGCTCGAAAAGCAGATAAGGATGAAAATGAAGAATTGTCTGAAAAGCTATGGAATGAATTTTATGAAATCCTGGGTCAATTCTATAATCCTCCAACATTTGAAGAATACATGGCTGACTTTGAATTTGAAGTTAGTGAAGCAGATAGCAAACAATTAAAACAGCTTTATGAAGAAATCTTAACTCTTGATAAAAAAGAAGAACAAAAAAATGCTAAAAAATGGGAATGGTTTTTCAATATTTTAGACCCATATTTTAAAGCAAATGAAGAAATTCTTATCTCAGCTTCTAAATTAACGATAAACGGCCAAGACTATTTTCCACAACATTAACCAATTCGTCTTTCAAGTTATCAGCTAAAGGTAAGCTATCCATGAAATTTAAAAACTAACGCTTCACCACAAAGAATGAAAATGGATACCCCTGTTTATACTGTTTTCTTCGCCTAGGCGAAAAAAGTCAGCACACTACTTGCTATAGATTCATCTGTTATTTTGGCTAAAATACTTCGGTGCAACACAGACTATCGCAGCCTATATGGATAGCACTTATGAGAGATTAATCTATTTAATTACTCACACCTTATATACAAATCGCGCTTTTCATTGCTGAGATAAAATAAATGATCTAATGATTGTCCTGAAATATAATTAGCTAGGTTTTTGTTTTACAACTGCAACAACAAGAAATTAGGAGAGAATTCCATGAAAAAAACAGTATTAACATTCACACTTGCAGCATCAGTTCTTGCATTAGGCGCTTGTAGTTATGATTCAGCAACTAATGACAAAGTAATCGCTACTTCTAAAGTTGGAGATATCACTCAAAATGATTTATATGAAGAAATGAAAGCATCTTCGGGAAATCAAGCATTTCAATTTCTAATGATTAAAAAAGTACTATCAGCGAAATATGAAGTGACAGAAGATGAAGTAAACGCTCAAATAGAAGCTGACAAAAAGCAATTAGGCGATGACTTCGAAAACGCCCTTGCACAACAAAGTCACACAGAATCTTCGTACAAAAAATCCCTAGAACTTAAATTGATGTATGAAAAGGCATTAGTTGAAGATGTGGAAGTAACAGAAGATGAAATTAAAGCTGAATACGAAAATATCAAAAATGAAATCCAAGCTCGTCATATAGTAGTAAAAGATGAAGAGACTGCTAAAAAGGTGAAAGCAGAACTTGAATCTGGAAAAGATTTTGCAAAAGTTGCGAAATCGTATTCTATCGAAGAAGCAGCACAAACAACTGGTGGGGATTTAGGTTGGTTTAACAAAGCAACTAATATGGATCAACAGTTTTTAAAAGGTGCTTTCGCATTGAAAAAAAATGTTATCAGCGATCCAATTCAATCTAGCTTTGGCTATCATATCATCGAAGTAACGGACAAGCGTGAGATTAAAGAATCATACAAAGGTAAAAAAGGCGAGCTTGAAAAACAATTAAAGCTAGCAAAAGTGGATAATTCAACGCTATTAACAAAAGTAGCGAAAATGATGAAAGAAGCTGATATTAAGATTAAAGATGAAGATTTAAAAACTGCGTTAGATGAGTTTTTAGCTGCTGCTAAAACAGGTACAACGACTGAAGATGCAGATACATCAACAGAAGAAAGTAAATAATTATTCATACAAAAAGCGTAAGGGCATAAGCCTTTACACTTTTTGTATGCTTTAAGAAATAATAAAATCTATTACATGTGGATTACTCTACAAGTGATTCTTCTTCCAGACTCCACCGCCTTGCTTCCTGCGCAAGCTCTAACAAAATCGCTTGTGGTGGCTGAGGAGTTGCCTCCTTGCTTTTGATGTTTTTCAAATGTAGGTTTATAAAACGAACGGTTTTCTAATGAAAATAAACGTTCAGTAAACTATCCAGTATTTGTTTTGTCTAATGCAATCTGGATCTTTAATCCTTGTCCGAACAGTACGTATCTTCTCCTTTTTCCTAAGTAATCCAATTATTAAATCAGCATATACATCCAATTTTTCTTTTGAAATAACAAAGTCTGAATAAATTTTCTCTAAATTTCCCAACTATACACCTAAAAAATAGGTTTTGTTTAGAGCATAGACTAAAAAAGTTTTTTTCGAGATAAAATTGAACTAGTTTACTTACTTATCAAAAGGTATACTTTGCTGCATAAATACAAACTTAGACTTTTGTATAAGTGAAAGCTCTAACTATTCCAATAGAACGGCACTCTAACATTATACGAAATTATTACATAATAGGGATTTACATTACAATAGTTCCTATAAGGATTTTGGTATTCCATTTTATTCACAAACTATCAACTCCCCCCCCTTTCACCCGTCTAATAGTAGTATACAATTTGAAAAAATGTTAAAAAGGAGTTTCTTTATACATGAAAACAAGAAATACATTTCAACATGAAGAGGTGTTTGTCCAGTTAATTCGTGAACAGAAAGAGCGTTTTTATTTGCTCGCGTATAGCTATACGAAAAATGAACAGGACGCACTTGATGTTGTACAAGACAGTATTCAAAAAGCAATGCTTTCTCTAGATCGACTAGAAAATGTCGAGTATCTGAAAAGCTTTTTTTATAAAACCTTGGTACGTACAGCCATTGATTTTTTACGTAAGCATAAACGTTTACAGGTGACAGACGATGATACATTGCAATATTTAACACCTGCACAAGAGGATGTCTATGAAAATGTTGATTTAGAACATGCGTTGGACGAGTTACCCCAAATATATCGCGAAGTTGTCATTTTACACTATTTCGAAGATTTAAAGCTCGCCGATGTTGCTAATATTCTGAATATTAAGCTGAGTACTGCTAAAGCTCGTCTTTATAAATCGTTAAAACTCTTGAAAATACAACTGCAAGATGTGAAGGGGGAAACAGCACATGGATGAAAAATTAAAAGAATTAGAAAAGCAATATAATGAAATACCTATCCCAAAAGAGCTTGATTTTGTGGTTGAAAATGCACTTAAGCAAGGTAAAAAGAAGAAAAAAAATCGAGCACCTCAATGGTTACTTGGATCTGCTGCGGCTGCTATGCTTCTTACAGCTGGTTTAAATGTCAGTCCTGCAATGGCACGTACACTTTCTGAAATTCCAGTAGTTGGTAGTATTATCACGGTATTAACATGGACTGAATATGAAGTAGCTGAAGACACATACGATGCAAACATTAAAGTACCTTCTATTGAAAACCTAGAAAATAAAGAACTTTCAAATGCTTTAAATGAAAAATATCGTTCAGAAGGTAAGGCTCTATATGATAACTTTCTTCCTAATGTTGCTAATATAAAAGCAAATGGAGGTGGTGTTTTAGGTGTTGATAGCGGTTATGAAGTGAAAACCGATAATGACCAAATCTTATCAGTCGGTCGCTATACGACCACTACAATTGCATCGTCTTCTACAGTTATGCACTATGACACAATAGATAAAAAAAATGAAATTCTAATTACATTACCAATGCTATTTAAAGATGACAATTATATTAAAACTATCAGTGAAAACATTAAGGAACAAATGCGGGAACAAATGGCTATACCTAACCCAAGAAAAGTGTACTGGGTAAAAGGCGCAGGTCTATCAGATGAAGAATTTATGGATTATGACTTTACAGCCATTAACGCAGAACAGCAATTTTATATTACTGATAAAGGTAAACTTGTAATCTCCTTCGATGAATATGAAGTAGCGCCTGGCTATATGGGTGTAGTGGAATTCGAAATCCCAACCGATGTCATAAAAAATGATCTTGTAAATACTAAATATATTCATTAAATTGGAGTAGAGAATTGCAATTTTTAAATAAAAAACATTCTTTAATAAGAGTATACTTAAAATAACCAAATATTCCGATAAAACAAAAAAAGTCCCGGGTTTAAAATTAATTGATTACCTTGGCTTTGTTCTTACTTTCATAGAACCGTTTAAGCAATGTGATAATAAGAAAACTCCAGTTGCAGTAAGACTAAATATAGAGAATGACATTATATCAAACATACTAACATTAGTAGTACAAACCAAGACCATGGTTTGTGCTACTATTTTTTTATAGTAGAAGTGAAGAAAAGCCGACTAGCCTCTGGGACCATTTGTGAGTCCG
>NZ_JBEGDG010000044.1:0-11628 GCF_040183165.1 Lysinibacillus zambalensis
CAAAATTGAACAAGAAGCGCCCTATCTTTCTCTAAAACGAATTTTTTTATAAAAAACGCAAGTTTTTCAGTGCCCTCATACAATATCGAACTCATGCTCAAACTGCTTCCTAAGAAAAACATTCGACTTAGTAGAACCACTTTTATTATCAATCAAAAGCTTAACTATGTAAAATACAATAGTATTATATAATCTCACATCACAGTTTACATATAGATAATAATAATTTATATATCTAATCTCTATGTTTACCTATGTGAGCCACTAAAATTTTGCCATCTTGAATATTATCCTTTCCCCACCCAAAATAAATTCTGTCTTGTAAATACTCAGCACTAGCTGTAATAAACTCACCCTTAAGCTTTGTATGCGGACCACATTTTACTTCTTCTAAGAAACCAGAATTATTTTCAAATTTGAAAGTAAGCTGTTTCGCTACCACTTTTGGTTTTCTCTCTGGTGATGCTTTAACAGGCAACCTATCCAACATGGATTGATCTCCTTCATGGTGATAATTCTTATAAATTAAAGGCAATTCATCGTTCAGCGCTATTAAATGCATAATTATTTCTCTATTATATTCATTACACAAAGGAACACTTAAAGTTTTTAAGCTATCTAGTACTCTCTCATGAAAGAATAAATTTTCAAAACATAGTTTTGCTCTATTGATAAACTGTTCATTATCATAACAAAGATGTAAATAATATCTATGCGCATCTTTCCATTTATTAATATTATTTATAAAAAGAGGTTTTCTTTCTAGCTCACCCAAACATAAAAGTGTAGTGTCACTGTAAGGATCATCTACTTCAATTTTACTATAAACTTCAACCGATGAATAAGGCGCCTCGTTAGAACTCTTACATACCTCTAGCATCTTTGATAACAACCATGTGGCATCATCCTTACCATCACTGTAATATACCAATTCTTCCAACGATTCACCATCAAAAATTTCTACATCATATAAATCGTCATCCATCCAAATTGATTCCCCGTGCTCAAGTATATGTTCTACAAGATCTGATAGTTCATTTAGATTATCAAGAAAAACTATTACATTATCATTGTGATTCGACTTCTCAAAAGACTTGGAAACTATATAATGGTTGAGGTTCATACGCTGTCTAACCCACTTCTTTTTATTTTTAATAACTCCCTTAAATCTTTACGATCTTGATCAAGAAAACCCTCAGGCCAAGAGGATAGTTCCCCAAAAGCATTTAAATACACTTCATCTACTTCAATACTTCTATCTTTCTGTGAAAAGAAATTAATTAATAACTTTTCAGTTTCTCTCATATTCGCTAATTGAAGTCTTGCTCCATTTACAACGTGCTCACTGTGTGTTTCAACTATAACTTGAACCCCATTACATGCTACAATACTTAGAAACGCACCTATACGAGATTGACCCAGAGGATGCAAGTGAGCTTCCGGATTCTCAATTACTAAAACTGGATCTTCCTCTGTAGAAGCAAGTAAACCAGCGACAATTATTGGAAGAACATAAGTTATACCAAATCCTGTATTAGGTGGATTATAAAAGTCTGTTCCCAATTGTCCATTTTGATATTGGAGAGATACTGTGCCCGCCTTTTCAATAGTCTCTAAACGTATTTGTGTAGAAGGAATAATAGTTTTTAACCATGCCTCAACTTGATGTGAAAATCTCTGCGATTTATCTTCTCCTAATAATTGTTCTGGCACAGGCCGATGAATTTTATCAGCATAGTAAATAGCATGGTTGGTGTATTCCCCATAAAAACCCAATTGCAAGTTTGTCTTTGGTGCCATCTCTTGCACTCTTCGTGGTCCCATTCTTTCAGCGTTGAGATAGCGAAAAGATTTTTGCAAAGGGGAGTTTTCACTATTATATACGCTCTTACCAATAAGACTTAAAGGGTCTATATCCTCATTTAAGTGATAAATAAATTCTTGGTAATCTCCTTCCTGTGACTGAATTGTAAAAGAAATATTTTCTGAACTAGGAGAACTAGAAATAACATATCTTGCTAACCCTAATTGTAGGGAATAATCATGATTTAGGCCTACAGCAAAATCATTAGTATTACTTTTACTCATATGTTCTATACTTTTTCTAGTAACTAACAATGATTGTATTACAGAGGATTTCCCAGCTCCATTTCCTCCCACCAGCATGGTTAAAGGAGCAAATGCTATATTTTTTTCGGTAAAACATTTAAAATTCTTAATTTTAATATTATCAAGCAAGATTAATTTCCTCCCAGTAAAATAAGATTAACTACATCAAAATACATCAAGACTTTATGCTTATAAGATTTCTTACTCTTAAAATAACTCTCTATATGCTCCAAATTGTTTAATGTTAATTTAAGCCGTTGTTCGTCTATCCCCTTAATATCCTCCATATTCGATAAAACCACTAACATCACAATTATAAGGTTTTTATTTCGCCGAAGATCTTTAAATACATGAGAGTCACCTAATAGAGCATATATATATTCTAACGATTTATCAAAAGCCATTACATAAGTATCAAAGTAGGAACTATCATTATTTATTTCATAAAAGTGGTCATCTAAAAAATCCCCCATAGTTCCTCTGGTAAACAATACTTCTTTATGAAAAGGATCATAAGCTCGAAAAAATGCAATAAAACGTAGTGCATATTCTTGTAATTGAAATCTATCATTTCTACTATTGATTATATTTTGGAAAAAATAATTATTGGCCATCCTATTTAATAAGTTTCTAGTTTCTTCTGTTGCTACAGTATTCCTTAATTCTTGTGCTGTTAAAGATGTACCTCCACTATTTAACCTCCTTAACACTTCAAATTGTATTTGTTTGGGTGTTCTTGCATCAATTACATTAACTTGTAATTGTGTCTGCAGTATCCGATATTTATATTTCTGTGGCAAATCTCCGAAATACATATTTCTACAATCATGTAAAATATTAAGCGTTTTCAAGTTAAAATAATCATTAATAAACTCATAAATAGTTGTTAACCTTTGTACCCCATCAATCACATGTAATTTCCATTTATTATCTTCATAAAAATAAAAAGAAGGAATAGGTATACGTAATAATAAAGACTCTATTAAAAGTGATTTTTGCTGTATTGTCCAAATAGATCTTCGGTTGAATTCTGTAGAGATATTTATTTCATCCCTAGAAATCAAATCCATAATATAATTTACTGATAACGAACGTGATTCTATTCTTATATCTTCGGGATCAAAGTAATATTCGTCCTCCCATTTCATTGCATCAATTCCTTTCTCGCACTAAATCAATTTTACAAATTGACCTTAATTACAAACATAAATATACATTATAATATTTTGTCCAATATCAACAACCAATATTCGAAATTAAATAAATCAAGATGTAGAAAAAAACTTTTGTAAAACGGAACATTATCTAGACTTAGTATAACCCTCCATTCGACAGAATGTATCGAATATTTCGTAACTTGCTTCTAAGTGCAAATCTATTTATGAAAAATCACCAAACGCTCATATATATTTGGACATTTTACCATTAACTAAAATTAGCCATTCCACAGGACAACAAAACAACGCCTATTTTGGATTATTATACCACTTATAAATTGATAGTTAGGAACTATACCAAATCTTAGGATTTAAGCTCTATTTCAATCATATTGAGATAGCACCTTCCTATTATTAGGTAACAACTAAGTTAGAAAGTAACATTTTACTTGATTGCTTCAAATAAAATCACTTATCCCATGCCGAATGTTCTCTTTATTCACTTTTAAATAGGGTAACGCTTGAAATACGCGTATGAAATTATTGCAAATACTTCAGATACCTCCATTAAACCTAGCTTTAACTTAACCGCATTTTTTCTCTCCATCTAATCTCATAATACTAACTATTAGCATCTCCTAGCATTTTTACACATCTTTGTTAGACAACATTTTATTCTACTTATGTAGCGACATAAGAAAGGACAATGATTATTCATGCTAAGTGCGAAACAATTAGCAGAACTGTTAAATGTATCGGAATTTACAATGTATCGGTTAGCTAAAAAAACTGCCTAGCTATACTATTGGTGGTCAAATCAGATTCAATTATGAAGAAGTAATGGAGTATATAAAAAAGAGATACTAAGAGATGATGACATATATAGTAGAACAAGTATCAAGAGTTCTTACCGAACGATTAAACTTGACAAGGAAACGATGAAAATGTTAGCGCTATTGAAAAAACAGCAACTAAAGGATTACATACTTTTAGGGTTTAATACGCTAACCGAAGAACAGCTCGTATTTAGTAATGAAATAAATGAATTTTTACAGCCTACGAAAACCCGTAAATGACTAGTTCGAATACAGGAGAAATATAACCTAAAGAAGATTACTACGCACGGTCTATGCCATATACACAGTTCCCTTATGAATGAAGCGGACTAAAGAAATTCAAGACCGCTTGGAGCATTCTGATATTAAAACGACGATGGATATGTATACGCACCTCACTCTAGAGAATAAATCGGAGACTGTTCAAACGTTCTATAATCACGTAAATGGATCGCTTTAAAATTAACTACAGTTTTAACTACGAGTCGTTTAAAAGCCTTAAAATTATACGAAAGAGACGAACACTGAAATCCCATTTATACCACGGGATTCCGATGTCCATGCAAACCTATATTTTCCATGAAATAGAGACGATAAGGAGTGATACCACCGTCTTTAGGGAATGCTAGATTAACTGTGTTTATAAGGGTTTTTGAGTAGTTTTAAAAAACTTTACCACGGGTTTAACTTCGAAAGTGAATTTTAGGTAAACTTTTACCCGTCTTCCATCCATTGGAAAATTAAGGCGGAGGCGGTTCAGAAGTTTGAGAGTTATTTAAGCTAAAAGAAAACAGTAGCGATATCCTACTGTCTAATCTTATTTAAAGCTCTAAACATTTAATACATTTTTCACCGTCACCATTATATTCTTCATGTCTATAAAAAGTGCTACAACTAGTACATAAAAAAAATTTACTACTATCTTGCGAACAAGCATCACAAATTTTTCTTTCTGGAAACAAATTATTATCGCCTATGTTGTTATTGCATACATTACATACATCCAAAAAATCTTTCCAAGACCAATCTGCATTAATATAAGATTCGTCTTCATAATCATCAGCATAATGTACTTTGGACTGACTCAAACTTAATTTATCTATTCGATAATCTGCTATAGTATACTCGTCTTTTTCAAAATCTAACTCTATTTCTATAGAGTACCTTCCTTTTAATTTAATAGTTACTAGAGTTGCTTCTGAGTAATCACGATTGATATATTCGATAAGATAACCAGAACACTCTATTTGAAAATCCGCTGTAACTGTAGCAAGTTCATCTTCAAATTCTATCTCAATATTATCTACACCTACATTAACGATTTCAAAGTCTTCTATATCTTCTATATTCCCAAGATGAACATGATATGCCTCACTAATTAGGAAATCTTGTATCTGTTCCCCAGATTCAAAAAGTTGATCTTTTAAAATATCCTCAGCATTAAGTTCAATATTTAGATGTAACGCAGAAATGCCATTAATAATAGAAAATTTACTTACGAATTCCCTCATAGGAATCATTAACACCTTTGATTTCCCATTAGTTTGTTCAAAAAACTCTGCTAATAGTTCTTCTCTAGGAGCTATAATCTCTGTCTTATCTTCACTTAAATGCCACCAATCTGATTTACTATCTGACGTAGTAAATATTACATTAACTTTTTCAGTCCTTGCTTTTTCAATTAAAGATTTCCATATTATCAGATCTCCGTACGGAGCTAGAGGGTCATCTTTTTTATTAATTGCTTCTTTACTAGATGTATCTTTCCCTTCGTCTTCATAACCTGGAGGTAAATTAAATTTAAATCTTCTTTGACCCTCTTCTACAATTTCTAATAACTTAAATGACGAAAGTGCTTTACCCACTTGGTTTCCTTCCTTTAAATCTTCAATAAAAGTGAGCATATCATTACTTCTTAATAAAAGAGCCATATCTTCCATCTCTTTTTTTATATCTTTCTTATATTGTTCCGCTTCATTTTCTATACTTTTCAAATGTTCTAATATCTTCCCCCTTAATTCGTTTACCTTTGGAAAATTAAATTTATTGTACTCTCTTATTAAATCGTCAAAGCTGTTTTCAAATTTTTTTGTAAACGAAGAAACATTTGTAGTTATATTTTTATATTTATTATGATTAGGTTGTAAAACTAAATTATTATTCTTTTTAAATTCTTTATAAACCTGGTTAGGTATCCATAGATAATTCTTCAAATGTTCTAAGTTTTTTAAGATTGCCTTAGCAGTTTGCGAACTATATCTGTAGTAATCCAAAAAAACACAACTATCAACAATTATTATGTATTCATCAGCTTTAATAAAATCTTTCAATTCTTCTAAATTTACAACAGAAGCCCTTCCGTCTAACAAAACCAATTCCCCCTATCTATAATTCTAATCATACCTTATTATTAAATCTTTAACTACGACTGAATGATGTTCAATGAAACTCTATGACAAAACAAAAAAGCCAAAACCCTATCATACTGAACTCGCCCCTATTGTTAGATACATCTAACAATGGAGGTACAGTTTTTTTCTATGTTTAAATATACTGCAGAAGATAAATTAAAAGCAGTTGAGCGTTATTTAAATGGAAGAGAAAGTGCTAATGAAATAGCTAAATCTTTGGAGACTGATCATAAAGCAATCCTTAAATGAGTTAAACAATATGAATACAATGGTGTGAAAGCTTTTATTCAGCCCTATACAAATTATTTAAAATGGATGTACTAAATTTTATGATTGAAAACGGTACGTCCTTAAACGAAACGGCAGCGATTTTTAAGATACCTGCCCCTTCAACAATTAGTGTTTGGAGAAAGCATTATGAAACACAAGGATTAGATGCCCTTCAATCAAAGAAAAAGGGGCGTCCATCCATGAAAAAATAATTCAATAAACAATCGATACAGGCACCAGTTGAAGGCTCTACTGAAGCACTTGAAGCACGTATTAAACAACTAAAAATGGAAAATGAGTATTTAAAAAAGTTGAATGCCTTAGTTCAAAACAAGGAAAATTCAACAAACAGGACAAAGTACAAGTAGTCTATGAGTTAAGGCAAAAATATTCGGTGAGAGCACTTGTAAAACTCGCTGGCATTCCACGAAGTACGTACTATGATTTAGTAAAACGTATTAATCGACCAGATCCAGATGCCGATTTAAAAGCAGAAATAAAGGCGATATATGAAGAACATGAAGGGCGTTATGGCTATCGCCGTATTTAACTGTAATTGCAGTAATTTCTTTGTTTATTCCTTATTCATCAGCAATCTATTTTTCGTAGTAATTACATACCATAAAATTATCTAGGTCGAGGGCATTTTAGTTTACTAGATGGCAAAAAGCTCTGATTCATATACAGTCAAAATGTTACCATTGGATACAAGTTTGAAATTTAAGACCCTTTTTTTATTTTTAATTCTATTGGTTTTTCCAAACTTACTGTCACTAAATTTCCCCATATATTTGGGGCATTCATTACTATTCTTCCTTTACATTTAGAACATAAGTAATTTATTTCAATATTATGACCTAATTTACCTTTAAAAAAAGAGTGCAATCCCTTCAATTCAAATCATTTATTTACCATATTTAAACTCCTACCACTTGACCTTCGCAATGTGTTAGGTATGCGGGAAATTGACTCGCAAATTCTTTATTCATTGCAAAAAAGAACGAATTCCTCATTGGGGAATTCGTTTCTTCCATTTTACTTTAATCTTCGTGGAATAAGTTTTAAAAATCGGAATTAGAAATCTCTTCTACCTCACACCTTAACCTTCCTACTTTCACAGGTGTATACCCCTACATCAACACAGAGATAATAAAAGTTTGCGGGACCTAAGACTAAAACTGCAACGTACTTATATGGATCTCCATTTTTAATATTTATATTATTAATTGTTAAAAATAACCATCAGCTGTTTCTGTTAATACATAAATAGTTCTATCATTTGCAGTTCTATCTTTGTCTCTTTTTACTAAATCTCTTTCTTCTAGTTTATCAACTATTCTTCTAATTTTTTGAACAGTACAATCTAATTCTTGAGCAAGTTGTCCAGGATATTGATTAGGTAATATCTTCAATGAATTATTACTTCATATTCAATTGGTAATAATAATATATTTTCTGGCTTTTCTTCAATTTCAAGAAAGGCTATTTCATAATTACTAAATAATTGATTTTAACGAATAATTCCCTAAAGACTCATTAATAATAAGGTCTATTTCCTCATCACTTAAAGCATTATTTTCATTTGATCTTT
Source organism: Lysinibacillus zambalensis (assembly GCF_040183165.1). Taxonomy (NCBI): domain Bacteria; kingdom Bacillati; phylum Bacillota; class Bacilli; order Caryophanales; family Bacillaceae; genus Lysinibacillus; species Lysinibacillus zambalensis. The sequence continues at coordinate 8,375 of NZ_JBEGDG010000044.1, forward strand.
GAGTATTTTTTATTCCTTGTCTAAATCTATTTATAGCATTCAAATCATCAATTGTATAATCTATAAGGTATTCTTTTAAACCCCTACCTTGAGACTCATGCTCCCAAATATCCTTTTTGTTAAGTTGTCCTCTACTATTAGCCTTATTAATATAGAGAGTAGTTCTTTCTATCTTGGGAAAATCTTGCCTACTTCGGCTGACTATCTTTTCCCAATACTTTTCTGCATCATATAAGTACGAAGTCACTACATACCTTTTTGGTACAAGCACGACAGGAAAATCTCTCCCACCATGCCCTTTTATACTAGGCACGTATTCCGTAAATTCGTCCCATTGATGTGTATGGTGATTCCAATATTTTTTTGTTAACTCAAAATCTCTTTTTATATTATATTTCTCACTTTGTTGGACAGTATATTCAACTAATTTTTTCTTAATTAAACTTGCAATTAAATCGGACATTTTATCGCATCCAAATTTATCTATATATACATGCAAGTCTTCTATACGACCAATTAAACCTTTTGAAATTAATTCTTTAATATGAATATAGTTGAATATTTCAGCTAACTCTTCCTCACTATTGCCTGTACCTTGAGGGAACCCTTCAGTATATCCTAAAAACAATTCATTGGATTCACCAGAATATACCAAGTTACTCCTAGCTTCATCTATATTTTTTACTCCATATAAATCTAATACAGTATTGAAAAAGTCAAGAATAATACTGTCACATTCTGCTGAAAACGTATCTGTTTCAGCTTCAATACGAGTTGGGTCAATAAATAATTTATTATCCCAATCAACTCGAATATCTATAAAACTCAAATCTTTTTGTGATGAATTATTTAAACAAAAATACTTAGAAAACCTCATAATTCTACCCCCAATTTATTATAGGGCAGTAAATATATGAACTATTAGAACAAGCTCTTTTTTAGGCTTGTTCTTTTTATTTATTTATTTATTTATTTATAAACTTTATTTGTCTGTGAACGCTATACATAATATGATAAGTAAGTAAGGCACTAGTCTTCTTACACTCTGACTCCGTAAGCAACGCATTATAGAATTGTCAATTGCACCTGAAGACAACTATAACTGATAGTGCTAACGATAAAAATTGATGAAATATCAATAGGTTTATTATTAATTAAAAGGGGAAAATTTCTCATTTTCTCTTTAATCATGAAATCTAAAAAGAGGGTGTTATATCAGATGAAGCTACTCAAGAACAATCTAGAATCAGAATTGTTTAAAGTACTAAAAACGGCCAAAGAAAAACTCATTATTATCAGTCCATTTATGAATTTAAGAATTACAGGAAAATTAGTAGAGATAGTAAATAATTATTCAATTCATTGTACGGTAATCACGAGATTTGAGCGCAAAGCATTTATTGAGAATTCACATAGTTTAGACGCATTAAGAATGCTACTCTCAAATGGTGTAGAAGTTTTAGCACTACAAAATTTACATTCAAAAATTTACTTAGTGGACGACCAACAATGTTTTGCTGGCTCAGCAAATTTTACAACTAAAGGTTTAACTATTAACCATGAAATATTAATGCATTTTGACAATCAAGAAGTAGACCAATTTAACAAATATGTAAAACAATTATTGGTAGATATTAAGCAGTCCGGGGATTGGCTAATTACTCTAGCACAAATAGAGACTGAAGAACAAATTGTAAATAGTTATAAAAAACATTTTAAAGAGGATAAACGTTTAAATAATTCATGGGGAGCAGATATAAACTCACCAACTTCTCCTGATGAAAATTCATTAGTTTTGTCGGTCTCAGCCGGGGATACCGTCCATTTAATAGAAAAATATTTAGTACATGCCCACCCTTTTTTATTAAAAGGCTATATTTACAAACCAACGAATTATTTAACTTTCCGTAAGGCAAAAGGGGGCGAAATGGATACAATCTTTACCATTAATAAGACATTTTCACTCGATATGAATAACTGGGAAAAAGAAATAGAAGGTATCAATCTTACTACAACTGAAAAAGAAAACCTTATTAAATATATTTTGGGGCGCTACAGAGACTTTGAGTTTAATAAAGCTCCACAATACAAATTTTATCTATTAAGGGTTTTATGTGAACTACCCAACGCACCACATCCCCCTGCAAATAATCCTGGTGGATGGATTTATACATTAAAAGATTTAAAAGAAAGTAAAGATGTTGTATATACAATAAATAAAGCTAGAACGTAAAATTGTAACCATATTGTACATCTAACTTTTAAACCACTCAGCACGCAATTACTTTGAACTTTTTATAAGTTGCACACTTTATTCAACAAGAAATTCTCCTATTGTGCAGTTACGAACGATAGCAGAAAAAATTTGCCTTCCGTTAGTGAAGCGAATGAAAATAAGAAAAGGTAAGATAATAGCTTTATAGATATTACTGTAAATGTTTATATTGATGGACAGAAGAAATCAAAGCTAATGCATTTTAAATTTTTATTCAATATATGAAATATTAGAACAAGCTCTTTTTAGGCTTGTTCTTTCTATTTGTCTACAAACTCTAATTTGTCTTCAAACGCTATACATAATATGATATGTAAGGTACTACTCTCTGCCTTACACTCTGTCTCCGTAAGCAGTACAGAGGAGGAATTACTTTGGCGAGAAATCCCCAAATTAAAGAGTACACATTAAAAGATGGCGAAAAGCGTTTTATGTTTAAGTTTTACCTTGGTACAGATTCATTAACTGGAAAGCCTTTAACTACTACTCGACGTGGTTTTAAATCACGTAAAGAGGCACAAGATGCTATGAATCAGTTACAGCTCGAGGTAAACAGTGGCACATATAAAAAACTACAATATGAAACATCAAGATATTTATAACATGTGGGTTGAGCAGTATGAAAACAGCGTTGAAGAAAGTACATTTGTAAAAACTATCGGTATTTTTAAGAATCATATTTTACCTGCTATGGGTGCCTATAAAGTGGACAAGATTGATATTGCAACTTGTCAAAAGCATATATACCAGTGGGCTAAGAAGCTAAAGCGGTTTCGCATGGTAAAATCATATGCTGCGAAAGTTCTTGATTATGCGATTAAACATAGCTGCATTGATAAAAATCCTTTTGCATTGGTTGAGATACCTTCAACCTATTACTACACATGGTTTACGACATACACTACAAATGCTAAGATCTACATGTACAAACGCACTCACTTAAAGATGTACACTTTTGGTTCACTTTCTCGCATACTAA
>NZ_JBEGDG010000045.1:0-8052 GCF_040183165.1 Lysinibacillus zambalensis
TTTCTTCACTTCTACTATAAAAAAATAGTAGCACAAACCATGGCCTTGGTTTGTACTACTAATGTTAGTATGTTTTTCATTTTGATAATATTTCTTTGACCATTTTCCGACGTCACTTTATTATCACAAATAACGTTTGTACTGATCATCTTTTAATCATTTATAGCAATTGCAGCAATCATTCGCACTAGCATATAAATTACTGAAGCATAGCTTATTTTACTTATTTTTAATGTAGTATATTAGCTCCTGCTAGAATGAATTCGAGGTAATACATGTTTAAGTCTTTAGTTGAAACGTCCAAGCCACAACGACCATAAAGAAGGTTACTTAATCATAAAAAGTACTGCCTCATTTTTTCAATAAGAAAAAACGAGCTGCCTAACGCACACTGTTTGTTTAGGTGATTTGACTCACAACTAAACCTATCTTTCAGACTGAAAGAAATAGCTCTATACCACCTTTTTAGGTAACAAAAAAAGCAATCAATCTTTATAGACTAATTACCCTTTAAAACTAGAATTTATAAAATCTTTTGATAAAGTTTTATAGCTCGTTTATTTTTATATACATCCAAACGAATAGCTTTTATATTCATTTCTTTACTATACTGAATCATCATAAAATCCATAAGTCTTTTCCCAATTCCTTTAAGACAGTACCAACAATATGTTTATCATCACTAATCACATATAAATTACCTTCCTGTATACCTTTTATCAGTTTCTTTTACAGGATATCCGCCTTTTTTCCATTCAGGGTAATTTATATGGGAATCAAGGTAATCATTTAAATCTATCCTTATTTGGTAGTTGATTACGAAATCGAACTCTAATTTATAAAGATATTTTTCGTCAGTTTCAAGATGGATGAAATCACTCACAGTCTGTTCTATATACCTCTTAAACTTACATTTGCACTAACAATTAAAAAGCCCAAGTCCATAAGTATTATGAAAATACTATAGATTAACCCCACCTGTATGAACATATTTAACAATTAAAACTAAAAACCTTGTTGAACTATTCCGCTCTGTTAGTAAAAAAGAGTCTTCACTTGTTGTAAGTTAAAGTGGAAAGTTTCACAAATAATAAAAAATAGATTATACTGGACTAACTATCATATTAGAAAAGGAGCATTTCCAATGACCGAGAATAATCAAACTGATGTACCAAAAAAGAAAATCAGCCTGCAAGAAGCAGTGAAACAGCAACTTGAAAACAAAAAGAACCAATCCACTGCTAATAAAGGAAAAAAGCATACCGACCTTTCAACAAAAAAAATGAAAAGCCAACAAACGAAAAAAACAAGCAATACCCGTAGAAAAATGGGTGTCTAATCTACCGACAATATCGGAAAGACATATTACCAGGCAAAGCTGTTGATATTGTAAAGTGAAAAAGCATTCACCTGAATGCTTTTTTTCTTTTCATTTTATAACTTGTCTAGCTAAATTTTTCGTTAGTTCAATATAGAAAACAGAGCTGCCTATGCAACTCAGTGATCTTTAATTAAAGCTCCCCGTTAGCCATCCATGTAGCGCAAAATCGGCGCTACACCACAGAAAATGAAAGATGATTACGTTTTTTCATGGGAGTTAAAGAATACTTTATTCATTTGGTTTAAATTTGATTAATTTTGCTTGATACATTTTATCCTTAAAAATATAAGTAATTTGAATATCACCTATACTTCCACCTGCTTGAGAAATTTGCCCCCCTATTTTCGCAATAAGGTGATTATCGATTAAAAACCTCGAAAAAGGCTTAGAAATATCTCCTAAGCCTTTCCATTATTGAGTAATGTTGATTAGAAATCAAATTTTTTTAATGGAGAATTTCACTAAATTTCTCGTTATGACATACTTCAATCATTCTCGTGGGCAATGGCATTAAAAAAAGCTACCGCCTGTAAAATACAGACAGCAAATTCGACTAGGGTAACAGTTAAGATCTATGCAAGCTACAGTAAATAATTTAATTCTTGGCACACTCATTTTTTAAGCTGCTTCTTTTTTTAAAACTTTGTCACTAATAAACAGCGAGTGGCCCATAAGGACCTTCGATAATTTCTATTTTTGTTTCGAAAATATCTGTCAAAATTTCTGAGTCCATAACCTCTTCTACTGTTCCAAAAGCGGCAATTTGTCCATCTTTCATAGCACAAATTCTATCAGAATATTTGGCAGCAAAATTGATATCATGCATAACAGTCAAAATTGTTCTTCCAAATTCATTCGCAGCACGTCTCAAATGCTCCATCATTTGAACAGAACGAGCAACATCAAGATTGTTCAGAGGCTCGTCCAAAAGTACATATTCAGTCTCTTGGCATAAAACCATTGCTACATATGCCCTTTGTCTTTGACCACCTGAAAGCTCATCTAAATATCTATCTTCTAAATTAGTCAAATCTAAAAAATCGATATATTTAGAAATAATAGCCTCATCTTCTTTAGTTAATCTTCCCTTTGAATAAGGAAATCGTCCAAATCCAACTAATTGTCTAATAGTAAGCCTAGTTACAAAATGATTTTCTTGACGCAATATAGTCAAAATTTTTGCTAAGTCTTTTGATTTGGATTCAGAAACATCCATATTTGCCACCTGAATTTGACCTTCCTCCATATCCAAGAGTCTTCCAATCATCAAAAGTGTCGTAGACTTTCCAGCGCCATTTGGTCCAATTAAAGAAGTAAAACCCGCTTTTGGTATTTCAATATTCAAAGGTCCTATTTTTACTTCATCAGTATAGAACTTTTTAACATTATCAATTTTTATCATAAAGCCCTCTTCCTTAAAACTACAGTTAAAAATATTATTCCACCAAATAATTCAATAATAACTGAAACTACACCTTGAGCATGGAATACGTGATACATTAAAAAGTATGCACTCGTTAATATCAAAAATCCTATAGCAAGAGCCATTGGGAAAATATATCTATGATCATAAGTGGATGCCGCCTGATAGCTCAAAGTTGCTACTAAAAAGCCATAGAAAGTAAGTGGCCCAATCAGAGCTGTTGAAATTGACATCAAAATGGCAACTAATACAAGCGTATAAATTACACTAGATTGATATTTAACTCCAAAAGAAGTAGAAACATCCTTTCCTAGTGACAATATATTTAGATTCTTAGAATGAGCAAGAAGTAATAATGCTACAATTATTACCATAGGAATTACGATAGGAAAATATGCTGAATCCGCATTATTAACAGAACCAAACAATCTTGCCTGTAAAATATCAAATTCAGAAGGCGCAAGTAGTCTTCTCATGAAAGTTGACACAGAATTTAACCCAGTGCCAATAATAATCCCAACTAAAAGCATAAGTTGTAAATTCCCGTATTTACCAGAAAGGAGCCATCCATAAAGTATCAAACTCATCAAGACCATAACAACAACTTGAAATAAAAATGATCCAATCCCAGTAAAATTTATCAATGCACTAGCACCAAAGAAAAATATTGTACTAGTATGAATTGTTGAGTAAAGTGCTTCGAAACCTAAAAGTGAAGGAGTAATAATCCTATTATTCGTAATCGTTTGGAAAGCAACCGTCGACAAGCTCTGACAAACTGCCGCAATAATCATTGCAACAAGAGCTACTATCCTTCTCATAACAACTGGGATAAAAGAAGGTGAATCTACTGGAACTGGATTGTTATAAACTAAAAGTCCATATGAAGAAAGGACCCCCAAAGCAATCAATGTTATTAGCAAAATCCAATAACGTCTTTCTTCCTTCTTAGAACGAAAAGCCCTAGCTGATCTATTTTCATTATGAAGGCTAGAATCGATTTCAACATTTTCTTCATCTCTATATTCCAATGTGTTCATCGGTGCCTCCTTGGCTTTCTTTGTCTCAATAAAATAGTAATAAACACGACTGACCCCACTGTTCCAAGTATTAAAGAAACGGGTACTTCAAAAGGCATTATAATTGTTCGAGAAATTATGTCACAGGCTGTTACAGTTCCCATTCCTATCAAACATACCCAAGGTAAATTACTCCTAAGATCATCTCCTCTATACATTGAAACAATGTTTGGGACAATTAAGCCCAAGAAAGGTAAGTTTCCAATAACAGCTGCAACAATTCCAACTGCAAGAGAAATAAGGGCAGTCCCCATAAGAACAATCCTATTGTAATTAACGCCAAGGCTTGTTGCGACATCTTCTCCTAGTCCAGCTAAAGTCAATCTATTCGCATAAAGAAAAATAAACAAAGTAACGATAACAATTAGCCATAAATATTCATATCTTCCCACCTGAACAGGCGCAAAAGAACCTACAAACCAAGTTTCAATACTTTGTGTCATTTGAAAAAGAAGTCCCATAAAAGTGGACACTGCAGAAATGACTGCTCCAAGCATCAATCCAATAATCGGGACAATTAAAGACGAACGAAGTTTAACTCTTCTTAAAAATAAAAAGAAAATCATAGTTCCTATAAAAGAAAAAATGATTGCACCAGTCATTCTTAAAACTAAAGTCGGGGCAGGAAATAATAAATAAACAAAAAGCAGCCCTAAACCTGACCATTCAATAGTCCCTGTTGTAGTAGGTTCAACAAAACGATTCTGTGTAATCAGTTGCATTACGAGTCCTGCCATTGACATTGCAGCTCCAGTAAGCATTAATGCAACTGTTCTCGGAACACGAGTTATGAAAAACATTTCCATTCCATCCTCTTGTCCACGTATATCATAAACTCCAGTAAACAGTGATATAATGCCTAAAATAATAACAACTATAATCGCTAATATAAAAGGTCTTGTCCATATTTTATTGTAGTTATAAAACTGGGGTTGAGAATTTATCTCAACCCTAGAAGTTACATTTTTCAGCACATTTCATACTCCTTTACACTACTTAGCTAAAGTATTTGCAAGGTTTTCAAACAACTCTATATACGTCTGAATTGATTCGTTTGTGTAAGTATCTGCTGGTGCATAAATAATATGTTTTTTAGAAACAGCAGTTGTTTTTTGAAGAGCAGGTGCGTTAGCAATAACATCCTGAGCAGGAACTGAATCTTTTTCACCAGATATTGCAGCATCACGATCTAATACGAAAAGCCAATCAGGATTACTTTGTGCAATAGCTTCAACAGAAACTTCATCACCTTTATGATCTGATGTTGAATCGGCAACTTCTAATGCTGGTGCCCAACCGAAAATTTCATACATCGGTCCCCAAACACGTCCAGAATGAGGAGCTGCAAAACCAATATCCCCACCACCAACGATAACACTCATCACTTTATCTGTTCCATTATAAGCAGATTTAGCATTTTCGATAACTTTATCAAAATCAGCTACCACTTGTTTAGCTTCTTCATTTTTATCGAAAATTTGCCCTAAAGCAATTGTAGAATTTTTAAGTCCATTTACTAAGTTTTCCCCAGGTGTAGCAGTTTCCTCAGAAACATCTACATTAAGATCAATAACAACTGCATTTGGTACTAATTTTTTGATTTCTTCGTAATAGTCTGCAAATCTTTGACCGACGATTACAAGTTCAGGGTTTGCAGCCGCTATAATTTCAAGGTTTGGTTCACGGTGATTTCCAATATTTTGAACTGATTCATCACTTACATATGGTGAATCCGCAGGCATTACATCCTTTGGAACAGCTGCTAGTTCAATTTTCCAATCAGCTAAAGTTTCAAAAGTTCTATTATCCAAAGCAACTACATTCTTTGGGTTTACAGGAACAGAAACAGTTCCGTGGGCATCAGTGATTTCAACTGTAGCAGGTTTAGCAACTTCTTTACTTCCATTATCTTCATTAGACTTTGACTCTTGATTAGATTTATTGCTTGAATCTGAACAAGCTACTAACATCAATGTCAAAACTGCGATAATACCAACAAATTTTAAAAACATAGATTTCTTCATATACACATACTCCTTATTATGTAATTTATTTCGAAAATGATGAAGTCTATAGATTGAATTGGATAGTATTTGCTAGCCATTCCAATTGCTATTGATAATCATTTTCATTTAACCGTTCTTTGAAACAGTATAGTCTTTAATTCTGTGAAAATCTTGTGAAAAATGTAAGATGATAGATAAAGTTAATTTTTCACATTAAGTATTGGATACAAGAAAGGAGTGTGTGAAATATTCTTTTTATCGTTTCCTTCTCTTCAACATCTTCCGAAAACTGCTTGGTTATCAGATTTAATAGAACAAAAAAACGAGCAAAACTAATTGAAACTGTTTTTACTCGTTTTTTTTCGATTATGTTTAAAATTGATTACTGGGACAAACTGTACACTATTCAATCATTGAATAGCCTCTGCCATGTATTGTTTGAATATATCTGTCTTTCTTCTCGCACTTTAGCTTTTTTCTTAAATACCCAATATATAAATCCACTACATTTGGATTTACTGCTACGTCATATCCCCAAACCTGGTTCAAAAGCATTTCACGGCTCAATATTGAATTTTTATTTTTGATTAAAAATACAAGTAAGTCATACTCGCGCTTAGTAAGCGGAAGATTTTCGCCACCTTTTGTCATAATATTGCTGGATGCATCAACGAAGAGATCTTTAAATCGAAAGTAATCATTCTCGATTGGCTGGATACAGTCCCCCCTTCTTAAAACAACTTCTATCCTTGCTACTAATTCTTCTTTCACAAATGGTTTTCTTATATAATCATCTGCTCCTGCTTGTAATCCTGCTATGCAGTCCTTGCTGGACACATTGTCAGTCACTATGATTATCGGGGTCGTTTTAACAGCCCGTATTTGTTTGCAAATTTCCGGTCCAGATATACTTAACGAATCCCAATCCAATACGATAATATCCCAATCTTGCTCATATACTATATTTAATCCTTTTTTTTCATTGTGAAGTGTTAAAATGAAATAGCCTTCTTGCTTTAGACCGCTTACGATCTTCTTTGCTAATGACCGTTCATTCTTAATTACCAACACCTGCTTCACCCATAGTTCACCTCTACTTCGCTTCATTCATAAAATTATTTATCACAAAAAAGAATATCGGATCTATAAATATTAAATTTCTAAAAATACATTATAACAACTTATAAGGATAAATTTGGGATATTTCACAACGAATATGTATTAAATGCATTAGATATGGTTAAACGTTGCGACACCACACTCATTTGTGTATTAAGCATCTTCATGCTAGTTTAAATTAATCAAATAACAGCTGAAATGTGAATAGGTGGACATTCGGATTCTATCCTACTTTCACAATATCGATAATGATTATCATTGTCAATAAAAACCAGAACCAACTGTTTAACTGAGGGCTTAATCTGTAAGTACCAAGAAGTCTACTTCCGCCTTTATCGATAAGTATTTTCACGAGAATAACGATTTTCATTTTCCACCGCTTTTAATACTTTTTTGCTATGATGATTCTATCCACGAATTGGGCGGGGCTATACACGACTTTGATGGTTCTATCCACGACTTTGGCTTCTCTATCTGTTACCTTGGCTCTTCTTTCCGTCGCTCTGACCATACTTTCCCTCACTCTGACTGCTATCCGTCGCTCTGACTAGGTCGTTTTTTATAGTTTTATATATGCCATTACAGAGCTGTTGTCGACCATTCTCATTATTTCTATTATTGCGATGAGTCGAGTGTTGATGGCATCAGGTATTGATGAAGTAATGATTGCTCCTTTTACAAAAATCATTAATACATATGGCTTTCCTTTTTCTAAAAAAGCTTGTACTTCACTTTCATCTTTAGCTACATCAATACCCACTACTGGGTTCATTTTCTTTCCTCCTACAACGTATTCACCACCCAACCAGCCTCAAACATATTTCTACAAGTAGGGGTGAACAGTTTAGTTGAAGGGATCAATGTCTCACGCACCCGTACGTTCTACCCTGGCTACCGTTAGATTAAATCTAAATAAAAAAAGTTCAACCAGAAAGTTCTGGCTGAACTATTTAATACGAAAGCACCTCGTTCGTATTATAAGGTCAACCAGAGAGAAATCTGGTTGACTATTTTTTATTCAATTTATAGATTGATAGTAGCCGG
>NZ_JBEGDG010000046.1:0-7657 GCF_040183165.1 Lysinibacillus zambalensis
AAAAAGGCGAGGTATTCGACGATTGAATCGTCGAATACCTCGCTAAGTGGAACCAGATGAAGTTTTTCAGTGCCCTCTCATTAAACACCCATGTGACTAGATTATCTGGAATTTCAGATTTATTCTGTGAAGAGTGCTCTACTAGATTTTCAAATTCATCTGAATTCTTCTCCGAGAAATACTCATATAGGATAATATTCCCATCCCATACGAAACTCATTGTTTTTTCTTCAGAACTTTTCTCTATTCGCCTTCCTAACGAGTCATACTTGAAAGAAATTTCCGTGTTATCTGGTTTGATGACTTTAGACATCATACCATTGCCGTTATATTCGTACTTCCACGTATCACCATTCTTTTCGACTTTCTGAACGAGATTCCCTTCATCATCATAAGAAAATGTTGCATCTCTCGTTTCAAGCAATCTGCTTCCTGGACCATAGACACGATCTGTCTTTTCTTTCGTTTCATACAAATTCCCAACATCATCGACACTACGATGTAAAAAGTCAAATTGATCGCCTTGATTGGACCAGACGAGATTACTAAATTCATCGTAACCATAAGTAACTTTTACACCTGTTAACTCGTTTATCATGCTTCGTAAGCGATGATTGACGTCCCAATTATATACTCGTCTTCGTGTATCGCGGTTTTGACTATTTATTCGATGGTGTGTTGGTCTACCTACTACGTCATACTGCCATTTGCTAATGACATCCCCTGGTAAGATTCTTTCAATCTCCTGTCCAAGTTCATTGTACTGCATGGATGCTGTCCAATTTTCTTGCTCTGAGCGAGAAGCCGTGATTTGTGACACATTGCCCATTTCATTACGAGCGACATCTATTTTTGCACCTAAGCTACTCGTAATTTGTGAACGATTGCCTAATTCATCATAGCTACTCGCAATCCAATGGTCATTTTGCCACTCCTTGATCACTTGTCCAGATGGGTCTCGCTCTAGTTTCACGGTAATATGCTCATTTTCAGTCTCAATTAACAAGCCATTTTTGTCATAACCAAACGTTTCCCAAGTGTTATCATAATAATCAGCTCGTATGACATTCCCTAGAGCATTATGCTGGTACGTTGTCCAACGATCACCCGGACGTTGAATCCTCTGAACCAATCCTGCCAGACTTCGTTCAAACGTTCTAGTCAGCTCATCAAAGCCAATTTCCTTAATGATATTTCCTTTCGTATCGCGTTCAAACTCATACACTTCGCCTTTTTCATTGATGACAGCGGTTAACTGCTCCTCTGTATCATAGGTGAATTTGACTTTCTTTCCACCTTGTTCTCGAGACACCAAGCTACCAAGAATGGTGTAATCAAAGGCTACTTGCGTATGGTTATCTTTCGCAGAAATAATTTCGTCATAGGCATTGTACTTTAATTGAACATCGTTACCATCTGAAAGATTTGCCCGTACAAGGCGATTCAAGTTATCATAACCGAATTTCTTTGTAGCCCCTAGGGATTGGTCGTTGTAGTGCAGTTACCACGGCGATCATATGTCCATGTCGAACTTGTTCCGTCAGGTAATGTCACTTGACTTAAGTTCAGATCAACGTCATAAGCTAAGCTTTAGTTAGATATAAAGATCAAAAGGGCAATAAAATCCTTTTAAATAGATTTATTGCCCTTTTTAATTTAACTTCAAATCTTTTTATACACTAAAGATCTGTTACAGGATAGATCACCTATTGCATTTTCTTATCTATGGTAATTCTATTGACGTTGCTGATAATTTTGTGTTGGATCTCCGCCGCGATTTGAACTAATGTCTCTAAGCTTAGTTGGAAAATAAAACCACCTTTCGTAGAATATCTCTATTAGCTATTCTACCGAAAGGTGGTTAATGTAGAAATCCATCATACAATTTTCCACTTACCGTATAACAGATTATTTTGGGTTATTCCGACTTAAATACTAAATAGCATCAAACATTCCAATATAAGTTAGTTTATTATAAAGCTTTTCTTTATCTTTTATCATGATATCACCATCATAATACCAAAACGCTGCATTCGCTTTTTCAACGCCCTTCTTTATACAAATCTCTCTAATTTTTATTATATTTTCTTCCGTAACTGATAATTCATCTTGGTTTATCAGAATATCTAAGTCTATCTCTTGTGAGTGCTGTGTAAATCCAATCCAGTCCTCATCGTAAAATACTTCCCCTATATCTTTACAAAAACCACAGATTTTATAATCTAAATCTCCTATTTCTACATCTTCTCTATAGTCTAATTCAAAATACTCCTCAAATTCCTTCTCAAAATTACTTCCTACCCAAATATGCACTTTAGATGTGTTTTGTTCTCCATAATTCATTTGTTATTTACACCTCATCTTCATATGATTATCATGATTTTTATTGATTATTCCAAGTGCTTCTTCCTTCGTTTTAGCACTCTTTAACTCTTTAATTAACATGTCATGGAATCGCTTACTTGCACTACTACTGTGATGTTTACCTGATATTGTATTACCATCTCCATCCAATATACCTTCAAAAAATACTTTTTTATCACCATTTAAAGGAACTACCATTTCCAACAGTTCCTCTGCTGAGAATCCTAATTCCCTCGCTTTTACAGCAATGGATACAGGAAACATCTCATGAAAACCTCCGCCATTTCGTAGTGCTCTTTTAACAGATTGAATGTGTTGAGAAACTTGCTCTGGAGTAGCTTTATTAAACCACTCAATAAATCCACCGTTTTTCCAAGGTGCAAGTCCGAATAAGTCTAGCTCAGCATTAGGGTTACTAACATATCCATACAAAGTAGGATTTCCACCAGCAAGTCCAATTGGATCTACTTGAGTATAATTCCCTTGTTCCGGGTCGTAGTATCTAAATCGATTATAATACAATCCAATTTCTATATCTTCATATTGCCCTTGATAACGGAATGGGATAAAGTCTTTCTCACCAGTAAATTCATTCACTCTACCATAGATATCAAGCTCGGCTGACCAAACCCTATTACCTTGTTCATCATAGGCTTCAACAGGCGTTCCTAGATAGTCACTAATAATGCTGTAATTACCTTCATTCGTAATTTTAGCTGAAGGTACGTTCCCCTCATTAAATATCCATGTGACTAGACTATCATTTTCTAGTTCAGCTGAATAATTATCTGAATATTCATGCAGGATAACATTTCCATTCCACGCGATTCTAGTTGTTTTTTCGTCAGAACTTTTCTCTATTCGTCTACCTAACGAGTCATACTTAAAAGTAACTTCTGTGTTGTCTGGTTTGATAACTTTAGACATCATGCCATTTCCGTTATATTCGTACTTCCACGTATCACCGTTCTTTTCAACTTTCTGAACCAAATTTCCTTCTTCATCATAAGAAAATTTTGTATCTCTCGTTTCAAGCAATCTACTTCCAGCACCATAAACACGATCTGTCTTTTCTTTCGTTTCATACAAATTCCCGACATCATCGACACTGCGGTGTATGAAATCAAATTGACCACCTTGATTGGACCAAACGAGGTTACTGAATTCATCGTAACCATAGGTAACTTTTACACCCGTTAACTCGTTTACCATGCTTCGTAATCGATGATTGACGTCCCAATTATACATGCGTCTTCGTGTATCGCGGTTTTGACTACTTATTCGATGGTGTGTCGGTCTACCCGTCGTATCATACTGCCACTTGCTGATGACATCCCCTGGTAAGATTCTCTCAATCTCTTGGCCGAGTTCATTGTACTGCATGGATGCTGTCCAATGTTCTTGCTCTGAGCGAGAAGCCGTTATTTGTGACACATTGCCCATTTCATTACGAGCGACATCGATTTTTGCGCCTAAGCTACTCGTAATCTGTGAACGTTTGCCTAAATCATCATAGCTACTCGCAATCCAATGGTCATTTTGCCACTCATTAATCACTTGTCCAACTGGGTCTAGCTCCAGCTTTACAGTCACATGCTCATTCTCAGTCTCAATTAAGGAACCATTTTTGTCATAACCAAACGTTTCCCAGGTGTCATCATAATAATCAGCTCGAATGATATTCCCTAGACCATCATGCTGGTACGCTGTCCAACGATCGCCAGGACGTTGAATTCTCTGAACCAATCCAGCCAGACTTCGTTCATACGTTCTTGTAAGCTCATCAAAACCGATTTCTTTGATGATATTGAAAGAACGTATGAGCGTCTGGCAACTATATTCGTATCCCGTACCTATCCACAGAGAGATGGTTCTTGTCTTCAAGACCAATCAAATCCTGCTGAGTCCATTGATACAAAGCTTACATGACCAGACTTTCTGACAAAATAAAAGAGAATTAAGAAGCAAAAATAACATAAAAAATCAATACTAATTTTTTCCTTATCCTTATAACGAGTAAAAATGAGTAAATCAATAATCAGCACTACAGGAAAAAACAATTTCACATTCAACAAAAAAAATATGTAAAGAAGTGCTTATGACGACTTCTTTACATATTTTTTAAAATCTTTATAACAAGCATTTTGTCAAAGTAATATAACAGAGAATCAGTTGTAGTGCTTTTTTGGTATAAACAAAGTGGTGTATCGAGACAGTTGTATCTATGAAGATACCTTGTTTATATAATATTTTACCATTCCCGTTCTCTAATAGCTTCTTCAGTATCGATATCAAGCTCGAAATATTGTAAAATTCCTTCTACTGTTGCTCCGATTGAATCTCGTGCAACCGTTTCAATCTCACTATCATTTTGATAAAAATCATTCTGTAGCTCATTGATAGCTATAGTCATTTCGTCTAATTTTTCCTGAATCTCATCTATTGTATGAGGGTTCGCCT
Organism: Lysinibacillus zambalensis; assembly: GCF_040183165.1. Lineage (NCBI taxonomy): Bacteria > Bacillati > Bacillota > Bacilli > Caryophanales > Bacillaceae > Lysinibacillus > Lysinibacillus zambalensis. The sequence goes on from NZ_JBEGDG010000046.1 coordinate 4,825, forward strand.
CAATAAAATGTACTACTTTAACAATATGCGATTTAAGTTTATCCACTAAAAAAGTTGGAAAAAAAGGATCTTCGTACATTTCCACTAGATATTTGAAACCAGAATCAAGTTTCTTCACAATGTTTCCCCCTTTGATGTTGTTGTAATTAATAGAGCCTAAGCTTAAAAATTTTCACCAATATATCTACTCATACTTTGGAACCCCATACTGCCACATTTCTTCTACTGTTTTTAACGGATAGTTATCTACACCAAGCAATCGTTGTTCTTTTAATGGATCGATCCAACGGTTATTCTCAAAAGATAAAATTAAGCGACGTACAAATTCATAACCAGTGTTGTATCCAACAATTTCATAGTTATCTAAAATCCCCAGGTCTTTTCTATCGATATTATATTGGATAATTTCATTACCCATAAGACCCTTATCACCGACTATGGGATCAATTCTCACCAAATTATATATAAGTTCATCATCACTAAATTCCGAACGATTTCCCCACTGTCCTCTGTCACTACTAATAAAAATCTCTGGTATTGGAATATTCAAGTTAGGTTTTACATTTTTCTCCTTTCCGACAGAACATTTTTTAAAAAACTCATTTAAAACCATACATACCCCAAAAGGTTTTAAATCATTTAAGTCAAGTGGCTTCTCATTAAAATTATTACTTTCACTTGAGATATTAAAAAATGCAACATATGGACTTTCTAATAATTGAGCAATGATATATAAATTATCTTTTAATTGAATTGAATGTATATCGTCTTTCTTCCAGCTAAACCTTTTTAACATACCAACACCCTTTCTTATCTTTTTTTGCAAGTTGGAATACCCGCTCGTTTTTCTAACTCCGCTTTTGCAGCTTTTTTATACTTGTCTCTTTTTTTATTATTTTTTCCTACAGGATTTTGCTTATTGTCAACTTGATCTCTACCATAATTTTTAACATTTTCCTCGAATCCATGTTGTTCAAGACCACGTGCTGTATTTTTACCATCAACACCTTCAACATGATACATAATATCAGGACGAACATCTGGAACTTTAGGATTAGCTGGATCAAATCCTCCAGGATAACGATAATTCAGTACTTCTGAGGGAGTTCGTCCAGTCCCTGGCATACTCGCATAACCTGTATATTGCTTGCCGTTTCTTATACCCTCATAAGTAATATGTGTTCTTCCAGCTCCTGTACTTACATTTAGTCCAAATGGGTCTATCCAAATATTTGGATCAATTACGTAAGCATATAATGTTGGATTCCCACCAGTCAACCCAATCGGATCGACCTGAGTATATATACCCTCGACTGGGGAATAGTAACGGAATCGATTATAATATAATCCTGTTTCAACATCTTCATACTGCCCTTGATACCTAAATGGGATAAAATCTTCTACATCTGTAAATTCTTTTACCCTACCGAATATATCAAGCTCAGCTGACCAAACCTTATTACCTTCTTCATCATAGGCTTCTACAGGCGTTCCTAGATAGTCACTAATAATGCTATAGTTACCTTCACTCGTAATTTTAGCTGAAGGTACGAACCCACCGTTAAACACCCATGTGACTAGATTATCTGGTATTTCAGATTTATTCTCTGAAGAATACTCAACAGGATTTTCAAATTTATCTGAAGTATTCTGCAAGAAATACTCATGAAGGATAGTATTCCCATCCCATATGAATTTCGTTATCTTTTCGTTTGAACACTTCTCTATCCGTCTACCTATCGAGTCATACTTGAAAGTAACTCTGTGTTGTCTGGCATGATGACCTTAGACATCATGCCATTTCCGTTATATTCGTACTTCCACGTATCACCATTCTTCTCAATCTTTTGAATGAGATTCCCTTCATCATCATAAGTGAAGGTTGCCTCTTTTGTTTCAAGCAATCTGCTTCCGGCACCATAGACACAATCTGTCTTTTCTTTTGTTTCATACAAATTCCCGACATCATCGACACTGCGGTGTAAGAAGTCAAATTGACCGCCTTGATTGGACCAAACGAGGTTACTGAATTCATCGTAACCATAGGTAACTTTTACACCGGTTAACTCATTTACCATGCTTCGTAATCGATGATTGACGTCCCAATTATATACGCGTCTTCGTGTGTCACGATTTTGGCTATTTATTCGATGGTGTGTCGGTCTACCAGTTACGTCATATTGCCATTTGCTGATGACATCCCCTGGTAAGATTCTTTCAATCTCTTGACCAAGTTCATTGTACTGCATTGATGCTGTCCAATTTTCTTGCTCTAAACGAGAAGCTGTGATTTGCGACACATTCCCCATTTCATTGCGAGCAACATCAATTTTTGCGCCTAGGCTACTCGTAATCTGTGAACGATTGCCTAATTGATCATAACTACTCGCGATCCAATGGTCATTCTGCCACTCCTTGGTCACTTGTCCAGATGGGTCTCGATCTAGCTTTACTTTCACATGCTCATTTTCAGTCTCAATTAAAGAACCATTTTTGTCATAGCCAAACGTTTCCCAAGTGTTATCATAATAATCAGCTCGGATAACATTTCCTAGACCATCATGCTGATACGCTGTCCAACGATCACCTGGACGTTGAATTCTCTGAACTAATCCTCCCAGACTTCGTTCATACGTTCTTGTAAGTTCATCAAAGCCGATTTCCTTGATGATATTGCCTTTTGTATCAAGTTCAAACTGATACACTTCGCCTTTTTCATTGATGACAGCGGTTAACTACATTAGTTGACATTTGCACCTGTTGCTTCAAATACGATATCTGGCGCTTGTCCATCTTGCTTTGTCATTTCTTCCATTCGTTCGTGTAATCGCTC
>NZ_JBEGDG010000047.1:0-7208 GCF_040183165.1 Lysinibacillus zambalensis
ACTACTACTTCATCTGTTTGATTGACCCGCTGAATATACTTTTGCGCTTGCTCTTCAGCAATCATTCCCGTAAAGTATAACCTCGCATGGTCATTGGCTTTATGCTTGATGGTTAGTTTATCTAAATGAATAAGCGAATAAGGCCATTCGAGCACAAGATCCTCATACGTACTAACCGTGTGTACTTCCTTTTCTTCTAGCGATTTCATTACTTACCTCCTTTCAATCTACTTCGTCTTTTAAAAACCTTGTAAGTTAAATTCCAACATGCCGTAAGCAATGGGTTTCCAAATATTCATCTCTTTTTTGACACAATTAAGCGACCCCATCGTTTTTTCTCGCCTACCTAAAACAAAAACATTAAATTATAAATCTTGTTATCTAGTACTTGCGTCATGAAATAAATAACCAATCTGTACACCGTTAACTTCATTAATACCAATATCCAACATTTTCGCAGTTGGATGTGTTTTTTGAAATATATTCATCCTGGAATGTGTGAAATCTTTTACTTCTTCTACTTTTATCTGTTGTTCCATGATTTTCAACACGACGTAGATTTTTCGTTTGTATAGATATAATCGTATCTACGACTAGATGGATATTTTTTATCCTTAATTCAGGTTCCAAACACGTCAAATGTTGAAGGTATACAAACGGATTTTAATCCTCATAAAAAATCATTTCTGTAAACTCATATGTAATAATTGGGGTTCGATGTTCTCCATTCATTCCTTTTGCCTTACATGTCTCTTCATCATGATAACTCTTCATCCATGAAATTCATTATGTTCTATCCTTTGTTTCGATTTGTATTATTCTTTCTATCTCATAACCTTGTATTTTTTACTTTCCTATTAAATACTATCGTTCAATTTTGTTATTAATTTTATAAATCAGTAATACCCCTAAATTAATTACATATGGAATTAAAACCATTAATTGGTTATTTTCTTCATAAATATGCTAATAAACCATAGATAAAAAGTCAACATCCATACGAACTATTATTCAGAATAGACAAAAAAACCTGTATATTAGGGAAATTCTAATTTTAGTAGTTAGATATACTGAGTGAGAGATGGATAAAGTGAAACTTTAATCATTAAGGTACAAGAAATGTAATTGGCATCAAACTAAGATTACATTCGTGTTGGAGAGAATAGTTATAGTTGTAAAATATGTTTCTACGATGGTGAAGGTATGCTACTGTTAGTGGTAATAAAATTTAAAGTATCCATATAAATGTCAACACCATTATGTACATTTTTGCTATTTAAGGATGAATAAAATCACTCGTTTTCCGAGTTTAAAGTGATCAAACAACTAATTTTTACTTGTTTAACACTCGATTTTTTACATAATTTAACAATCATTATCTAAATAGTGAGGGATAAAAGTAAATCAAAACAAGAAAAAACACATGTATATGGAATAATACCATATACATGTGTTTTCATATTTCTACTATAAAGATACGCCTCTCCATGTTGTAGGTTTCTGTGCTGTTAAATAATTTTAGTGACTGATAAAATCATATGGTATAGCATCTGCTAACCATATCATTTCATGCGCAAAATAAAATTTCACACCATTTTTATATGCATCTTCCGAATTGATTTTTAAAACTATAGGGTCAGTGTCTCTCCTTTTACCTACTAAAATAGCAGTATGGATGTCTTCAGATAAATGAACATATTGCCTTGTTTTAGGAACCAAGCCATTCTTCATTATCGACTCAAGAAAACGACGACTAGTTCCATGATAAAGTGTGCTAGGTGGCTTCATTTCCTTTTTTTGAATTTTCATAGGAATCGAATGTCCATAAAATGCTCTTATTTTATCATCTACAATTTCGTAACGCTTCTTTTCTGACTTCTCAATCATTTTTTTCAAATCATTAATCTCAATGCGTGACCATTTATCAGACCTTCTTAATGATTCTAACAATTTATCAACTAAAACCCATCCATTAGCATCTAACTCTAATTCATAATCCTTCGGAGAATGCCGTAGAGCATATGCCACCTCTTTACTAAGTTTATCATAATTCATTTACCTTACAGCTCCTTGAATCCTTCAATTCAACCTCTTCTCAATTGTCTTTTCAGTCAAAACATTAGCACTAGACTTATCGCTAAAATTTGCACCAATATTGTTTCGGCTGTAGAATATTTTAAATGAATCATCAATCCCCAACCCAAACGGATCGATAAACTTATTCGGATCTTTTCACATAGTCATAGAATGCAGGATTGCCCTTGTAAGTGTAAGCCCTATAAGGTCTATTTGCGTATACATTCCCATGCTAGGATCATAATATTGAAATATTCTTTACACAACACTCATCATTTTAAAGCCTCTCAACATACAAATTTCGTATAATCACACTCTTTTTTTAGAGTGGACTTTTATTCATAAATCTTACCCACATATAACATTATAGACAAAAAATTCCAATTAATATTTTGGGGTGTTTCTAAACCAGAATTTTCAAAAAAACCTTCCATACTGTCCACCCAGCCCTCAATGCCTTGAAGAAATTCATCTATAGATTTATTCTCCCATTCATCTCTATTTTTTTTAAAATCGGCTGATAATAAATTTACAAAATCTAAGAACTGTTGCTTATTAGAAACGTTTTCAATTATGTCATACCAATCCATACAATTCACACCTTTCGACTTCTACTATCGACTTTATTTTTTTCTACAAATTACCGATTTGGTTCCATCATCCATCTTTAAAACAATTGATGTTCCTCCAACTTTTGTTGACATTTTAAACCATTGATGCTTTACTTCACTTCTCTTAGCCCAGTTTACTGGGATTTCATCAATATTTGCTAGTCTAAATGCTGCTAGTCTTCTATGATCCAACGTCCATATCTTACCATCTGCATCTTTCCAAACATTAATTGTATTTAAATCGCTTACTTTAAGTGAACCATTCTTTAATGATTCAGCATTTTCCAAAACTGTATATGGACCAGTACTATTCTTGATATTTTTCTGCATAAAATAAATGTCATTCGGATTTAACGAAAGAGGTTTATCTCCTGATAACTCAGCAAAATTAAAAGGTTTTGGCTTTAATCCCAATGGATCAATTATAACATTCGTATCACCGACATACCCATACAATGTAGGATTTCCACCAGCAAGACCAATTGGATCCTGTTGAGTATACATTCCTTCCATAGGTGAGTAGTATCGGAATCGATTATAATACAATCCTATTTCAATATCTTCATACTGCCCTTGATAGCGGAATGGAATGAAATCTTTTCCACCTGTAAATTCTGTTATTTTACCATAAATATCAAGCTCAGTTGACCAAACCTTATTGCCTTCTTGATCATAAGCTTCGACAGGCGTTCCAAGAGAATCACTAATAATGCTGTAGTTACCTTTACTCGTAATTTTAGCTGAAGGTATAAACCCATTTTTAAATACCCATGTGACTAGATTATCATTTTCTAATTCAATTGAATCATTCTCTGAGGAATACTCATGTAAGATTGTATTCCCATCCCACACGAATCTCATTGTCTTCTCGTTAGAACTCTTCTCTATCCGTCTACCCAGCGAGTCATACTTAAAAGTAACTTCTTCCATATCTGGTTTGATGACCTTCGACATCATACCATTGCCATAGTATTCGTACTTCCACGTATCACCATTCTTTTCGACTTTCTGAACAAGATTCCCTTCATCATCATAAGAAAAGGTTGACTCTTTCGTTTCAAGTAATCTACTGCCGGCACCGTAAATACGATCTGTCATTTCTTTCGTTTCATACAAATTCCCGACATCATCAACACTACGATGTAAGAAGTCAAATTGACCACCTTGGTTGGACCAAACGAGGTTACTGAATTCATCGTAACCATAGGTAACCCGAACACCTGTTAACTCGTTGACCATGCTTCGTAATTGGTGATTAACATCCCAATTATACACGCGTCTTCGTGTATCGCGGTTTTGACTACTTATTTGATGGTGTATCGGTCTACCGGTCACATCATATTGCCATTTGCTGATAACATTTCCTGGAAGGATTCTCTCAATCTCTTGACCAAGTTCATTGTATTGCATCGCTGCTGTCCACTGTTCTTGCTCTAAACGAGAAGCCGTGATTTGCGACACATTACCCATTACATTACGAGCGACATCGATTTTTGCACCTAAGCTACTTGTAATTTGTGAACGGTTGCCTAAATCATCATAGGTACTCGCAATCCAATGGTCATTCTGCCACTCCTTGATCACTTGTCCAGAAAAATCTCGCTCGAACTTTATTGTCACATGCTCATTTTCAGTCTGAATTAACGAACCATTTTTGTCATAGCCAAACGTTTCCCAAGTATCATCATAATAATCAGCTCGAATGACATTCCCTAAATTGTCATGCTGATACGCTGTCCAACGATCACCAGGACGTTGAATTCTCTGAACCAATCCTGCCAAACTTCGCTCATATGTTCTTTCTATCTCATCAAAGCCGATTTCCTTGATGATATTTCCTTTCGTATCTCGTTCAAACTTATACGCTTCGCCTTTTTCATTGACTACAGCGGTTAACAGCTCTTCTGTATCATAAGTGAATTTAACTTTCTTTCCACCTTGTTCTCGGGATATCAAACTGCCAAGAATGGTGTAATCAAAGGCTACTTGCGTATGATTATCTTTAGCAAAAATAACATCATCATAGGCATTGTACTTTAATTGAACGTCGTTACCATCTGAAAGATTTGCTCGTACAAGGCGATTCAAGTTATCATAACGGAATTTCTCTGTAGCCCCTAGCGGATTGGTCGTTGATAAACAGTTACCATGACGGTCATACGCCCATGTCGAACTTGTCCCGTCTGGCAATGTTACTTGACTCAGGTTTAGATCAGCATCATAAGCTAAGCTTATCACATGACCTTGCACATTTGTCACCGTTTCAATTAAAAATTGCTCATTATAGGAAAATTCAGTCTTCGTGCCATTTTCTAAAATAATTGCCTGTAATGTCCCATCTTCATTATAAACCCACTGTCGACTTCCGCCCTCTGCGTTTACAGCTTGGATCAATCTATCTTTCTCATCATACTGAGAGGATACGGTACTGCCATCTGCAAGGGTAATCGTTACTGGATTTGCCCACTCATCATAGCTAAATAATGTGATACGACCATCTTCATCTCTTGCTTGTAGTAATTCAAAGTCCTCATTATAGTGATAGCTAACTTCACTACCATCTGGATGAACAATTTTCGTACAGAGGTTATCTTCGTTAAAATAATAATAACTCTTATGACCTAAGCTATTCGTAATTTCGTTATAACCCTCATAATAGGAAAGCTCACCCGCTAGGACATTGCCGTCTCCCCATGTTTTAATTACTCGTGCACCTGTAGTTGGGCCATCGTAGCGCCAGAAGAAGCTATTTTTATTGCGATCTATTTTTTGCATCATTAAGTGATTGTTATATTTTATATGCGTACTTTGCCCTAACGCATCTTGGATTTCGATTAAATCTTGTCCATCATTGTAGAAATAACGAACTAAGACTTCACGACTCATCTGGTTACACAATGCAACCTCTGTCATTCTGCCTACCTCATTGGTCGTAACTTCGAGCACTCTTCCAACACTATCGGTTACTTGGGATAGGAAGCCTTTAAGGTTATAGGCAAATTGAATATGATGGCCTTGCTCATTTCTTACTTCTTTTAACCTGTATTTTGTCTCTGTTGTTTGTTCAAATACGTATATCAATCGTGTATCATGCTCAAACAAATGATACTCCTCACCTGTATTTGTTAAGGTCATTCTTTCTCGTTTGTTAAAATACGGCAAGTTTATTGGTAAAATTGGAAATCCCACTGCACGACCATCCGTTACAACGATCCCAATCAGGTCCTCTTCTTCAAAAATCTCTAAGGCTAGATCGTATGTAAAGTGCATACCATAACCTGACAAGCCAATCCGACTACTATCACTGTACCAAGCGCGTTCCCATGAAAGAGGGATAGGTCCAGGCAGTTCAAAGTCGACGCCCTCATAAATCATACGCCCTGTGATTAAATCGACGGGTTCAAAGCCTCTTTTACAGAATTTTTCACTTAACCCTTTTGTACAATTAAATTTCTTTAATACTCCATGATTAAATTTCGTTAGCCCGGCTTTGGCCATAGCTTTCATTCCGTCTACTGCCTTCGACGCAGCGAGCAATTCATCCATCGACGAAATGACTTTATCTGCGGCCGTCTTCACAGCCTTAGATGCTTTGTTAGCTAGTTCCGCTAGTCCCTTTACTGCATCTAACGTTTTAGATACTTTCGGATAAGCTGCCTTCATCCCTTTTGCTAAAGCTTTTGAAGCATCTATTGCCTTATCAGCACCTTTTGCGGCATCAGCAGCTTTATCTAAGAGTTTTGCCCCTTTTTTGACCTTATAGGCTCCCTTGGCGGCATCACCAACTACTGGGATCGCACCTACTAAGTTCATAGCCGCATCCATGTAATTCCCTCTTGCCAAGCTAATTCCTGCATTCGCAATATCTGCAAATGTACCGATGACAGGAATAAATCCAGCAACATCCAATGCTGCACTTACGCCATCTACTAAACTACTAAACCAGCCTTTTTTCTCTTTTTTCTCTTCTGCCTTTTGCGGGAAGATTAAGTCAACTTTCGTCGTAGCTTCGATTGCTTCTTCATTTAATTTCGGTGGCTGGCTTTGCTTCTCTATACCTTCTTGATCAATGAGCGTACTAATTAATTGTGTGTCAGCGGCCATAATTACATGACTTTGTTCCTTCGCTGATATCGCAATCCATTCTTCCGCTTCTACGGCAAGCTCTTTCATGCCACTAATTTCGAGTGTTTCATCCGCCGCTAGCATGATGGTACTGTTACTTTGAAATGTTACGCCATCACCATCATCCATCTTTAAGTCCAATACTCCATCTACTGCACTAAAGGTAATATCACCAACACCTAATGTCACATCTTTCCCTACATTAGTCGCCAATGATTTAATGGTAGTATCCGCCATTTTCTTCGTCTGCTTTTGTCCGCCCTCTGGTGTGGCTGGACTGACACGCACCGAGCTGATAACGATAGCTTCTTCTTCAACAGCACTTGGAAAATGCAATTGAGCACGTGCACCTTTTTGAGGCATTAAATACATAACACCATTGGCATCTGCTGAATA
>NZ_JBEGDG010000048.1:0-5634 GCF_040183165.1 Lysinibacillus zambalensis
ATCGGCGCTAAAGAGCTTAACTTCCGTGTTCGGTATGGGAACGGGTGTGACCTCTTTGCCATCATCACTAGACTATTAAGTTTTCGATATACGTCGTACTTTTTCGTCAGCCTCTGTCGTTCAGTCAGTCATGTACTTAAGTACGTCCTTCCTTTTCTTCATCGCTTTCCCGAACTACTCGTATGTTGAAACCTTTATGTATTTCGTTTTGAAGTTTATTACCTGTCCTTCAAGACAAGAATTATTGTATAACGTTTTCTAGCATTGTGCAATACTTTTTTATAAAAAAAAGAAATTATTACTTTTTAGAGATATTTTTTGTTTTCTACGAGAAATTATCACTCTGCTATTTATTATAGCAATTGTTTAATTAAAAGAAAACAATTAATTTAATAGATGAGAATTAGTTAACTATTTATATTCATTTTATAAATAAAAGGCACTAATTTTCGCTACAAGCTACTTCTTCCCCCAAACTCAATGCTCTACGACAGGAGTACTTGAGTAGCCCTTCGCTCCAATCACCAACCAAAATAAGTATACATGTACAAAAAATATCCAATGAAGATTATTTTTATAGACTACTTAACATGTACATAAATTATCATTTCAAAATTATTTAATCATAGTTTTTCAGTTTTAATCTTATCCTCAATATTATTTATTGAGCCTTTCATTTACTTGCTTAGAAAGCATTTAATATATTTCACATGTCGAACATTAAAGGCTTAAAAGTGCTCGTTGTAATCGATCAATTTCCTCAAATGTCGTTGCTGGACCAAAGGATATTCTAAAAAATTGACGAGCTGCTCCCATAGAATAACCCATTGATAAAATCGCTTTTGTACCAGATTCACTATGAATATCACAGGCACTTCCTGTAGAAATACATATCCCCGCTTCATTTAATTTTAACAAAACGTATTGCCCTTCTACTCTTTTCATCATCACACCACAAATATTAGGCAACTGATTCTTACACTCAATGATCTGACACGTCTCTGGTAAATTCTCCTTAAAGTATTGACGTAATGCTGCATATTGCTGACACTCATATTGATAATCTTCAATCGCCGTAGCAAATGCGACAATAGCTGGGGTATCTAGTGTGCCTCCCCTTAGTCCGCGCTCATGTGTGACACCTGGAGCTAATGCAGGAACACGGAGCTCAGGATTCATATATATGGCACCACACCCTTTTGGCCCACCTATTTTATGCGCTGAAACAGTAATAGCATCTACTTGCTGTTTTAACGAGAGTTTACAAAAGGATTGTACACAATCGACGTGTATAAGCACATTTGATTGTTTTGCAATTTCGGCAATTTCTTCTATCGGTTGAATAGAACCTATCTCTGAATTTACATGTTGAATAGTGATTAAAGCTGTATCTTCTTGAATTGCTTTTCGTAGTTGCTCTACTTGAATACAACCGTCTTGCTGTAAGGGTAACTTCGTGACCGTAAAACCCATTTTTTCAAGTGTATTTAAAGCCGCATGTACCGATGTGTGTTCAGCTTGGGATGATATAATGTGCTTCCCTTTATTTGAAGCTAAAGCTAATGACAAAATCGCAATTAAATTGCCCTCCGTTCCACTTCCCGTAAAAATGATACCATCACTGTTTACTCCAAGTGACCTTGCTACAACAGCTCTTGCTTGTTCAACAAAATAATGGGCTTGTCCTCCTAGGTCATGTAAGCTTGCGCTATTTCCATAATACTGCTTTGCTACCTCGCAATATGCTTTAAGAGCTTTTGGCGTCATTGGAGCGGTTGCAGCGTAATCCATATAAATCATCTTATTCTTCCTTTCTAATTCATTCGGTCTTGTTTTCTTTTTTATTTTATGCAAAGATAAGTGTCAAGACAACTGTAAAGAAGGTATATGTATGGATGTAAAGACAGATGTACTTATTATTGGTAGCGGTATTGCCGCACTTCAAACTGCTCGGCTTCTCGAAGAACATTTTCAAGTACAGCTAGTGACAAAGTGTTCAGTTAAAATGAGTAGTTCTTATCGTGCTCAAGGCGGTATTGCTGCCGTTACAAGTCAAGAAGATCATCCAAAGCTTCACATTGCTGATACGTTGACTGCTGGTGAATATCATCATGAAAGAAGGAATGTTAAAGTACTAATAGAAAATGGCACAGAAATTATGCGTAATTTATTAAATGAGGGCTTCCCAGTTGATCGACAAGTTGACGGGTCCCCCGCTCTTGGCTTAGAGGGAGCACATAGTCATCACCGCATTTTACATGCAGGCGGTGATCGTACTGGTCAAGTAATGATAGATTATTTGCTCAATCAACTCACATCTAATATCGTCGTGAATTGCTATGAGATGGCTTATGAGCTTTTATTAAACACAAATGGGGATTGTGTTGGCGTTCTAACAAAAGGAGCAAAGGGAACGAAACGCTACCTTGCCCACCACGTCATTCTCGCGACAGGAGGTGCAGGTGCTCTTTATTCTTGTACGTCTAACTTTGCTACGAATACTGGTGATGGGATCGCATTAGCCTATCGTGCAGGAGCTGCCATCAGTGATATGGAATTTATGCAATTTCATCCAAGCTTACTTTGGTCTCAAGGTCAGGCCAAAGGGTTAGTATCTGAAGCTGTTCGTGGCGCCGGAGGAATATTTGTCGATGCGTATCGTCAGCCCTTAATGAAAGGGATACATAAACAGCTGGACTTAGCACCACGCCATGTTACAGCACATGCATTATTTCATAAACGTGCTGCTGGGCAGGAAACATTTATTGATATTACAAAGATTGAACACTTTGAAGAAAGATTCCCTACGATTGCTCAACTTTGTTCTGACAATAATGTTAATTTACAGGATGGCCTAATTCCAGTTGCACCAGGTAGCCATTTCTTAATGGGCGGTGTTGTTGCTGATGACAAAGGAAGGACATCTATTCCTAATCTCTATGCAATTGGGGAAGTTGCTTGTACAGGAGTTCATGGCGCCAATCGTTTAGCTAGTAACTCTCTATTAGAAGGAATTACGTTTGGACAAAGAACAGCCCAATACATTATTCAAACAGGTTGTACACAAAATAATTTCTTGATTAGTGACAAACATCACCAACAAACAATGCCATCGTTATTTACAAAAGATCAATTACGACAAATGATGATGCACACATTAGGCATTGTGCGAAGTCCTATCGATATGCAACAATTCGTACAACAATTGCCCTCATTGCAAACACTTCTTCATGTTAATTTAAATGGCCTGAATCAACAGGAACTTGAACTTTTCATGATGCATATTGTCGCTATATTAATGGCATTCGCAGCCATTACACGAAAAGAAACTCGCGGAGCACATATTCGCGTTGATCAACCAGAAAATGATAACCAGTGGGCAAACCGTTGGATTATTTTTCAACAAGGACAGATGAAAGTGAGGGATTCATTATATGAATATCATCAAACTCGAGGAATTGTTAAAGCAATTTTTTAATGAGGATATAGGCGATGGAGATTTATCAAGTGAATTAATATTTTCCCCTGAACAACAGGGATCTTTTTCTTTTTATGCGAAAGAAGACGGCATTTTTTGTGGAGCTCTCATCATTAAGCATGGATTTCTTCTACTGGATCGATCGATAGATATTACCCTTTATAAAAAAGATGGAGAAAAAGTAAATGCTGGTGATGTTCTTGCTGTTATTCAAGGACCTCTTCAAAAGTTATTAATAGGTGAGCGTGTAATTTTGAATCTTATCCAGCGTATGTCTGCTATTGCCACAACTACAAATTTAGCGGTGCGAGAAACTGCAGGTACTAATGCGAAAATATGCGATACGCGCAAAACAATGCCTGGATTGCGTATGTTAGATAAATACGCTGTTAGAATCGGTGGTGCCTATAATCATCGCAATGGTTTATTCGATGCGATCATGCTAAAGGATAATCATATTGCTTTTGCAGGTAGTATTACTAATGCAGTACAGGCGGCCCGTGAGAAAATCGGTCACACCATTAAGATCGAAGTCGAAATTGAAACAAAAGCACAATTAGATGAAGCAATTGCAGCTGGTGCTGATATCATTATGTTTGATAATCGTAGCCCTAAAGAAATACGTGAATGGCTTCCTGCTGTTCCTCCACATATCGCTACAGAAGCTTCGGGCGGCATTACACTTCAAAACTTAAATAGCTATGCGATAACAGGTATTCAATGGATTTCACTCGGAGCGCTAACACATTCCGTAAAAGCTTTTGATATTAGTGCAATTGTTAAACCGAAAGGAGCTAGTTTCATTGTCCATCACTAATCTATTTCAACAAATGTCACTACTACCCGAGCATTATCGTGCTTTATCTAAAAATGACATGGAATCTCGCATTCTAGCTATAAAAAAGGAATTAGGCAGTAAGCTCTTCATTCCTGGGCATCACTATCAAAAAGATGAAGTGATTCAATTTGCTGATGCAACAGGGGATTCCTTACAACTTGCTCAAATATCAGCAGCTAACACGGAAGCTGAACATATCGTATTTTGCGGCGTACACTTTATGGCGGAAACAGCTGATATGCTTACAACTAAACAGCAGCATGTATACTTACCTGATATGCGTGCGGGCTGTTCAATGGCAGATATGGCAGACATTTATCAAACAGAACAAGCATGGCCAGTTTTACAGGAACTTTTTGGCGATACCATTATCCCTCTAACATATGTTAATTCTACTGCTGCCATTAAAGCATTTACGGGACGACATGGTGGAGCTTGCGTAACATCATCCAATGCAAAAGAAATGGTTGAATGGGCATTTACGCAAAAACAACGTATTTTCTTTTTACCCGATCAACATTTAGGTAGAAATACTGCGTACGATTTAGGAATACCGCTTGAAAATATGGCCGTTTGGAATCCTCATACAAATAAGCTTGAAACGGATCAGTCCCCAGAAAACATTCAAGTCATCTTATGGAAGGGACACTGCTCTGTACACGAAGGCTTTACGGTTCAGCATACGGAGCTCATACGTAAAACTCATCCAAATATGAGGATCATTGTTCATCCAGAATGTAGTCGTGAAGTGGTTGCTGCTGCAGATGATGCAGGTTCTACAAAATACATTATTGATACGATTAATAAAGCACCAAGTGATTCAGCATGGGCAATCGGTACTGAAATGAATCTCGTCAATCGTCTGATCAAACAGCACCCTGATAAGCAGATTATCTCTTTAAATGAAAATTTCTGTCCTTGTCTTACGATGAATCGTATTGACCTTCCCCATCTACTTTGGTCTTTAGAAAGTATACAAAAGGGGCAGCCACATAATTGTATTCAAGTAGATGCTCACACTGCTGAAGAAGCACGTAGCTCACTTGAAAGAATGCTATTAAGAGCGTAAAAAGCAAAACGTCTACCCAAAAATGAGTAGACGTTTTCTTATAGTTGCTTTAGTTTTCTAATGAGAATATGTAGTAATGTTCAAATACATTTCAACTAATCATAATCGTGTAAGACAATTAGTAGAATCTTAAAAGCTATCTTTATAACAAAAAAAATACAGTAGATGTAATTTACATCTACTGTATTTTAGTATGACCCGTACGGGATTCGAACCCGTGTTACCGCCGTGAAAGGGCGGTGTCTTAAC
>NZ_JBEGDG010000049.1:0-5297 GCF_040183165.1 Lysinibacillus zambalensis
AAATGTTTTAACTGTGCGAAAGCGAAGCGTCAGCAACAAATGTTTTAACTGTGCGAAAGCGAAGCGTCAGCAACAAATGTTTTAACTGTGCGAAAGCGAAGCGTCAGCAACAAAGCACCTAGTCGGAACGGAAATCAACCCCTCGCTGTGCCAAAGAGCCATAAGCTTTAGGACACATTTACTTACTTAGAATTGAAGACAAATTAAGATACTGCTTTTAAGCCTGCCACACCAATGATAATGGCGATGATACTAATAATTCGAGTCAGGTTTTTAGATTCACCGAAGAATATAATATTCACGAGAACAGCCCCAACTGTACCAATACCAATCCACACTACATAGGCAATGCTTAACTGTAGATAGTTAAAGGAGGTATATAAAAGCACAAAGGACATACCAAAGCCGCCCACATATATTAATAAATTACGTATAGTTTTGTTCTGACTATAAAAGCGTAAACCTACAACACCGATAATTTCTGAAATTGCGGCTAATAAAACAAGTAACCAGCCCATTATGCATTAGCTCCTTTCTTTTCATCATAATCTTTTGAAGGGTTATCAGCTAAATTAAGACCAATAACACCTAATACTAAAATAAACATGAAAATTCCTTTTATCGTATTAAACTCACCATCGAAAATAAAAATGTCCATTAATGTAGTACCAATTGCACCGACCCCTGCAAAAGTCGCATAAACTGTGCCAGTAGGTAAGTTTTCACAAGCCTTCGATAAGAAATGAAAATCCAACGCAATTAAGGACACAATAATAATCCAATGCCACCAAGCACCGGCAACATTAAAACCAAATATCCAAAACAATTCAAACAAACTAGTTAATCCAACATAAACCCAATCTTTTTGCATAGTTATTCCTTTCATTTATCCATGATTATGACTGACAATCAGTCATTTTTAGTGTAAAAGAGAACGTCACTTAGGCGTGACGTAAACCGAGTGCATGATGTAAAAAGTTGAGGAGCTCAAGCTTTTGAAGTCTAATTGTTTCTTCTTCACTGTCATCATACAAGTAAATTTGTTCAGCAGCAGATTCTACTAGACCGATAATAAGTTTAGAAGAACGTGTAGTGTTTAGAGATTCACGTATCGTTCCTTCTTGTTGAGCCTCGTATAAGAAATTATTCATCCATTCGTAATAGGGAGCATATATATTTTCCCATTCTTTCATATGCTCGGTTTGTGTAATACCAGCATAGATAAGTGCAAATACATCTCGATATTCCTCTGTTAGTGAAAATACAATATCTACTAACTTTTCAAGCCGCTTTGCAAAAGGCTCCTGTGTTGAAATACCATCGTTTATAGCAGCAATAATTTTCTCAACCATAACTTTTGCAATGGCTGGCATAACTGAAAGCCTTGATGGGAAATAAAGATAAAATGTCCCTTGCGCAATACCTGCAGCTTTTACGATATCTGAAACCTTTGTCTTTTCAATTCCTTTTTCACGAAAAACTTCAATTGCAGCTTGAATAATTTTCTCTTCTTTTGACATGGAATCCCTCGCTTTTAGCCTGCTTATTTATTATGTTACAAAATAGCTGAAATAAAGTCAACGAAAAATGACTGACAATCAGTCATTGTTTTCTGTGTATATATGTTTCTTATTTAGGGAACTTTATTCGTGAAAGGATTTGATGAAAATGGAAGAGATAAAAATTGCGCAACTAAATCAGCAACAGCTTGAAAGAATTAATGAGCTAGAAAAGAACATTGGGGTGACCTTAGTAGCCTATGATTCTTCAACGTTGCCATCACAAGGCTCGGGTGCCTTTGAGTCAAATAATAGCACTAACAGCAATCATCCATCATAATTACGAATAAAATGCCTTGCAGCAATGTGAGGTTTTTTTATTTCACTTAAAGAGTGGATAGGGGGTTACAATGATGCAGGATTTCTATGCAGATTTACATATTCATATTGGACGCACTTCAAGTGGACGTGCTGTTAAAATAACTGGCAGTAAAACGTTAACGCTAGCGAGAATTTTAGAGATTTCAAGCGCAAGAAAGGGACTAGAAATTATCGGGATTATTGATTGTCATTCACCAGAAGTAATGGATGAAATGGCAAAGATGATAGAACAGGGTAAACTGAAGGAGCTGGAACAGGGAGGACTTCGTTTTCAAGAAACTACACTTATTCCAGGTTCTGAAATTGAAGTATATGATCAGCGTTGCCTTGGACCCATCCATGTGCTTGCTTATTTTCCAACACTTTCGCTTATGAGGGAATTTTCAAACTGGATGTCTAATCATATGAAAAATATCCATTTAAGCTCTCAGCGAATTTATTGTGATGGGCTAACATTGCAGCAAAAGGTTCATGAATTAGGCGGTCTTTTTATTCCTGCCCATGTCTTCACACCATTTAAAAGTTTGTTCGGTAAAGGTGTACATCGTAGTTTAACAGAAGTTTTTGACCCTCAGCTTATAGATGCGATAGAGCTTGGGTTAAGCTCCAATACTGAAATGGTGAGTAACATTAGAGAACTACAAGCATATACATTTGTTAGCAATTCTGACGCACATTCACTTGGGAAAATTGCACGTGAGTATCAAAAATTGAGACTATCAAATGCAAATTTTACAGAATTAAAGATGGCGCTTCATGAGCAACAAGGTCGAGCAGTAACAGCCAATTATGGTTTAAATCCTTTGCTTGGTAAATATCATCAAACCGTCTGTGCAAAATGTGGTGAGCAGCTCAGCACCGCTGCAACAATTTGTACAAACTGTGAAAGCACGCAAATTATAAAAGGGGTTGCAACACGCATAAAGGAGCTTTCAGAGCAAGTAACTGATAAACGTGCACGACCACCATATATTCACCAAGTACCACTAGAATTTATTCCAGGATTAGGGCCGAAAATGATGGAACGATTAGTACAAGCATTTGGTACAGAGATGAACATCTTGCATCGAGTTACGCTAGAACAACTCGAACAAATCGTGCCACATAAAATTGCCAAGATGATTGATTTAGCAAGAACGGGGCAATTGGTAATTGAAGTTGGTGGTGGCGGCATTTATGGGAAGGTTCAGCTGGAATAAAAAAGGTTCATCACCATAGGCGCAGTTCACTGATCCCCAAGAAGTCGCCCAGCCGGAACGAAAACATGGCGTACATTTTAACAAACGTCATCCTAACTTTTGGTGATGAACATTAAAAATAATTACGCTTTTTTAGCCCATTTCCATCTCCTGTATATTAAAATAGTAATTAGTAAAATTTGGAGGAGTGAGGGTGTGCAATTATCAAAGAAATTTCGATTTTTAGCGGCTAGCATTCTGGCATGTCAATTAGTAGTACCAATAGGTGTAAATGCGGAGGAACAAAGAGACTACATAGCGCCAAGTTGGGTAGATCAAGCAGATTATGTAGCACTGGGTGATTCCTTAGCACATGGTATGAATGAGGTTGGTATGATCGGGTTAGGTTACACGGATTTTGTTGCACAATCTTTACAGCAAGATGGTTTAATTACTTCTTATAATAAGGGTTTTGCCAATTCAGGCTATACAACGAGTGATGTATTAATGGATATACAAAATAATGTGGAAAAGTCAGTGGTAGGATTCGGTTATCCAAGTGAGAAGGTAAAGGTTCACACATCTATTAAAGAGGCTGAAATTATTACACTAACCGTTGGTGCCAATGATTTAATACCTATTTTAGAAGAGTCTCAGACAACAGGCATTAATGCAGCAATGATGCTAAAAGCTTCCCAGGGAGCAATAAAAAATATTGCTGCTATATTAGAAGAAATTAAGAAGCTTAATCCGAATGCTCAAATTTATGTGATGGGCTATTATAATTCTTTTCCTTACTATAGTGAGGATGTACAGCAACAATTTAAAATGCTATTAAAAGTTATGAATGCAACGATAAAAACAACTGCTGAAAAAGCGAGTGCCATTTTTGTACCGACATACAATATTGTAGCAAAAGATGTTCCAAGCTATTTACCAAACCCTGATAATATTCATTTAAGTGAAGCAGGCTATTTAGCAGTAGCGAACGAGGCGTTTTTACCAGCGATTAAAACAAGTACGTTATGGGATGTATCAAAAACGATCCAAGCAAACATGATGGATAGTACAACGGTAAAATTAAGCTGGCAGGAAGCGAAGGATAATGTAGGTGTCACTAGTTACAAAGTATATGTAAACGGTAAGCTAACATTTACACAAGATGCTGCAATAAACGCTATAACGTTGGATAATTTAATAGCGAATACAGCATATACGGTAGCAATTAAAGCGGTTGATGCGGCTGGGAATGAAAGTGTTCAAAGTCCAACAGTTACTTTTACTACGGGAAGAAATTTAAGCTTTACTGATATAGAAAAGAATTGGGCAAAGGAGTTTATATTGAAGGCAGCTGAATTGGGTATTATGAACGGGTATCCAGATGGTACGTTTAAACCTGATCAATTTGTTACTCGTGCACAGGCCGCTTCGATGCTTGTTAGAAGTCTTGGTTTAACGACGAATGAACAGGCACCGTTTACAGACATTGCAATTTATGATGTCGGAACTCAGTCAGAAATTGCAGCAGCGTATGCACATGGGCTAATTAAGGGATCGGATGGGACGTTTAGCCCAGGGCTGCCAGTTACTCGCGCTCAATTAGCAGTAATGATTAATCGTGCTTATGAATATGAGAAAAAGCAATCTTATGCTGTGAAAGGGAAAGCCCCATTCTCTGATATTGCCTCTTACGACGAAGAAACAAAACATGCAATAACTATGTTATATGAGCAAGGTATTATTATAGGTAGTGAAGGGGGATTTGCACCCGAGGCTCCTACAAAACGAGGCCATGCAGCGAAAATATTTATAAATTTTAATAGTCTATTAAAGAAATGAAATCATTCAAGGTAGAGGTTGTGAATAGAAACCTCTACCTTTAGGCGTTTGCATATGTTATTTTTATTTCGATGGATATCTAGTACAGTTTAGGCGCTCATTATTAAAAGTTGGAGATAACATTAGTTGAAAAGTATGCCATATTGATAAGTTGATCTTCGTTACGGTTGGGGACTCCTTGAGGAGTAGGGATAGAGGAACGAAGGCTAAAACCATCACATCCTGTGATAACGCTTTCGTGACCAACATCGTGCCGCTGTCGCTACGTTAGCACTACGCTTTCGCGCAAAAAACATCTGTTGGCCCGACGCCCCCAGAAAGCTCTGTGCGAAAGCGAAGCGGCAGCAACAAATGTTTTAACTGTGCGAAAGCGAAGCGACAGCAACAAATGTTTTAACTG
>NZ_JBEGDG010000005.1:0-223057 GCF_040183165.1 Lysinibacillus zambalensis
TGGTGAAGACTAATAATCAGCGGGGTAAACCTCCCCACTGATTTAAGTTTCACTTTATCCCGCATTAAGGGGCTGTAAACTATAAATAATTAACTGCCCCTAAATGCCCGATTGGTGAAGACTAATAATCAGCGGGGTAAACCTCCCCACTGATTTAAGTTTCACTTTATCCCGCATTAAGGGGCTGTATAATTTAGAAATCAACTGACCCTTAATGACCGGTTTCTAACCTACCGTATTCCCTCTTTCTTGTGGTATGACAAAGGATTTTCCTTCTGCTTTATTAAAATAATTTGAAAGAGCTAATGCAACGACAAATAAGATTGCAACGATAGGTATTATTTTTCTAAACAAAATATACACATCCTCATTTTCGATTTGAATTATTTTAATAACACTGGATCGAATAACCAATCCTTCGGTCCAAAGTTTCTATCCTTCTCTCCTCTTACCTCACGGGATATATTATTTTTAATAATTAGTTCTCTAAACTTTCTACTGAACAAAGTTTTTCGGTATAAATATCTTCCGTCATGGCTCCATTCTGCCGAGAGGAAAATATCATTTTTTATATTGGTTAAATCTTCGCGATGATAAGTATCAGGACCATTAATTACCCCACTTAATCCGCAACGACATGGAGGCTGCTCTGTCGCAAAATACAATTTAACTCTTTCAGTGCTAGATTCCGGCAATACTTGTGTCGGTATAATTTGAAAAGCTTTTCGCTTCCCTTCTCCCGGTCCTTGATGAATAACCTCTAAAAGTTCAAAGCCTTTAATATCTTCTTGTTTCATTAATGTCGCTAATTCCTGTGAAGCTACCCAATATCCGCTCACATGAACTAGATGACGATCTTTCATTTCCGTAGTATCTATCACCAATGGTGAAAGTTGTTCTTTTTCCATTAGTCCACAGTGTTGGCAATGGGTACTTAAAGAAAATAAAGTTCCTTTATCATCTATAAACATATCAGGGGAGTTACCTGCCGAATTTAAGGTAAACAATGAAGCTTGCTCATATTCGCTATCTGAAAAGTCAAAGTAAAAGCGTTCCCCAATAGAAACAATTCCTAATTCATGTTCCAATGATTTATATAGTGCCGCGACATGTTCGTATGTTACATCATCATTTAATGTGAAAATAGGATTAAATGATGCCTTTAAATTTCTCTTTCTTATTTCAGGCGCACCGACGAAAATACCATAGCGATTATAAACTTTAATGACTTGATCTTGACTAGATTCATCTATAGAAAATAAATTTTCAAGTTCTACTTTCAAAATACACGCCTACCTTTATATAAAGTTTTATGGTGAAGTATGTTGACTGGCTAGTAACTTTTAAAAAATCTACAATCTCTACTTTATTCTTAGATAACTAGGCTTTTATCGAAATCTTATATTATCGTATTACTTACTATAACAAATCTACTTAACCACGATTAACTTAAGCGTACCAGTACTTACACCGATATTTCAACGTTGGATTTACGCCAATTTTTTGGCGGTCTTTGCCCCAATTCTTGGCGTGATTTGGCGGACATACAAAAAATACCGCCAAAATTTGGCGGTATTAAACGAAAATTTTAGATATTTAGACTTATAGTTTAGGTATAATTAACTAAATTAAATTATGGTATTTTAAAACCACCTAAACTCTCCCTTTTTATAGAAAAATCTACCAGAGAGGATGATTGTAACATACAGACAATCTATAGTAAATTCATTCTTTCTGCAAGATTCACAGCGTCAGTCCTTGAATCTACATTCAATAAAGAAAATAGTTGCGTTAAATATCTTTCAGTTGTTCGCTGAGGGATATTTAATTCTATAGCAATCGCTTTATTCGTATGTCCTTCTGCAATCAATCTTAAAATTTTCTTTTCTTTTTCATTTAAGTGTATATCAAGTTTTGCATCCTGCAATTTAAATTTATTATCGAGAAAATCCAAGAAATTTTGAGGTAACACAATCTCACCATTTGCAATGGCTCGAACAGTTCGTAAAATTTGCTCCTTAGACGCTGTTTTAGCTAAAATCCCTTCTATTTTCCGCTCTAAAATAAGTGGATAATAATCAGTAATATCATCACCAGTATAAAGGATAATTGAAGCATTTGACTGGATAGCTTTAATGTTGCGTGCTAAATGTATGCCATTCTCTAATGGCATATTTATATCAATTAAGTAGATATCATACGGTTTGTTTTTAATTCTCTGTATGACATGAGTCGCATCACTTTCTGTATCAACTATAATATCATCATTTTCTTGAAATAAATTTTTCGTTCCCTCTAACACAATAGGGTGGTCATCCACTATAAGCATCGTAATCAAGTGTATCACTTCCTTCTTTTACTGTAATTCTAATAAACATCCCTTCATTAACCTGTGAATCGATGTAAAACTGCCCGTTAAAGGCCTTTACACGCTCTTGCATACCTTGAATTCCCATTGACTCTCCGACAATAATATCATCTACATTACAGCCTACCCCATCATCCTTATAGATGATTTCAAAACCATCGTTCATTTCTTGTAAACGTATTTCAACTGTTGTTGCATAGGAATGTTTTAAAGCATTGTTGAGTAATTCTTGAAACAGTCGATAAATCATTAAATTCATACGCTCATCTTCTAAATAAAGGCGATCTATCGTATAAATTAATTTAAAACTAGCTCTTTCTATTACTTTACGAATTAACTTTTCTAACGCAGCGTTTAGCCCTAATGTATCTAATAATGGAGGTTTTAAATTTTCGCAATATGCTCTTAAATCATGTAAAGACGTAATCATCTGTTGATGAATTTTATCAAGTTTTTGTTGAATATCAGTTGTATCTTTCGCATTGACTAGGACATCAACCTCTCGGGCAATATGGAGCTGCTCTTGCAAATTGGTATCATGTAATTCTTGAGCTAATTGATATTTTTCCTCTTCAAATCTTAACCATAATAATTTGCTTAACCAAGGTAATTGACTATCATCTACCTGTCTCATATGCCTTAGTTCCTCTAACAGCTCTTCTACCATCTTTGTATTTTCAATAAAATTGTTTACATATAATAAAAGCAATTCAAGCCATAGAAGCTCTTCATCTTTTAAATGAATCGAATTTTTATGTTCCAATACTAAGGCTCTTTTATAATGAGCATCTTGATGGAGGAAGGCTAAGTAGACTTTGTCGATTCTCCGTATTTCTCCTAATTTTAAATCCTCTATTAGCGCTGGATTAGTTGAAAGCCTTCCCTCAACTGTTGAAGTAAATTGATTTGTGTCATAGTTATAAGTTAATACAAATACATTCTCTAGCTCAAGATGTAATGAAACCTCTTGTGCAAACTTCTCTAGAAGCTCATCTATTTTAATCGTTTTACCAATCCTATCGACAGCAGTGTATAGCTGGTGTATATAATCCCCTTTTGTCGAAAATAAAATTTTTCGCTTTCGATAATCTACCTTCTCTTTTATGTAAAAAAGGACAACTAACGATGTAAAAGTAAAGAAAGAAACACCTGATATTACAGGTATAGTTAAATATTTTCCGGCAATGCAATACAAACCAACTATAAACCATACAGTAAATATTAATGAAAAAATTATATAATACCGAAGTCTTGTAATATGGTATTCAATATCAAATAGCCGCTCTGCTAACTGTGTAAAAATAAAACTAAACGGAATTAGCAATAAAAATAGAGCACTAATTTCAGCTGAAAGTATAGATTGATGAAATAAAATGTTAGGGAGCGCATATAGAAAAAGGAATGGCAGAAACGGAATCATTATACTAATTAATAAAACTTTTAACTGAGGCGATTTATATTTGAAATAGCTTAGCAATAAAATACTAAGTATGATAATAAGGAAAATGAGGAACACCGTTAGTACAATATTCGAAAGTAAATTATTAATAGCAGGGTAAATAATGCCCATACCGCCTAGTATCATTGCTACCACAGGAAGAATATAAAATAATTTTATATTGTTAGAACGCAACCAGTTTGTTTTTAAAAATGTATAATAATTTCTTAAAAAATGGAGTAGTAACACTAAGCATAGCAACATGCTACCCCGGTTAACGATTACACCTATACTGTTAAGGCCGCCGGATGCACCGATGCTAACATAAGCAATGGAAACAGTGAGCATAAATAAAATAAGCAAACATAAAAGAGATGTATTTTTTTGTTTAAAATATAAGTAAAACACAATAATCAATGTTAAAAAAAAGTAACCGGATGGTATTACCAATAAATAATAAAAAAATTGCTCTTGTAAATCTGATTTACTAATCCTCACATCAATTATTTGTCCGTTAGGCTTCATAATTGTTAGTGAGCTTGCCGTACGTAAAACATGATCATGTTTTACATTAGGGACATTCTCTATTTGGATGTTATCTACACTTAAAACAACATCTCCTTTAGTAATTCGATTTCCATCCGCTAATTGTTTATTGTATGAATTAGTTGCTACCCATTCCCCATTTTCTTCTTTTAAACCTATAGTCAAAAAATTCATGCTGTAAGTGACATATAGTAGGTAAGAACCTAGCAATATGTAAATACTTATAGCAAGTAGAAACCATATACGTTTAATTATTTTCAGTTCCAAAATACGTTTTCTAAGCATACTATTTCTTCAAATGAGTCAAGTATTGCTTTTTGCTCCATAGCTGAAATTCCAATTAATGAGGCTTTTTCTTCTTTTATTAGTGTAACTAGTTCATGGTTCTTTTCTAGATGTTGAATTACATTAATCATATTAATCCCTCCTCATTTCATTAGTTTTTTTAGGTAGTCTGTATATACTTCATTTATAGCTACATTTTCAAGAGCATTTAATGCTTTTAACTTATAAACATTTTTAATAGTAATTGCATAACGTATCGCACCACCATTTGTCAACTCGTTTTTCGTAGCATTATTATCTAAAAATGCATCTATATTGTCATTATAATAGCTTATAACAGACTTTGAAACATCATTTTTCTGTGATAAAAGATAAATAATAGGCAATGAGTATCTTTTATTTAGCAAATCATTTTTAGATCCCCACGTTTTTAAACTTTGAATATCGTTTTTAATTTGTTGGATAATACCTATGTATTTCCCATACTCGTTAACATCAGAAGATGTCTCGCCTTTTGCAAGTACTTCACCAATTAAGCAAGTCATTGCTGTTAAAGAACCTGACTTTTGTTCAATCATTTGTAAATAGGATTGCTCATCCCTACAAGTATTAAGTAAATCTAGTTGCTGACCATTTATACTTCGTAATGCATAATCATCAAGTATTTGAATAGCTGCACTTTTGTGTTCAAAGGAAGTCTCACGTATAGTTCTAGAAGCCATCACTAGCATAGCTAACGCAACATTTAATGATAATTCAGGTGTTTTAGTCCAACTGTAGTCTGAATCCTTGTCCTGCAAGTCATCGATGATATCAAACGATAAAATTAAAAGTTCGATAGCTGCGGCAACTTTATAGATGTCCTCGTTCAAACAATCTACAAATGCTTCGTAATGCCAATAACATAGCTTACCAAATGAATAGCCAACTGCCTTTTTTTCTTCCTTAAAAATCTTTAGCATCGACCGTAGTTCATGACCTATCAATAACTCGTTTTCAATTAGAATATCCAATGTTTCATTAATTTTTTCGTCAAGCTCCTGCAATAGTCCTCTCCTCCCACAAGTATGTTATCAAATAGTATACAGATTAATGGGAAATAATACTAGAGATTAAAATTATTAGGGAATATTTTACATATAATAATGACGGAAATACCGCCAAAAAATGGCGGTATTATATTATTGACCGCCATTTTTTGGCGTAAACCCACCATTGAAATGGCGTCCTTATCGATGATACGCTTAAATAGGCTAAGATCATTCGCATCTGTTCGTAATATTTTGATTTAATCAAGTTAAAAGCTTCATCGTCAAATATTAGAAAATAGAATTGAGACCGTATGCAATGTACTGAATAAAAATCTCTTAAGTTATCAAGATGGCCAGCTAGGAATCATTTAAATCTATTAACAGGGAAATACTCGAAACACAGGGAGTGATTGAAATGAAAAATGACGTAAATGAAAATGTTTTAATACTTACAGCTAATTTCTCCTGTACAATTTCTGTTTCTGAAGAGGAAATCACGATTAAAAAACCTTCGAAAGAACAGCAATGTATAGAGCAAATAATTGTTGAAGCCGAGCAACAGGCTTATAAAGAAACATTGGCAGAGTATAAAAGCAAATCTACATTTTCAAATTTTATTTGCAATATTCCTGGATTTGAGGATACTTTTCAGCAAAAGCTAGACGCTTTTATTGAACAATATGGAATTAAAAGAGTATCTGAAGAAAATCAATCTATAGCACCTTTAGTAAGTCCATTTACCTCTGGATTAAACATACATACACCTATAATCTATACGTTTCCAAGCTTTTGTATTATAAATGCTAGAGGCAATTGCTCTAGCATTTATAATAGAAATGCCGCTGTCGGCTTACCTGTTTATCTCTATAATTCAGAAATAGAAATGTCCTCTTTAGGGAAAAATAATACTGCTGTAAAGGAAGCTAATTATGCACCCAAACATTTTACCGAGGTCTCCATTAGTGATAATGGTATTTCTTTTAATATTACGACAGCATTTAATGCATGGAATAAAGCGTCCATTAAGCATTAAGAAACAAAACTACATTGGGATGGCACGGTTATAAATTTGTGCCTCCCTTCTTCCTTAATAACGTTTTATGTGTCATTTCAATGCTTCTATTCATCACTTAATTTTTCTATTCGCCACTCTGACTTCTTTCAATCTCGCTAGCCATTCTTTCCTTCGCTCTCTGTCACTTTGCCTATCTATTGTTTTTTCTACGAGACCGTACGTATTCGTATAAAAAAAGGTGCCTCAAATGGACTTTGAGACACCTCTAAATTATTAACCTTTTACATAATAAACTTCTTGTCCGCTTTCGATGATGTGATCAGGCTTCGGTTTACCAGCATTTGCTTTATGACCAGCAATATGCTCCGGGCTCTTCTCCCAATTTTTCCATGCTTCTTCTGATTCCCATCGAACCACAATTAACACTTCTTCATCACCACGTCGTACTTTTTTCAAAAGTACTTGCTTATCAATAAAGCCTGGCTGTTGTTCAAGTAATGTTGGACCATCTTTTTTAGCACCAAAACGTTCAACTACTTTATCGGAATTCCCTTCCGTAACGACAATACGTTTAATTTGTACAAACATATTATTTAAACGCCTTTAAAATGTCATCAGCTTTTTGTGTTTCAGAAGTTAAACCGCCACCAGATAAATACCAAACTTGTGGATCTAAATAGAAGATTTTACCGTTTTTCGCAGCGTTAGTAGCACCAACGATTTCGTTTTCAATTGCAGCTTTTGTACCAGACTCACCATCTGGAGTTACAGCAGCATCACGGTCAACTACGAATAAAACGTCTGGGTTTGTATCACGAACATATTCAAATGATGCGTTTGAACCGTGTGTAGAAGCTTCAATTTTTTCATCAGCAGCTTTTACACCATAAACATCATGAATTACACCGAAACGCGAACCAGGACCATATGCAGATAATGCACCTTCAGAACCTAGTACGATTAAAGCTTTTTCTTTAGCTGAAGCTGTTGCCGCTTTAACTTCCTCTACTTTTGCTTCGTAAGCAGCAAATGCATCAGCAGCTTCTTTCTCTTTACCAAAGATCTTACCAGCTAATTCAACGTTAGCTTTGAATGATGGCATGAAATCTTTTGCATCAACACCTACGAATACTGTCGGTGCAATTTTAGATAACTCATCGTAAGCTGCAGCTTGACGACCAGAGATGAAAATAATATCTGGGTTCATTTCAGAGATTGCTTCAAAATCAGGTTCTTTTAAAGCACCAATATTTACATAAGATTTATCAGCATATTTGCTTAAATACTTTGGAACTGATTTTTGTGGTACACCTGCAACTTTAACGTCTAAAGCATCTAAAGTATCAAGGAAACCATAGTCAAATACAACAACTTTTTCTGGCACTTTATCAAGAGTTACTTCTTTAAATGTATTTTCACCTTGTGTGCTACCTGGAATTGTAATTGGATAAGCTGTAGCTTCTTCCTTTTGCGTCTCAGAAGGTTTGTTATCAGTTGAAGAATCTTTCTCTTCTTTTTTTGCTTCGTCCTTAGAACCACAAGCAGCTAATACTAATAGCATCATAGCCATTAATACAGTTAGTAATTTCCAATTTTTCATTGTAAAATTGCTCCTTTAAATTTAATTTATAGTTAATAGATGGTTATCCCATCTTTACTATTTTTAAGAGTTGAAATACACACAAATGCGACATCCATTTTGTTCTTGAACAGGAATATCCATATCGTAGATTTCTTTAAGTGCATCAGGGTTGATAATGTCATTTGTTGGACCATCTTTGACAACACGACCATTTTTTAATGCAACAATATGATCAGAGTAAACGGAAGCAAAGTTAATATCGTGTAATACGATGACAACCGTTTTTCCTAACTCATCCACGAGCTTACGCAAAATTTTCATGATTTGCACAGAGTGCTTCATGTCTAAATTGTTGAGCGGCTCATCAAGCAAAATATAGTCTGTATCCTGTGCAATAACCATTGCGATAAATGCACGTTGACGTTGACCGCCGGATAATTCATCCAAATAATTGTGTTGAATATCCTCTAAATTCATATATTGAATTGCTTCATCTACTTTTAGTTCATCCTCCGGCTTTAAATTACCTTTTGAATAAGGGAATCGCCCGAATGAAACAAGCTCACGAATTGTTAAGCGTACATTCATATAGTTCGACTGCTTTAAAATAGATACTCGCTTTGCAAAGTCATCTGATTTCCAACGACGTACATCAGACTTGTCGAGTAATACTTCTCCAGTATCTGCATTAAGTAAACGGCTTACCATTGAAAGCAATGTTGATTTACCTGCACCATTTGGTCCAATAAAAGATGTTATTTTCCCTGGTACAACGTCGACACTGACATCTTGAATGACCGGTTTTTTCCCAAAGTACTTGGAGAGTTCTTTTACTTGGATCATCCTGCTGACCTACTTTCCTTCAATAATAAGTAGATGAAGTATACGCCACCTACGAAGTTTATAATAACGCTCAGGGTTGTATCGAAGTTAAATATACGTTCGACCATCCACTGTCCACCGACTAAAGCTACAATACTCATTACACAAGAACCTATGATGATCACAGAGTGCTTGTACGTCTTAAAATATTGATACGATAAATTTGCTACGATTAAGCCAAAGAACGTAATAGGCCCAACTAGAGCTGTAGACACGGCTATTAACACCGAAGATAATATGAGCATACGCTGTACAAGCTTATCATATGGTACCCCTAGGTTTATGGCTGTATCCCGACCAAGAGACATTACATCTAGTTGGTTCATATGACGCCAGCCATAAATAAAGGTGATGATGATGGCAACAGCTGCAAGCCATACTAAATCCGAATTCACATTGTTGAAGCTTGCAAACATTTTACTTTGTAAACTTAAAAATTCATTCGGATCTATTAAAACTTGGAAGAACGTAGTTACGCTTCCTAAAAACGTTCCGACAATCATACCGACAAGCAGTAAGAAATAAATCGGACGCTTACCTTCCTTGAACAATACGCGATAAAAAATTAACGCAAAGATAACCATAGCTGAAACAGCTAGTAAGAAATTGTATTTGGCATTAATGACGAATATCGACATAGAGCCAAAAAAGTAAAAGATGAACGTTTGAACCATCATATATAATGCATCAAGTCCCATTACACTTGGCGTTAAAATACGGTTATGTGTAATCGTTTGGAAAACCACCGTCGAATAAGCAATCGCAATTCCGGTTAACGACATTGCAAACACTTTAATGAGACGACGTGGGAACGCATAATGAAAGTTACCATTAAGTTCATAAAATACATACAGTAAAATAGATGCTACAGCCAAACCTAGTAAGATCAACATTTTTGTACGGTTACGCATATGCTTTCCCCCTAAATAACATAATTAGGAAGATTGCACTTCCGATGACACCGACAGTCATACTAATCGGAATTTCATAAGGGAAAATCAGTACACGCCCTATAATGTCGCAGAATAACAAGAACGACATTCCTAGTAGTGCGGTATGAGGCAATGTCTTAGCAAGATTATCCCCTTTGAACAGCGAAATTATATTTGGAATGATTAAACCTAGAAACGGTATCACACCAACTGTCAGTACTACCGTTGTCGAAATAAGTGCTACTAACACTAAACCTAGATTCACAATGAATTTATAGGAAAGACCAAGATTTTTTGCAAAATCCTCCCCCATTCCTGCCACTGTAAAGCGGTTCGCATAAATGTAAGCTAATATAAGCACGGGTACACTTATGTATAAAAGCTCATAACGACCTTTCATCATTAATGAGAAATCTCCTTGTAACCACGCAGAAATGTTTTGGATAATATCCGCCTTATACGCAAAGAAAGTTGTAATTGAAGAAAGGATATTCCCAAACATTAAGCCAATAAGTGGTATAAAGATCGCATCTTTAAACTTGATTCGATTTAATATTTGCATAAACAATAATGTGCCGGCTAAAGCAAATAGGAAAGCGAAGGAAATTTTTTGAAAATACGTGACGTTTGCGAAAAACATCATCGAAATTAGAACCCCCAACTTCGTAGCATCTAATGTACCTGCTGTCGTTGGTGACACGAACTTATTCCTACTTAAGCTTTGCATAATTAAACCAGCAATACTCATACCTGCACCTGCTAACAAAATTGCTACAAGTCTCGGTATACGACTAATAATAAATAGTCTAGTTTCTTCTGATTCGAAGTCTAATAGATCACTCGGTTTAATATCAACTACTCCGATAAATAGTGAAACTATAGACAACACAACAGTTGCTGTTAAAAGATATCTTTTTTTCATTGTAATCCCCGGTAGATTCATTTTTGCTCGTAATAATCATTGAAAATGATTATCATTACTCACGATTCTCATTATAAGCTCGTTTCCATTCTCAGTCAACCTTCCATTGAGAATTATTCTCGTTTTATTTGAGAATCTTTAATAACACGAGCTTTCTTAACGGAATTCTTATTTATTTGGTTCCTCAAAGTTAAATATCTCTACTTTTTCGTCACAATAAAAAGGTAATTGAGAATAAAATACTAATTTTTTCTCAATCACCTTTTAAATCAATTGATAATTGCGTCCGGAGGCTTTGGGCCAATAAATGTCTTTTGTGCGAAAGCGAAGCGACAACAACAACAACATGATGTTGGTCACTCAGTCGTGTGTTGTTATTGCTTTTGCTACATAAAACATTCGCTGAAAGAAATTATGCTATTCGTCGAACGCCTTTGAGCCACGCAAAAACAATTAAAATGATTAATATAAAACCTACATACCCCATCACTGCATATAGCTTGGCTACAAGCGTTGTAAAGCCAGCGAGACTTGCTAAAAAGCCCAATGCGCCGATAAAAAAGGCAGTAACCTTAAAACTAGCCTTATTAGGTTTAAAAAACCTTACCATAAATGAATAGAACATCCCTACCGCTGTATTATAAATCATCCCTAATAAGGAAAAAGACATCAACAGACCGACTAGAGGATGAATTTCATTTGCTAAAGCTAGCATCGGTATATCTAGGCCAACGATTACATTCATTTTGGCAAGAAGGGATAGGTTAATAAGAAGAATTAAAGCTCCGAGCAAAACCCCACCAATAATGCCTCCCATCCCCGCCACCTTCTCATTGCGAATAGATCCACACATAACAGTTAAAAGAGAAAAACACACACCGATATTAAAAGACGTATACAGTAAAGCTGTAGTCCACCAGCTTTTAGTACTCACTTGTGCTTGTTGTGCGATAACAGCTTGTTCGACAAAGGTCAAATCCATCGTAGCTATTGAATAGACAGCTATGATCGAGACAATTGCTAGCAGATAGGGTGTAGCAATAGCAATAATGTTTATAATACTCTTCACATTCATCATAACCGTCGCTATAGTCAGTACAATCATACAAATGCTCCCTAGCCAAACCGGCAGTCCAAACATTTGATGAAACGTAGCACCTGCTCCTGCAAACATGATTACTGCTACACCGAATAAGAAAAGGGACAGTAAATAATCCATCACAAAGCCTACAGTATTACCTGATATTTGATAAATTAAATCCTTGTGCGATGTCGTACGTAATCTTGAGCTAATTTGTGCAAGGCACATTCCTACTAAAGCAAATCCAAATGTCGCAATAAGTGCACCATATACCCCATGAAAGCCATAGCTTGTAAAATAAAGTACGATTTCCTGTCCTGATGCAAATCCCGCACCGACGATAATTCCTACATAGGCACCACCGATTTGCAAACTTTTTTTCAATCAGTTCTCTCCCTGTTTATCCTTATTATCGGGATCATCACCAAAGTGTGGTGATGATCCTACTATTAATAGACCTTTCTGCTGATTGTTAGCTTATCGATTACCTTCAAATTAGGTGTATATCCAATACCAATTGTTTGTGGCACACGAATATAACCATCCTCTACAATTACTTCAGGTGTAATGATATCCTCATACCAATAATGACTAGAGCCTGCAGTATCCCCTGGTAGCACAAAATTAGTGAGCGATGTTAATGCAATATTATGCGCTCGTCCGATTCCTGCCTCTAGCATGCCACCACACCAAACAGGAATTTTATTTTCCTTACATAAATCATGAATTCTTCTCGCTTCTGTTAAACCGCCTACACGTCCTATTTTAATATTGATAACACCACAACTACCAAGCTCTATCGCTTTTCGAGCATCTTCATAGGAAGTGATGCTTTCATCTAAACAAATAGGTGTTTTTATTTTTCGCTGTAGCTTAGCATGATCGACAATATCATCTACAGCTAAAGGTTGCTCAATCATTAATAGATTAAATGCGTCAAGTTGCTGCAATACATCCATATCGTTCAATGTATAGGCTGAATTAGCATCTACCATTAATGGCAGATCGGGCATTTCAGCTCGTATAGCACGAATAACTTCTACATCGTGACCAGGCTTAATTTTCACTTTTACTCGTTTATAGCCTTTATTTACATGGCTTTTTAATAGCTTTATTAATGCTTCGGTGGAAGATTGAATACCTACGCTAACGCCTACCTCTATTTGTTCCTTATGTCCACCTAATGCTTTTGCAAGTGATTGTTTCGTTTGTTGAGCATAAATGTCCCATATAGCCCCTTCAATAGAGGACTTCGCCATGCCGTTACGACGAATAGAGGAAAACAAAGCACTAACTTCATCTGGATGCCCAACCTCTTTATGTAACAAGATAGGTATCAAGAAGTCTTCAAGCATATGCCATGTTGTTTTTAATGTCTCCTCTGTATACCAAGGCGCTACAAAGGCAACAGCTTCTCCCCATCCTACAGTTCCTGATTGATCTATCGCTTCTATAAGTAAAAATTCCTTTTCATCAATTGTGCCAAAACTCGTTGTAAACGGAGATTTCATTGGCATTTTCATATGTCTAACTGTAATCTGTTCTAATTTCACAAGATTTCACTCCTTATCCTTATTATAAAGCTAATAAGGAGCGTCTGACTAATAGATAGCTATGGACATATTCCTTGTGCTTTTTCATTCGAACGATTGCATAATCTTGTTCAAATAATGTCGTTAAAATAGTACGAACTTTATAACGCCAGTCTTCTGCAAGCTCAGGACTATCCACTTTCATCTTTTGTAAATATTGAGGTATGGGCAATAAATAAGCGTCCTTATAAAATAATTGCTCTCGCTGAAATTCACCTTCAATATCGAGCACTGGTAAGCCATCTACCGTTAAAGACCACGGTACAATTTCTTCGGCTCCCTCTTCTAGTTCATCTAAGGAATCATCTACTCGATCGCGTTCGATCCACCATTCTACGACAATTCGATCCGAAGGTAGCCCATCGTTAAAATCATCCTTGAGCGGACCATAATAATCATTTTCATACTGAAGACTAAAGGAATTGAGCTTCAAAAACGATAAATTAGCCATACATGCTTCTAGTGGATCAAATAGCCAAATCACAAGCTGAAACCCATATTCTTTTGCATATTCCTGCTGGGCATGCTTTAATAATTCACCTACACCTTGTTCACGATATGTTTTCTCCACGCCAATCATGTGTGAGTGTAAATACATTTTTCCATGTCCATAGCCAACAAAGCAGTAGTTAAAGCCGATCAGCTTGTCGTCTAAATACGCCCCAAGTACTAATCCACCATTTTGTACAGCCGCTAACAATTGATGAGAGGGAATAGCCTGACTCCCCCAAATACTTTCGTTTAAAATTTGCACTTCTGCAACCTCTGTAGGTGTCATTACTTTTTGAATACGCACTCTCTCTAACATTATGCTGACCCCTCCTTTGTATTCCCTGACTCCAACGCTAACAATACCGCTCTTGTAAGAATTTCAACTCCAGTTACTAGCCTTGCCTGCTTAAATTTCATCTTCGGATGATGTAGTCCTGGTGCTAGTCCACAGCCTAAACCTAACATCGTAGATTTTATATGTGGGCGTTGGACAGCATAATGATGAAAATCTTCTCCTCCAGGTGTATGAATTGGCCTTCTTAAATTTGACACCCCTGTTGCTTGCACGATTGCTTTCTCCATAAGAGATTGAGCGGTTGAGTCTACCTCAGCAGCTACTATATTTGCCACTGTACGTAATTCAATCTGTACTTTATGCAACAGCTTGGAAGAATCAATAACCCTTTTTACTCCCTGTACTAGTGCATCCATCACATCATTTTGTTGAGCTCGTATATCAATGGTGAACGCTGCACTCCCAGGAATAATATTGCCGGATTCTCCTCCTGCATGAAATTTAGTCATCTTAATTGATACAGGAACCATCGGATCTGTATGAATGGTTCGTAAATCTTCAATAATAGTTGCTCCTACTTCAATGGCATTCACGCCAAGATGCGGTCTAGCAGCATGGGCATCTTCTCCAATGATTTCTCCTTCTAATAATCGAGAAGCTCCATGGTGCAACGCGGCACAATATGTACCGTCTTCAAGCTCTTGGACAGGTCTTACATGGACACCAAATAAAAAGTCTAAATCATCAATGACTCCTTCTTTTAAAACAGAGAAAGCGCCTGTTCCTTTCTCTTCCGCTGGTTGAAAAATTACACGAATTGTACCGTTGAATGATGGAGCAAGCTCTTTCAAAAGTAAGAGGGCACCGATTGCCATCGTCATATGTCCGTCATGGCCACAGGAGTGATTCGCACGAAATTCACCATCTACTTCCTGCCATAACGCATCCATGTCCGTACGTAAACCGACTTTAGGTTGACCATTCCCTACATCAACATAAAGCCCTGTACTGTTTTTAAAGCGTATTGGTGAAAAACCTTCACGAGTTAGTAAATCGAAAATATAATTTGTTGTTTCTACCTCATGCCAACTTATTTCTGGATTCGCGTGCAAGTACGTGAAAATCTCCATTAATCTTGGCCTCAAACGACTCAAAGCTTCCTTCATAGCATCCAACCCCTTAAATTATCATACTATTAAGATTATTATAAATGAAAATAATAACTTTTCTACTCTAAAACGTCCCGCATCCAGCCATTTAACCACACGTTATGTGATGAGCAGATTATCAACAAAATATTCTTTATACAAAAAAAAATGCAAGCACAGTTATTTGAATAACTGTACTTGCATTTTTTGATTAATTAATACCTCGCATAGCTTTTGAAATAATTGGCGATAGCACTAATATTATGATCCCGAAAACAATTGCTAATGAGCCTAAGAAACCGAAGTATGTGAATTCACTTACCACTTCATAGACTTTTACAAGTTGTGCGTTGATCGCTTGCGCTGCTGCGCTTGTTAAAAACCAAAGAGACATCGTCTGTGCAGCAAAAGCCTTTGGAGCCAATTTTGTAGTAACTGACAACCCTACTGGCGATAATAATAACTCCCCAACTACAACTAAAAAGAATGATAATACTAACCACAATGGACTTACTAAATCTGTACCACCAGATAAATACGCTGGAAGCATCATCACTAAGAATGACAATCCTGCAAAGAATAATGCATATGCGAATTTACGCGGTGTAGATGGTTGCTTATCTCCCCACTTCATCCATAACATGGCAAATAACGGAGCCATTGTAACGACGAATAAAGGGTTTAACGATTGGAACCAAGAAGATGGGATATGAAAACTACCAATATCCAATCGTGTACGACTATCTGCATACGTTGCTAAAATAGTCGCCCCTTGTTCTTGGATTGCCCAAAACATTACAGCCGATAAAAACAAAGGAATATAAGCCAGCACGCGAGACTTCTCGTCCTTCGTTGTTTTCTCACTGCGATACATATAAATAAAGTACAACGTTGGAATTACAATACCTAGCGCCGTAATAATTAAACCAAAAACATTCACTGTTAGTACGCCAGTTTTAATACCAATTGCCCCAGCAATAATAATAAGTAGCGCTAAAATCCCAAATCGTGTAAAGACTTTTTTCCGTTCTTCAGGCAGTAGCGGGTTGTTTACCTGTAAACCTGCTAACCCTAAATATTTTTTCCCTGTTAATTTAAAAATAATTAAACCAACTAACATTCCGATCCCCGCTACACCAAAGCCTAGGTGGAAATTATACTGTTGTCCAATTGTTCCGACAATTAATGGTGCAAGGAATGATCCCATGTTAATGCTCATATAGAAAATTGAAAAACCTGCATCACGACGACTATCTGTATCAGCATACATATCTCCGACAATGCTTGAAACGTTCGGTTTTAATAAGCCTGTCCCAATAACAATAAAGAACATTGAAACAAATAAAATGCTAGCGCCACCAGGTAACGCTAGCAGGAAATGTCCAAACATAATGAACACGCCGCCATAAAAAATGGTTCTACGTGTACCTAGTATTCGGTCAGCAATCCAACCACCGATAATCCCTGACATGTAAACCAATGATCCGTAGATAGCCATAATTGAGTTCGCTAGCCCACGATCTAGGCCTAAGCCACCTTCATGCAATTCATAATACATAAAGAAAATCAGAATTGCTCGCATACCGTAGTATGAGAATCGTTCCCAAAATTCAGTGAAAAATAATGTAAAGAGCCCTTTAGGGTGTCCGACAAAGCCATTTTGAGGGACGGATTTTACAATTTCATCTTTAGTAGACATAAAAATATCCTCTCCCGATTTCATTATTCAATGATAATATTATTACCCAAAAGTAAGGATAAAAACTTTATTTCATCATACTAAAGCGTTTTAAAAACTTTTTCAAGAGTTTTAAAAAATGTTGGAATTTTACACCTTTTCTTTAAATTCAGACTCATTTTGCTATATTTATAGCAAACCTATTGATATTACTGAGTTTTCTTACTCTTTAATATCTACTAATTTATAAACTTCTACAAAATTATTCTAAAATATTTTATAATCAGATTATTTACTTTATTTACAAATAAGCTAGTATTATCTAGAATTTAATCCACAATGATATAAATTCGCTTTATCTTTTGCAACAAAAAAACACGTTAGAAACACGAAGAGTGCTTCTAACATGTTTTTAGAACATGTCTGTGATTAATTAATTACATATTGTTGGAATTTTGCGTAATCCGCTTCTTTTGCCTCTATTGTTAACAGCGTGCCATTTTCTTCATAGGCTGTTTCATAGACAGAGGCATGTTCATTTAAATAAGATACGATATTTCCCTGCTCATACGGAATGAGCATTTTACATGTTATATAATCAGAGAAAATATGCTGACGTATCATTTGCAATAATTCCTCTAATCCAGTCCCTTCCTTCGCTGAAATCCAAATATTATCACCACTGATCACAGGGTATGGAACGTTGGCTATATCAGCTTTATTATACACATAAATTGTTGGAATCCCTTCAACGCCAACTGCTTTAAGCGTTTCATTTGTTACTTCCATCATAAAGCCGTGCTCAGAATTGGAAACATCCACAACATGTAGTAATAAGTCGGCATCACGAGCCTCTTCTAGAGTTGAGCGGAATGCCTTCACTAGATGATGCGGTAATTTGCTAACGAAACCAACTGTATCTGTTAATAAAAATGTCTTCTTATCAGGTAATTCTATTTGACGGACAGATGTTTCAAGTGTGGCAAAAAGCATATCCTTTTCAAACACTTGTTTATGATCTTCCTGCCCTATTTTCGTAAGTAGCTGATTCATAATGGTTGACTTACCAGCGTTCGTATAGCCAACAATGGAAACGACAGGGACGGCATTTTTACGTCGTTGTTTACGCTGCGTCTCTCGTTGCTCCTTCACATGCTCTAGGTCCTTCTTAATTTTCGCAATTTGATCCTCAATTTTACGACGGTCTAGCTCGAGCTTTGTCTCACCGGCACCACGGTTTTTAAAGCCACCTCCAGTACCGCCACCTTGACGACTGAGAGAAGCATGCAAACCAACCAAACGAGGTAACATATATTGCAATTGCGCTAACTCGACTTGCAGCTGGGCTTCACTTGTTTTAGCACGACGTCCAAAAATATCTAAAATCAACATCGTTCTATCAATAACCTTTGTTTCTAAATCGCGCTCTAGATTACGGATTTGCGAAGGAGATAATTCATCATTAAAAATTACTAAATTCGCCTGTACTTCATCATAAAAGTTTTTTATTTCTTCAATTTTCCCTGTTCCAACATAATGAGATGGCGTAACTCGCTCTAAATTTTGTGTGACTATGCCAGCTACTTCAACATTTAAAGCTTCAGCTAAATTTTTTAGCTCCTCCATTGAATAATCAAAATGCTCATCATTCCGTAAATTTACGCCAACTAAAATAGCTTTTTCCACCAATATATCTACTTCTTTAATTCTATCCATCCACAAACCTCCCACCAATGCCTTGATGCTACTACGACAAATTTTCTTCATCTTACCATATAATGTCCAAATTCGTGTTGTTTAGTAGTTATCTTATTTTCAATAACATATATATCATAAAAAATGCGCCTTCTATACAAAAAGGCGCACTACATTTATTTACTTACGTTCTTCTTTTAACAATACCTCAGTGCGATTGAACTCGTCTTCAATATCTTTATTCGGTTTATATGTCAAGATACTGACAATAACTGCAACGATTAAGCATACGAAGAAGCCTGGAACAATCTCATATAATGTATCAGATAAGACCTTTATTTTCCCCCAAATGAAGGCAGTTGCAGCACCTGCTATCATCCCACTGAGAGCTCCGTAATTCGTTAATTTCCTCCAATATAGAGACAGCAATATTACTGGACCGAATGCTGCACCAAAGCCAGCCCAAGCAAAGCCTACTAGGCCTAAAATAGAACTATCTGGATTCCATGCTAAAATCGCTGCGATAATAGCTACAACTAAAACAGCGACACGGCCAATAAAAACATAATGCTTATCATCTGCCGTTTTATTAAATATAGCTTTGTAAATATCTTCTACAAGCGCTGACGAAGTAACAATTAATTGTGATGAAATTGTACTCATAACCGCGGCTAAAATGGCAGCTAGCATTATACCTGCAATGAATGGGTGGAATAGGATTTGGCCAAGTACAATAAATACTGTCTCGGCGTCCTTTAACTCACCTGCATTTTGTTCATAATAAGCCACACCTACCAAAGCTGTTGCAATCGCCCCGAACAAACTTAGCATCATCCAGCCAATACCGATACGACGTGCCTGCTTTGTTTCTTTTACTGAACTTATTGCCATAAAGCGTACGATAATATGTGGTTGTCCGAAATAACCTAGTCCCCATGCAAGTGATGAAATAATTGCCGCAGCAGTTGCAGTTGCTGGTAATAAACTTAGATGTTCAGGATTTACAGCTTTAATAGATGCTATTGTGTCTCCAATTCCACCTGTTAAAAACAGTCCAAATAATGGTACAGAAATAAGTGCAATAAACATAATTAGACCCTGTAAAAAGTCTGTATAACTAACAGCTAAAAATCCTCCAAACAATGTGTATGCTACAACAACAGCAGATACAATCAATAAACCAGTATGGTAGTCATAGCCAAATGAACTATCAAAAAACTTGCCTCCTGCAACCATTCCCGAAGAAACATAAAATGTAAAAAAGATTAAAATAATAATACCTGACGCAATTCTTATAAGCTTTGTGTTGTCACGTAAACGATTATCTAAATAACTCGGAATAGTAATTGAGTCATTAGCAACTTGTGTATATACACGTAGTCTCGGTGCTACTAGTAACCAATTCAAATAGGCACCAATCGTTAAACCAATAGCAATCCAAGCCTCAACAATTCCAGATAAATAGATCGCACCCGGTAATCCCATTAACAGCCAGCCAGACATATCTGCTGCACCTGCACTTAGCGCTGTGACAGCAGGGCCTAGCGAACGCCCACCGAGCATGTAATCCGTTAAATTAGATGTTTTAATAAATGCATACCAACCGATTCCTAGCATAGCTATCATATAAATGATAATCGAAAGTAATTGATACATGTTTGCAGACATATTTTTCCCCCTTATTTCCCCATAAATCTTTTTATTAAAAATTCTCTATATTTAAAATACCACAAATATACAAGATAACCTATAATTATTCAAAGAGCGAGTTCTAAAATTTATAATAGCAATGCAATTCATAAAGTATGTTAAACTAGTGCCATCTATAACACGATAAAGAAGGCGAAATGTATGACATATGAAGAAATGAAGGCTCAGCTTATAGAGCGGATTTTACAACAACAACTTGTTACTGCGACAATCAGTCAACCACGTATGAAATCAAACGAAATAAAACGTATAAAGCTAAAACCTTTATTATTGAAGGATACTTACCATATACAAATTGAATATCAATTTGAACGTATTTTAAAGCATGAAAATGTTTTATTAGAAAATTTCCCTGAGAAGCTAGAAGCATTTTTTAACGATTACCGCCAAGCACATATTGATTTTATTGATGAAAAAATACAAGTGCAGCTATCAAAAAAGAACAAAGTACTATGGAAATCTGATACTTCCTCAACGCCAAAGCAAGTTAATTTAGCGCATAATCGCAAGAAAAACTATTTGCTGGCAGAGGATAAGCCATATCCATTTTTAATTCGTCTTGGCGTACAAACGGAAGAAGGAAAAATAAAAAAACAAAAATACGATAAGTTTAAACAAATCAACCGCTTCATCGAATTTATTGATGATGCATTAACATATTTACCAAAAGATCGTCAGGTTCGTATTTTAGATTTCGGTTCAGGCAAATCCTATTTAACATTCGCCTTATACCACTATTTAAAAATCGAAAAAGGCTTAGACATTCGTGTCACTGGCTTGGATTTAAAGAAGGAAGTCATCGAAGAATGCTCACAAATCGCTCAGGATTTAGGCTATGAACAACTCGAATTTCTAGTAGGAGATATTAATGATTATAATGATGAGTCTGCCGTGGACATGGTAGTAACTCTACATGCTTGTGATGTTGCCACTGATATGGCATTGGCACGAGCTGTGAAATGGGGAGCAAGCGTTATTTTAAGCGTCCCTTGTTGCCAGCATGAGCTAAATCGCCAGCTTAATACACCAGCTCTTGATATCATGCTTCAGCACGGTCTCGTACGCGAGCGTTTTTCAGCGCTTGCAACGGACGCAATCCGAGCAGAAATTCTATCACTTGTGGGCTATGAGGCACAACTGCTGGAGTTTATCGATATGGAAAACACACCAAAAAACATTTTAATAAGAGCATATCATACTGGTAAAAAGCCAAGCTCTGAACAGCGCGCTAGCTACGATGCATTTTTAAAGTTACTAAATGCCAAGCCGTTTTTAGCGAATGAGTTACAAGCTTACCTATAATATACCGCGTTATTTGTGAGTGAAGCGCGGATATTCGCGCTGCCTCTGCGGGTATTTCATTGCGGAACGCGGGTATTTGTCTTCCTTTCGCGGGTATTTCATTGCCAAGCGCGGGTATTCGTCTTCCTTTCGCGGGTATTTCATTGCCAAGCGCGGGTATTCGTCTTCCTTTCGCGGGTATTTCATTGCGGAACGCGGGTATTCGTCTTCCTTTCGCGGGTATTTCATTGCGGAACGCGGGTATTCACTCTCCTTCCGCGAGTATTTCTTAATTTGCTTAATCACATTAAGAGGGCGGTCCAATAACTTTTGGACCGCCCTTTCTATTATAGTTCTTGTCGTAATGCTTGAATAACGTCAATTTTTGTGGCCTTTCGTGCCGGACGATAGCCTGAAATCATCGCTACACCAATACTAATAGCTGCTGCAATAATAACAAGCTGCCAAGGAATTAGAGAAAATGTAATGTCACTTTTACTAAATGCCTCTTCCCCTGTTGCTGCTTCTAGAATTACAGGCAGTGCAGCATTTGCTACGAAGCTAATAATATATGAAATAACTACAGCTATTAAAGTCCCAATAACACCGATGAACGTACTTTCCATTAAGAACAATCGTTGAATAAGCTTTGGACTTGCTCCAATCGCCTTTAAAACACCGATTTCACGAGTACGCTCTGTAACTGCCATTGTCATTGTATTGAAAATGCCAATCGAGGCAATCAAGACAGCAATTGTTCCTACAAAAATTAAGCCGATCTTTAAAACTAGGAAAAATACATTCATTTTATCCAACTGCTCAGTCACCGAATAAACGTTATAGCCATCGTCTTTTAGTTTGTCTAAAATTGATTTTACATTTTCCATACTATCAGCGAAAATATTGAATTCTGAAAGAAACATGTCATCTTCTTTAACATTACCCGTTGCTGCTAAATTAGTTGCTAGCATAGGCTTTTGCTCTGTATCCATATAAATAGAGTTATTGACCATCCAATCATAAGAAGGCTTCTTCATAACACCGACAATCGTATACTTTATTTTCTCGCCCTCTTCTGCACCCTCAGTACGCGGCATTAATGCTAAT
Source organism: Lysinibacillus zambalensis (assembly GCF_040183165.1). Lineage (NCBI taxonomy): Bacteria > Bacillati > Bacillota > Bacilli > Caryophanales > Bacillaceae > Lysinibacillus > Lysinibacillus zambalensis. The sequence goes on from NZ_JBEGDG010000005.1 coordinate 23,081, forward strand.
TCGATTTCTTTACCAATTAATGAGTCCTTATACCCTTCCTCACTACCATTATAAAACGTGCCTTCCGCTTCAGCTTTTTTACTTTTCTCTTCAATAATTTTGCGCTCTGCATCATTTATTAATGTTTGAGCAAAATGATAACCTACAACGATTTCGTTTGGCTTTGTTGGATACTTTCCTTTTGCAAGCTTGCCACTTACTTGCTCAAAATCTTGCATATTCGCAACGTATACATCAGATAGTGTATCGCGGTCTTCAAAAAATGAATGTCCGGATGCATTGACAGTAATCGTTTCAAGTACTGTTTTCACATGTTCTATACTTTTTATTTCATGGATTTGTTCCTCTGTAAATTGATCATTACCAAACACTTGAATTTTCGTAATATTTTCATCCGATAATATTTCATTACGTATGGAATCCTGCAGCCCAAACCCAACCGATGCGAGGACAATCAAAAATGCACACCCCATCGTTGCCGCTAGTACTGTCATAAACACACGTAATTTATTTTTCTTTATATGCTGTGTAACAAAATCTAATTGATCTTTAAATAACATGTTATGCTTCCTCCTTTACAAGTTCCCCATCGTACATGCGGAAACGTTGATGTGCTATCGTTGCTACTTCCTCGTCATGTGTAATGATGACGAATGTTAAACCAAGCTCACGGTTTAGACTTTGAATGAGCAGCAATATATCTTGCTCTGTTTCTGAGTCAAGACTTCCTGTCGGCTCATCTGCCAGCAAAATAGGTGGATTTGTAATTAAGGCTCTCGCAATACTAACACGCTGTTGCTGACCACCCGATAATTCATTCGGGTAATGGTCTGCTACCTCCGTTAAACCAACCTTGTCCATTAATTTTTTCACCTTTTCAGTACGTATTGCTTTCTTGATACCTTGCAACTTCAATGGCAGTTCTATGTTTTCAGACGCCGTTAAGCCTGGCATCAGTTGAAAGTTTTGAAAGATAAATCCGAAATGTTGCAAGCGAAAGGCTGCACTTTCTACTTCAGTAAAATTACCTGCTTCTTTACCGTTTACCTTAATAGATCCTTGTTCAGATTTCATAAATCCTGCTAGTATTTGTAATAAGGTAGATTTACCGGATCCGCTTTTACCAACAATTGCGATAATCTCTCCTTTTTTCACCTCAAAGTTGACACCCTTTAATACCGGAACCTGTTTTTCCTTGCCTTTCTTTCCAATTAAAAATGTATGTTGTAAGTTTTCGACTTGAATCATTTTCAAATAAACACCCTTTCACATTCTTTAAATCCATCACCATAACGTGTGGTGATGAGTAATTCTTTCTCCATTGTAGACAAGAATTCTTAATAAAGTTGAAGGATAAAAATGAAGATATTCTTAAGAAAAGGGATAACTATGAGTAAAGCAATCCCTTTACATCCCCTTTACAATTCTGACATATAAGTTATGCAAAATTTTATGTCTCCATAGTATTCTTTTGTATTAAACAGAAAGTATAAATCCTTATAAAACCTATGTTTAAAGCGTTTTCCTGTACTAATAAAAACAAATACAGAGGTTCCATTATTATTTTGTGAGCAAATTGTATATTACAGGATTGTAAAGTTTTATGGAGAATAGAAAAAATTTATGTAGATAAATTAAAGATTTTGTTATGATAGTAAAGTTTAGAGGCCAATTTATTTATATCCAGGAGGATTCGATTTACATGCTTAACTCAAAAAAACAAGACCCTTTCTTTATAGCTTTGCATAAAATTGCTGAGAATATGAGAGAGGCCGTACATTACGCAAATGATTTTCGTATTAACAGTGTAGCTGACTTAAAAGAGATTAGCATTACTATGAAAAATTACGAAACAGCTGGTGATAAGCTCATTCACGAACTGATCGTGATGCTAAACAAATCATTTATGACACCTATCGAGCGCGAAGACATTCTAGAATTTGCCATTCGTATGGACGACGTATTAGATGGTACGGAGCATTGTATCGCTCATTTTGAAATGTTCTCTCTAACAGAAGTTGACGAATCAATGCGTACTTTCTTAGGCTATATTTCAAAAAGCGCTGATGAAATTGTGAAAGCAACAGAAGAGTTAAAGAAAAAGAATCTTATTGGCATGCGCCCACACGCAATTCTTATTAAAGACTATGAACGTGAATGTGATGAAGTACAACGTTCGTCTATTAAACAACTATTTTTAAATGAAAAAGATCCGATTCGACTTATTAAATATAAAGATATATATGAACAACTTGAAGATATCGCTGATCATTGCCAAAACGTTGCAAATACTATGGAAACAATTATCATGCGTAACGCGTAATTAGGAGATGGGCACTTACAATGAACACAATCATTATTCTAACCGTACTGGTCGTTATCTTTGCCCTAACATTTGACTTTATCAATGGCTTCCATGATACAGCAAATGCTATTGCAACTTCGGTTTCCACTAGAGCATTGAAACCTCGCGTAGCTATCATGATGGCTGCAGTGATGAACTTTATCGGAGCTATTACTTTCGTCGGTGTTGCAAAGGCTTTAACAAAAGATATTGTAGATCCATTCGCTTTAAATGCCTTTGCGGGAGATACAACTGGTTCAGTCGTTATTTTAGCGGCATTAATCTCCGCTATTATTTGGAACTTACTAACGTGGTATTTCGGTATTCCATCGAGTTCTTCACATACTCTGATTGGCTCCATTGCTGGTGCAGCAGTTGCATCTGCTGGCTTCGATGTTCTAAACTATGGCGGCTTCACTAAAATCATTATGGCCTTAGTGCTATCACCAATCCTTGCGATTTGCGCTGGCTTTATTATGATGACACTGTTTAAATTATTGTTTAAAAACTTAAATTTATATCGTACGAATAAAGGTTTCCGTACGATGCAAATTTTCACTGCCGCCATTCAATCTTTTACACATGGTACAAACGATGCACAAAAGGCAATGGGGATTATGACGATGGCGTTAATCGCTGGTGGTTTGTATACGGGAGATGAAATTCCTTTCTGGGTACGAGCTGCAGCAGCAACTGCGATGGGGCTTGGTACTTCTATCGGTGGCTATAAAATTATTAAAACAGTCGGCGGTAAAATTATGAAAATCCGTCCAGTAAACGGAGTTGCAGCAGATTTAGCATCTGCGTCTGTTATCTTCGGTGCTACATTAATTCATTTACCAGTTTCTACAACACACGTTATTTCTTCCTCTATCATGGGTGTCGGCTCTGCACAACGTGTACGTGGCGTAAACTGGGGGATGGCGCGTAAAATCGTCACTACTTGGATTATTACAATGCCAATTTCTGCAGTTATGGCAGCTACGATTTACTTTTTATTATCGTTATTCTTTTAACTTCTTCCCACCTCTATAGATGGTGAAAAACATGTGGATTTCATGGAATTATGCCAAGGCATAATTGATTTTGATTGCATACTAAGACTCCTGTTCCTTATTAGGGACAGGAGTCTTTAAATTATTACACGACAAAATGTGACACATCCTTTACACTATTTTAAAAAGGGGGACAGTACCTACTATGAAAACTTTTTCAGCTTTTATAACAGCCCACGCTAAAGCTATCGTAGCCTTATGGTTCGTCATTTTTATTTCCATGGCTATGTTCGCTATACAACTTCCGAGTAAACTTCATGGCGACGGTTTCTTCGTGAAAGGAGATCATACCTACGTAACAAATGAGCTTGCCAAAACATTTGATTTACCTTCCGAGACAATTTTGGTCGTCTTCAATCCAGCGGACGATAAGAAAATTCAAGATACATTAAAAAAGTTGGAAAAAATTAAGGAGATTCATTCAATCCAGTCACCACTCGATGATGTTTCTTTACAAAAGAATGGTATAGCTTATGCCATGATTCATCTAAAAAATAATATTGATCAGCTACCGGATGTTGTGAAAGACATTCGTTCATTAATAGAGGATGACGGTGTGAGCATTACTGGCGGACCTGTTATTTCAGCGGACATCAATACAGCCAGTCAAAAGGATTTAGCGTCAGCAGAGGCGATAGGCTTACCAATTGCTATCATAGTGCTATTACTAGCTTTCGGTACTGTCGTAGCCTCCATCTTACCTATCGTTATTGGCGTAGTTACTGTTGTCACTGCATTTGGAATTTTGACTTTGTTTAGCGGTAATGTCAATTTATCGATTTTTGTATTAAATATAGTACCCATGCTTGGACTTGCATTAAGCATTGATTTTGCCTTGTTATTTATTAACCGGTATCGCGAAGAACGTGCTTACACATCCATTGTACAAGCTATTCAAACGTCTATACAGACAGCCGGCCGTTCAATCATCTTTTCTGCTGCTTGTGTCATGATCGGCTTAGGTGCCATGATTGTCATTGACGTCGAGATTTTTCATAATATCGCTTTAGGAGGCGCAATTGTTGTATTTCTTGCAGTACTTTCCGGCTTAACCTTGCTACCTGCTACGATGATGTTATTAGGAGATCGCCTTAATAAATGGCGCCTATTACGTGTAAAATCTGGTGGTACAAATCGTTGGCGAGGTTTTGCCAGTTTTGTCATGAGACATCCTGTTGCCATCGTTATTGCGGCTTTATTATTACTAGGCATTGGCATGATTCCATTGAAGGATATTAAACTTACAATTCCTCAGGTGGATTCATTACCGGCTAAATATGAGGCACGTACTGCTTATGATCAGCTAGATGAGACGTTTGGACTTGGTGATACCTCAACATTATATTTATTAGCTGAACGTAAAGAAGGCTGGGAAGATAATGAAGCAAGAAAGCTTATTTACACTATTCAAGAAAAGTTGCTTGATGACCCATTAGTAAATCATGTTTCAACCATTTATACGACGGCTAACATTAAGTCACCTGAGGAACTGACTGCTTCTTTGAAAACTCCACAAGTGGCAGAACAAATAAAACCAATTCTAAATACGTTTGCTAAAGATAACCAACTCTTTATCCCAATTACATTGGATGCAGCCGGTTCATCCACTACCGCTCAAGAATTTGCTCGAACATGGAAAGATAAAGATTTAAGTGTCGATTTCACGCTCGGGGGTCATGCGAAATTCAATCAAGAGATTTTCGATGAAATTGCTAGTAAAATTTTCTTGGCTGTATCTATTATTATCATTTCAACGTTCTTTATTTTAATGGTCGCTTTCCGCTCTATTTTAATCCCACTGAAAGCGATTATTATGAATATCACTGGACTTTCATCAGCCTTCGGTATTCTCGTCTATATTTTCCAATATGGACATTTAGGCATTGAAGCCGGTACGATTGTCCTTATTATCCCAGTAATTGTATTTTGTCTTGTATTCGGCTTAAGTATGGACTATGAAGTCTTTTTAATATCTCGCATTCAAGAAGAATATCAAAAAGGGGCGGATAATACACGTGCCACGATTGACGGTCTAACTTCTACAAGTCGTATCATTACGTCAGCAGCGCTTATTATGATTGTTATTACAGGGGCATTCGCTTTTACAGATGTGATGCCCGTGAAGCAAATTGGGGTTGGTATAGCTATTGCGGTCGCCATCGATGCAACAATTATTCGCCTCATGCTTGTTCCTAGTCTTATGAAGCTCTTTGGGGACTGGAATTGGTGGCTGCCCTTTGCGAAGAAACAGAAATAAACGGAAATTAAAATTAATTATGCCTCAGCATCCGAAATCGGCTTTGTGTTTGGACACCTACTGAAAGAAATTAAAAAAATCCGCACCCTTACTCAAAGGTTGCGGATTTTTCCTTATTTTGAATAAATATGGTCGTACCATTCTTTTGCAGCTTCTACCTCAGGCATTGTTAGCTGATGACCATAATTAAACCATACAGTTGTTACATCGGCCCCAGCTGACGTTAAAAGCGCCTCTAAATCTTCAGATTCCTGAGCAGTACACATTGGATCATTCGTTCCAGCACCGATAAAGACAGGAGTTGAAGAAAGTGTAGGCAATTTAATATCGCGTCTAGGCACCATTGGATGATGCAATATTGCACCTGCTAGAGCATCTTCATAATGGAATAATAGGCTAGCAGCAATATTCGCACCATTAGAATAGCCGATAGCAACGACTCGATTACGGTCAAAGCCATACTGCTGCGCTGCTTCTAATAAAAAATCATTTAATTCCTTCGTACGGAAAATTAAATCCTCTATATCAAAAACACCTTCCGCTAATCTACGGAAAAAGCGTGGCATACCATTTTCAAGGACATTTCCACGGACACTTAAAATACTTGCTGTTTCGTCAATTTCCTTCGCAAGGCCAATTAAGCTTTGTTCATTTCCACCTGTACCGTGTAACAGTAAAAAAATTGGTTTTGTTTCATCTGTTCCTTTATAAAAAACGTGCTGCATTTACAGTCCACCTTTCAATTATCTTGAATTCGAGATAATTGTAGCCTGTGGCAAAATTAAATTCAAGCTCTTTGACTTATTTATTTGGCGATTTTCACTATTTGGCTGTTCCTTATGATCTTTATAAAATTTTGTGATCGTAAATACTGAAAATAAACAAGCAGCTAGAACAACAACAATAACTATTCCCACTATTTTTTTCCCATTCATTCGTTCGTATCCCCCGAATTACTTATTTCTTTTTACGAAAACCTTCTTCTAGTAAATATTCTTTCGCAGCATCGTGTGTACCAAAGGCTTCTTCTAAGTTTTCTCCATGATAAACATTCCACGAACGTTGCTCAAAGGCTAGCATTAATTGAGCACCTTCACGATTTTGCCATAGCTCTTCGATCGGCTCTTGCTCCTCTGCTTCTTCCGATAAATATTGGATGGCATCTTCAATAATTTCACGAAGTTGTTGTTCATCGTAGTCACGAATATTTACTAGGCCTTTATCGCTTGCTTCTTCCTCGTAGCGCAATAAATCACCGACAAATACAAAACCGTTGCCATTTGGGTGTAGTTTTTCCACAACAATTGTCTTTTCATAAAGGCTATCCATAAAGTGATAATTTACGCGTTTCAATGAAATTTCCTTCTTTGTCAGTTCAGGAAATGAGTCAATGATGGCTTGCTTTTGTTCAAATGTTAGCATATAAAAATGCTCCTTTTCTATTCAATATCTCTTTTAGTATAACTTATTATTCCTGTTATATTGAAGTAAAATAGGTAGTACTAAAAGTAAAGTTTAATGTCCATAACGTGTAGGTTGATTGTGTAGGTTGATTTCCGTTCCGATTGGGCGCTTTCCTGGGGGCGTCCGATGAGCCGCTTCGCTTCGCTGCAGGGTCTCGGGCCATCAGGATGTTGGTCACGAAGGCGTTAGCACAGGACGTGATGCTCTTAGCCTTCGTTCCTCTATTACGAATCCCAAAGGAGTCACCCAAGATCAACTTATATACAGCATACTCTTTAACAAAATTAATGATTAGACAAGAAGTCAGATCCTAATCATTTTTACTATTAAAGAAAAAATCCGCTTAAACTCTCTGTGGAAAAAATAAGAATGTACCGATGTGGCACATAGCTTATCCCACGGAAAGCGAAGCGGATTTATCTTTTACAATTCAATTATGCTAGAATTCCTATGAAGGTTTTTCAGACACCACACAAATTCATAACATTTTATCTTTTACAAACTGAATAACATGTGCAACGTATAGTTCCCGGTAAGGGACAAATTGAGCAGCACTTACAGGGCGCACAATTTTCGCTCGTTGACCATCAGGGAAATATTCATAGCCTTCAATATTTAAAGTAGCTGTCTCTCCTAAAAAGAATGCCTCTGCCTCGTCAAGCTTTGCTCGAACGACCCCTGACACTTCCTCATACTGCAGGTTAAATGATTCCCAATCATGTTTGAATGGATATATAAAAACATGACAAAATTCATTGTCAATCATGTTTTCTGAAACGATACTACAAGATGTCATGCCCATTTTAACTACTTCGTGTACGTCAACATCGAGTCCTAGCTCTTCCTTTACTTCGCGAATTCCTGACTCGACTGTCTCTACGGCTAATAAATGCCCCGCCGCTGTAATATCAAGCAAACCAGGATAGTCCTTTTTTTGTGCACTACGGATTTGGAAATAGATATAGTCCTCATTGACAAGCCAACAGTGGAATGTTTCATGCCATAGCCCTTTTTCATGTACCTCTGCTCTCGTTGCTGTCCCTATCTGTTCATGCTGTTCATTAAAAACTTTCACAATTTCTTGTTCCATTTTTTCCGACTCCTATACCGACTTCGTAGCCTTTTTCTTAATCACGTTCCGTTCATCATAAATATTGGATGCGATTACTTTTAATACTGCATAAAACGGTACAGCAATGATAATACCGATAAAGCCTGCAATATTACCTGCTGCTAAAATAACTGTAATAACGGTTAACGGATGAATATCGAGTGTTTTCCCCATTACATTAGGTGTTATAAAGTTACTATCAATTTGCTGCGCCACGAGCGTGACAACAGACACCCATATGACTAACACTGGATCCTGAACAACAGCCACAATCAGCGCTGGTGTAAAGGCAATCCATGGTCCTATAAACGGAATCATATTCATAAAGAAAGCAAATATAACAAGAAGCAATGAATATTCTAAACCTATAATTAAATACCCGACATACATAATGAGTGCAAGTAAAAAACTAATTTGTAGCTGTCCTTGTATGTAGCTACGTAAAACACCATCAATTTCACTTAACGTTTTCTTCACCCATTCACGGCGTTCACCACTAAAATATTTATAAACTGATGGTGCAAATTTTTCATGATCCTTCAACATAAATATAAAGAAAAACGGAATTAAAATAGCTAATAAAGAAACTGAAACAACTGATTGTAAAAACGATACTAGTCCCTTACTTGCCGCAAAAGCAATATCCTGCACATAGTTCGCCATATTGTCGATAAGATCTTTTAACTGTGGTGGGAAGTTATCCCTGTTTCTCAATACATAATCAGCTGCATCTTGAATACTAGCACTAATCTGCGGTACATTTTTCACTAAATTATTTACCTGTACGGCAATCGGATTACCAACGATCCACCCAAAGCTACCTACAAGCGCTATTAATCCAACGATTATCGTTAAAATGCTCGCCCATCTCGGCCATTTACGCTTCTCTAAAAATCTCTGAATCGGTTCTGTAACATAATACAAAACACCGCCCAGTAATAAAGGCACAAAAATAGCTTTTAAGATAATTACAAGCGGCGAAAAAATCCAATGAATCTCTATAAAATATTTAATGACTAATAGGGCAAGTAAAATCCCTACGCCTACTTGAAACCAAACTTTCCTCGTCACTTTAATTCACTTCCTTTTATCTCAGTTACTGAAAATACTACTTATATATTAACCATTTCGCAAGTATCCTATTAATTATTGTTTAAATATGAGAGTTTATCAATTATGCCTCGGCATAATTTTAGCTGCCGCATTGCTTTCGCTATAAAAGACATTTGCTGAAAAAAGTTAGCACAAAAAAATTCGCAACCCTCCAATGGGCAATCTCGCAAGCCCCTCAAATGCCAAAGCATCCGAGGAGGCTCATACGGTTTGCCTTCCACAGGAGTGTCGCAAATTTTCACAATGTAGTAGTTTATAATTTTGTATCGTCTATTGAATTTAAGTAATCTTCAATATCGCCAATAACCGATTCAACACAACCGTCCTCAAATGGTGAAATTAAGCCTGCTTCTTTTACAAGCTTCGTAAAGGACATAGAACCACCTAAACCACATAAATGCGTATAGTCCTTCCAAGCAGCTTCAAATTCTTCACGTGAACGTTTCCAGAACTGGAATGCACAAATTTGTGCTAACGTGTAATCAATGTAATAGAACGGACTTGCATAAATATGTGCCTGACGTTGCCATATACCACCTGCTTCTAGATAACTATTATGATCATAGTCACGGTGTGGTAAATATGTCTCCTCAATTTTTTTCCATGCAGCTTTACGTTCAGCTGGTGTCATATTCGGATTTTCATAAATCACATGCTGGAACTCATCAACTGCAACACCGTAAGGAAGGAATAATAAGCCACTGCTTAAGTGTGTGAACTTATATTTTTCTGTATCTTCCTTAAAGAATAGCTCCATCCATGGCCATGTGAAAAACTCCATACTCATCGAATGAATTTCACAAGATTCATAAGTTGGCCATAAATATTCTGGGATTCCGATATCACGGCTTGAATAAACTTGGAAAGCATGTCCTGCTTCATGTGTTAACACATCGATATCACCTGAAGTACCATTAAAGTTCGAGAAGATAAATGGTGAGTGATAGTTTTCGATAAACGTACAATAACCGCCACTCTCTTTTCCTTTCTTCGCCACTAAGTCCATTAATTCATGATCAATCATAAAGTTGAAGAATTCACCCGTCTCTGGTGATAGCTCCTCATACATTTTTTTACCGTTCGCAACAATCCATTGCGGATCACCTTTTGGTGTCGCATTTCCTGATACAAAGTTGAATGCTTCATCGTAGAACTTAAATTCAGAAATACCAATACGCTTTGCCTGACGTTCATATAACTTAGTTGCAATAGGTACGATTAAATCACGAACTTGGTCACGGAATTTCTTTACCATATCTGCATTATAGTCAATGCGATTCATTCGAACATAGCCTAGCTCGACATAGTTTTTATAGCCTAATTTAACAGCGATTTCATGGCGCACTTTGACAAGTTCATCATATAATTGATCAAATTCCTCTTCATGCTCAGCAAAGAAGCCAAAGCGTGCATCCGTTGCCGACTTACGCATTTCACGATCAGTAGACTCTGCATACGGACCAAGCTGAGCAAGCGTTAATGTTTCACCATTAAAGTCAATTTGCGCAGAGGCAACAAGCTTATTATATTCTGAAACGAGCTTGTTCTCCTTTTGCATTAGATCAATGACTGCTGGAGAAAAACCTTTAATTTGATAGGTTGCTAAATCAAATAATTGCTGGCCCCATTTTTCTTCTAACTGCTCACGAAATGGTGAAGCGATTAGTGCTTTATAATATTCTGTTGTTACCTCTTCCAGCTCAGGTCCAACCTCATCAAAATAATCGCGTTCTGCATGATAGAATTCATCATTTGTATCAATCGAAGCACGAATATACACTAGGTTTGCCATCGTGGCATAGTCATTACTCAACCCGTTTAATTTCTCAATTATTTCACTTTGCTCGTCCATCGTTTGCGCATTTTTAAATTGGTCAATTAAAGATAATTGTTGCTCTTTCATTGCCTCAACTTTCGGACGGCTGTATTCATAGTCTTTAAATGTTTTCATAAAATCCCCTCTTTCTGTCATATCCCCCGTTACATTTCTATTATATGCCAAATCTATAGTATTAAGAAATAAATTAATAACCAAATACATATGTTTTTAATAGTGCGGCCTTTTCACGAAGCGTTAACTTCAATTCCACCGATTTTGGTGTTTTTGCCGCAACGACATCTACTTCAAAGCCTAAAGACTCCGCTAAATATTTTGCACGCTTTAAATGAAAATCATTTGAGACAATCGTGATTTTCTTAGTTTCTTTAGGCAAAAGTTCTTTACTAAATAATAAGTTCTCGTAAGTTGAAGTAGATTGGTCTTCCACTACTATTCTATTTGTATCAATACCATTGTCCTGTAAGTATTTAAGCATGACTGAAGCCTCTGTCCGATCTTCATCTTCCCCTTTTCCACCTGACACAATCACTTTTACACGAGGATACTTTTTCAAATACTTTACTGCCTCTTCTAATCTATTTTTCAAAGAAAGCGATGGAATTCCTCCCGGTTTTACCTTTGCTCCCAGGACAATCATGTATGTAGCTGTTCCGTTTGCAGCTGGCTGGACACCCTGTTTCATCTCCTCGCCGAGCCAAATATAAACAACACTACTCATAGCAAGTAATATAACCCCTAATCTTATTACCCATTTCTTCACGATCGACCCCCCCTTACCTTTTATTAACGTTTAGGCAAAAAAAAGGATGCTTGTACTGAAATTGCTGTACAAACATCCTAATTGATTATCTTAATATAAAGCGCTTAATAGAATCCTGTAACGCTGTTATTTCATCTGTTAAATCATTAGAAGATTCACTAACAACCTGAATGGCACGCTGTTGTTCATCAACGGATGCCGTTACTTCCTCTGATGCAGCAGCATTTTTCTCACTAATCATCGCAATACTTTCGATAGATTGCATAATGTTATTTTTTGAGCCATTCAAATATTCTACTCCAGTAGTCATTTCCTTAATAATAGAAATGATTTCTTCTACGGCCAATTCTATTTCCTTAAAGGATGACTCTGTTATGGCAACCGAATCATTTTGCTGACGAACAATGACGTTTGTTTTCTTCATTTCATCGTTCACTAAATTAGTTTCACTTTCAATCCCTTTTAAGGTTGTACGTACTCGGTCTGTTGCTACAGATGTTTGATCCGCTAACTTACGTACCTCCTCAGCAACAACCGCAAAGCCTTTGCCATGCTCCCCAGCTCTAGCTGCCTCTATCGATGCGTTCAATGCAAGCAGATTCGTCTGATCAGAAATCTCCGTAATCGTACCGACAATGCCTTCAATTTCCCTAACTTTCACAATTAAGCTATTAAATACAGCATGAACATTATTAATCACTTCTGAAGACTCGTGTGATGTCTCTTTTAAGCTCTTTAAATTTAAGAGCCCGTCTTGATTTGATTGCTTCATATTTTGAGATGCATCAAGCATTACTTCATTTTTGTCATGCAATAATTCAATCTGTCGCGCAAAATCAATAGCTGTTCTATTCGTATCCTCTGCATCTGAAGCTTGCATTAATGCGCCGTTTGAAACCTCATTTATCGCTTTTACTATTTCATCTCCATAAGCGTTTGTTTCCTCTGCCACAGATGTTAAATTTGACGATGTCGATTGAATTTCTACAATAGCTTCCTCTACATCTGTAATTAATGTTTTCAGTTGATCAACCATTTCATTAAAGCCTTCATTTAACTGACCAATCTCATCCGAGCGTTGTAGATTTTCAATTTCTACAGTTAAATTCCCTTTGGCTACCTCACGTACACGTTTCGATAATTTTCGTACTGGTAAAGCTAAATGTCTTGAAACCATTATGACAACTATAGTACCTATAATGATGGCACCTAATAATGTAATACCAATAACAAATAATAATGAATTAGCCCCTTCATTAAAATCTTGCATATATGTACCCGATACAATGATCCATCCCCAATTTGGATCCTTTGCAGAATAAATTATTTTATCAGCTACTACATCTTGCCCTGGTAGCTCAAACTCATATTTGGTATATCCCCCACCGGCAAGTGCTTTTTCGGTTACTTCCCGAATAAAGTAATTTCCGCTACTATCTTGATCGTTCCATAGGTTATCCCCTTCTCGAGTGGGATGGGTTGTTAATGTTCCTTTATCATCTAAAACATATAGATACCCATACTCCCCCAAGTCTCCAGGATAATTAATTGGCCTCTTTCCTTCACTATCCTTCGGTCCTAGAAATGCCTCCCGCACTTTCTCCTGTGCAACTTCTAAAGGAACGTCGCCCCTTTTAACACTCTCATTTGCAAGCTCGATTAATTGCAAAGAAGATTCAACACTATTTTTAATAACTTGTTCACCAATATCATCCAGACCTTTTTTTGCTTTACTATAGCTAGCTAAGCCTATCACTAAGCTAGGGATAATTAATAATGCTAGTGAAATGATAATTAATTTCCCCTGTATCGAACGTGAAAACTTCATGCTTTAGCCCCCCCTTTTTTCCTCTTTCACTATGACTATTAATCTATATTATGTTATGATTCTGAATATTTCACAATGGGTAAAACGTAATTTACGTTTGAATTCTTCGCCTTTTTACGCAAATATGATCGATTACTTAATGTGGGGGATTTCCATTGCTACTGGACCTATTTCCGGCGGCGTCCAGCCTTCACTCCATATCTAACAAATATGATTCCAAACTTTTAATGACGATTTTCAAATATGCATAATAGGTAAAAAAACTATCTTTCTACAAGGATATGCCTTATAGAAAAATAGTTTTTTGATTTTTATCGTCATTAAAATGTTTAGACACTACCTTAGTTCTCGCCTATGATATGATTTTAATCCATATTACTAAAGCTATTAAAGTAGCGAAAAGGGTTGGGATTGTTAACATAATACCTATTTTTAAATACTGAACCCAGCCAATCTTTATTCCTTTTTGCTTCAGTATATGGAGCCATAACAATGTTGCGAGTGAGCCAATCGGCGTCATTTTAGGGCCTAAATTTGTGCCGATGACATTTGCATAAATAAGCCCTTCTTTAATAATTCCAGTTGCACTAGTTTCAGCAATAGCTAATGCATCAATCAGTACAGTTGGTAGGTTATTCATACTAGCTGACAAAATCGCTGCTACAAACCCCATCGTAATTGTCGCTACCATTAATCCTTGCTGTATAGAGTGCTCTAATAGACTTGCTAGCAATCCGGTCATTCCTACATTTTTCAAGCCGTAAACAACCACATACATACCGATAGAAAAGAACACAATATTCCACGGTGCCCCTTTCACAACTCTCTTTGTATCTACAATATGGCTACGCCGTGCTAGTAGGAAAAAGATAGCTGCTACACCACATAAAATAAATGACACTGGAATTTTGAAAAACTCACTCGTTAAGAAACCAACTAATAGAATGGCTATAACATAACATGATAATAAAAATAATCTCGAGTCACGAATTGCAAGCTTTGGATTATCAACTGCCTCGAGTGAATATTCTTTTGGAATTGAACGGCGAAAGACAATATAAAGTACGACTATACTTGCTAGTAAAGAAACTATGTTCGGTACCAGCATATGTAGGGCATATTCCATAAATCCAATACCGAAATAGTCTGCCGACACAATATTTGTTAAATTACTAATGACTAACGGTAAGGATGTTGTGTCCGCTATAAAGCCACTTGCAATAATAAATGGAAAAATCATTTTATCGGTTAAATTCAATTTACGGATCATTGCGAGAACAATTGGTGTTAGTATTAAAGCTGCACCATCATTTGCAAATAACGCTGAAACAATAGCACCTAGACAGGAAAGGTAAATGAATAAGCGTATACCATTTCCCTTTGCCACTCGTGCTATATGTAAGGCAGACCATTCAAAGAATCCTATTTCGTCTAAAATAAGTGAAATAAAAATAATTCCTATAAACGAGAACGTTGCATTCCAAACAATCCCCGTCACCTCAACAACATCTTGCCAGGTAACAACTCCGAGCGTTAACGCAATTGCAGCACCAAAACAAGCAGACCAGCCGATTGATATTTTACGTGGCTGCACTATTACAAAAAATAAAGTTATTAAAAATATGGCAATCGCTAAAAGAGCTTGCACAGATTTCCTCCCTGCCTCCGGTGGATGTTTGGACACCCGCAGAAGTTAAAAACCAGTAGCTTTATTCGCTACTGGTTTCATATGTTTATATTATTCGCCTAAATCAGCGTTATGGTAAACGTTTTGGACATCCTCTAAATCTTCTAATGCATCAATTAATTTTTCAAATTTCGCAATGTCGTCCCCAGTTAATTCTACTTCTGTTTGCGGAAGCATTGAAAGCTCCGCTACTGTAAATTCTTGAACGCCTGCTGCTTTTAGTGCTTCTTGTGCAGCAAAGAATTGATCTGGCTCTGCATAAATGATGACAGCCTCATCTTCTTCAAGAATATCACGAGCATCAACATCTGCTTCCATTAAAATTTCAAGAACTTCATCTGCTGATTTACCTTCTAAACCAATAACCGCTGTTGAATCAAACATGTAGGCAACAGAACCACTGACACCCATATTCCCATTATTTTTACCAAATGCTGCACGTACATCAGAAGCTGTACGATTAACATTATTCGTTAAAGCATCAACGATTAACATAGTGCCTGCTGGTCCGAAACCTTCATAACGTAATTCGTCGAAGTTTTCATCGCCGCCACCCTTCGCTTTATCAATTGCTTTTTCAATAATATGTTTAGGAACGCTATATGTTTTTGCACGCTCAAGAACAACTTTAAGAGCACGGTTTGATTCAGGATCTGGCTCGCCTGATTTAGCTGCCACATAAATTTCGCGTCCAAATTTTGCATTGATACGGCTTGTGCTTTGGTCTTTAGACGCTTTCTTTTCTTTAATATTGTTCCACTTACGACCCATTGTTTCCACTCTCTTTCAAATTATAAGTTGTTTATCAATTACGCCTTTGCGTAATTGCGTCCAGATTTTGAATTGTGCTAGCACAATTCACTCCTTTCAAAATCCGTGACATCCGCCGGAGGCTTTATCTTCATTTAAACACCTTTGAATAGGAGTGACAATTTCGCTCACCTTATATAGAGGAAGATCTACCGCTGAATGAAGATAATCATAGATGCACAGTTGTACATCATTAAATGGTGATTAAATACTTTTCGTATCTTTACTCTGAAAATAATAACACAAATGATGCTTACAAAGCTAGATATGCCAATGTTTAAGATCATTTTCTGAAGTCATATAATGGTTGGTTGATTTCTGTTCCGACTGGGCGCTTACAGCTTGTATTGTCCTTTGATTTTTTCTAATAATGCATGACAGCCTTCTAAAACTAAATCATAGGTTTCTTGGAAATCTCCTGTATAGTACGGATCAGGCACGTCTTTTCGATGGTCAGTTAAATCTAAAAAGCGAAAGATCTTTGTGGAATCCAGATTCCCTAGCATCGTTCTGATATTACGTATATTGCTTTCATCCATGCCAATAATGTAATCAAAATTTTCAAAGTCAGCCTTTTGTAATTGTCGGCCTTGCATCCCTTTCGTTGAGATGCCATATTCTTTTAGCTTACCTTGTGTTCCTCTGTGTGGAGGATCTCCAATATGCCAAGAGCTTGTTGCAGCCGAATCTACCTCGACTTTATGACTCAAATGCTCTTTCTCTACCAAATCACGCATGACCGCTTCAGCCATTGGTGATCGACATATATTCCCCAAACATACAAAAAGTACTCGAATCATTTTTATGTCCTCCTACAATCAATCTCACCTTGGCGTATCGTAGCTGTCGCTACAGTAAGCATTCGCCAAATGTAGATAAAGCACTCAAAATCAATCGATTCTGAGCGCCTTTTAAGTTATCCCATATTACTAGCAGTAAGCTACTAATTCAAAATGATGTGAAGATAATAGTTTGGGTCTTCACATAGAGGGTTTACCTCTGAATGGTGTTTCACTTTATTTCTTTTTTGCTGCAACTCGCTTCTCTAATTCTTCAGTTAATGCTACTAATTCATGCTCAAGGCGATTTGTAAATTCCTCACGCCCTTCTTTACCTTTACCCGTTACGTAAAATGGCTCGCCATAAATTAGATAACCTTTACCACGTTTAAAGACATCACCGGCATTACGCGCACCAATGTAAGCGGCTGGTACAATTTGTGCTTTTGACAATTGTGCTATTGTAATCGCACCTTGCTTTAAATCCGATCCTTCCGCATTTCGCGTACCAGATGGGAATATCCCAACAATTTTTCCCTCTTTCAATAGCTGCGATGGAATTTTAATAACGCTTGGACCTGGATTGTCACGGTCGACTGGAAAGGCATTTAAACGCTCTATCAGCCAGCCAATACCCTTTATATCAAACAATTGCTTTTTAGCCATAAAGTTAATTTCTCGAGGGTATACAGCAACACCAAGATTTAAAATATCAACATAGCCCGTATGTGTACATGCAATAATAAACCCACCTTCCTTCGGTAAGTTTTGTTCTTCATATACACGTGCTTTTGAGCCTGTTAATTTTAAGATCACTTTTACAACATTTGCTATAAATTTATACACTGTTTCATTCCTACCTTATTCAATAGTTATCCCCATTGTAATCGAAAAGACCAGTATACTGCAATTGCAGGTGAAAATATCTAGACTCTTCCCACTAATACATCAACATCAATCGTAATTTCATGTAACAGGATAGTGGATCCTTCTTTTTTATGCCAGCCCATTGGTGTCATTTCCAGCAGTGCTGGTACAAGCTCTGTAGCTAGCGGTACCGTATATGTAATACGTTCTACACTAACATCGGTGAAGCTTTCTTTAAAACGAGCAACTATTTGTTCATTCGAATACGACTCTTTAGTAGAATCCGCATATAATTGCGCTCGAAGCTCATGTAAGTACCCACTTTGAGGTACAACCTTAACAACACAACCATTGTGAGTTAATAGACGTTTAAATTCTTCATAATTGGCAGGCGATAAAATATTTAATATGGCATCGAAGCTCGTCCTTGCAAATGGACTTTTCGCTAAATCACCAACACACCACATTTGCTCTGGATAATGTCGAGATGCAGCAAGGATACCTTCCTTCGCTATATCAATACCAATTCCTATCCCATGTTTCTTTGCCATAATACGAGCTAAATGCGAACCTTCACCACATCCCGTATCAAGTACGGTTTCTGCATTAGCAATTAGCTCTCCGATTTTATCTTCTACTACATCATAAATCCCACTATCAATAATCGCTTTTCGTGATTCAAACAGCTCTTTGCTATACTTAGAAACGGCACCATGTGTCAGCATATTAATGTAGCCCTGTTTGGCAATATCGAAAGAATGATTTGAGGAACATACTAATCTACCTTGTTCAAAAACATCCATTGACTCCTGACAAATTGGACAAGCAAAAAGCTTTATATTTTTATCCATTAACGCTGCTCCTGCAGCTCTTTTAGAAAGTGCCCCCATTAATTTTCCTCCTTCGGTTCTGTAGGTGAAACAAGTGCAAAGCGCTCCCACTTACGACTTCTCCATCTAAAGTATACGATAATAGCTCGCATCCATTCATCTGCCGCAATCGCTAGCCAAATACCTACTAACCCCCAATTTAAAACGAATACAAACAAGTATCCGAGTGGGAGACTCATACATACCATTGATAAGAAACCAATTTTCAATGGAAATTTTGCATCCCCTGAGGCACGCAGCGAGTTAATAACTACAATATTCATTGTTCGCCCTGTTTCAAGGAGAATACTTAATGCTAGGACAGATGCTCCGATGGCAATTATCTCTGGATTATCTGTAAAAACGTGCATAAGTTGCTTACGGAATATCGTTACAACTGCAACCATTGTGATTGTAAAAGCAAAAGCTGCGCGTACACTTGTCCAAAGTTGATGATAAGCTTGATCCTTTTTACCAGCACCAACACTTCGTCCAATAATTATAGCCGTACCTGTTCCGATGGCAATTGCAAATAAATACGTAAACATCGAAATATTCATGGCATATTGTCTCGCCGCAAGTGTCTCTGCGCCTAAGTAAGTCGCATAATAAAGGAAGACAATCTGACAAAACTGATAAAGCACCTGCTCAAATGCTGACGGTAAGCCTATATTTAATATTTTTTGAACATATTCCTTTGAATACTTGAAATAATATTCTAGCTTCACTCTTACTTCCATGACTTGATACAACAGCCAGAAAAACACAAGAACTGCCAAACCACGGCTTACCACTGAGGAAATAGCTGCACCTTTTACACCTAACTCCGGTAATCCTAAGTTACCAAAGATTAAACCGTAGTTTAAGATAACGTGTAGCACATTCATACCTAGTGATACATACATCGTTTGCTTTGTCCATCCATGTACACGGATAATTGCTGCTAAAGCATTTATAATAGCCTGTAAGAAAATAAAGCTTCCGATGATTACCAAGTAGCTTTGAGCGTATTTAAGCACTTCCCCTTGCAAGTTCATCATAGTCATTAAATGACTTGAAAAGAAGAAAAATAAGATACTCATCATTAGTCCAACAACCAAATTCATCGTAACTGCTAAAGCGGAAATCTTCGCAGCCTCAATAAATCGCCTTGAACCTAAATATTGAGATACAACAATGGAAGCACCATTACCAACTACCTCAAGTATTAAAATTGCAATATGAATATATTGATTGGCTGCACCAACTCCTGATACAGCATTATCTGATAAAGCACTGAGCATAAAAGTATCGGCTAGTCCCATTAACATAAATAAAAATACTTCTAAAAATATCGGCCATGTTAAATGGAATAAACTTAACCTATCTGTCTCTTTAATATCACTTTCTTTTAATATATCTGCCAATACTTTTCACTTCTCCTAATCGTTTCATAAAGATTTTTACGGGCTGCCCAACTTTCAACTACCTTCTTTACCATCTATACAGATAAATTACTGCCCAATCAATTATGCCTCGGCATAATTTCGTCCGGAATGGCTTTGCGCTTAGGCCTGCAAGTGTCTTTTGTGCGAAAGCGTAGTGCTAACGCAGCGGCAGCAACAGGTGTTTTTTGTGCGAAAGCGAAGCGGCAACAACACGAGGGCCGACACGATGTCGGCCATTTCCGTAATGCCACAGGACGTGGCGCTCTTAGACTGAGTTCCTCTATTTCAGCGGGTGTTTGGACACCCGCTGAAATAAGTTAAAAATATATAGTATCTTATCATAGATTTTTAGGCTGTAAAGAATTTTTATAATGAAACACCTAATTATACCTTGGCATAATGCTTCCATAAGCTTTTTGGCCAATATGAGTTAAAAGATTATGCAAAGATAATACAATACGCAAAAAATCCCTCTCACAATTTTATGTGAAAGGGTTTCTTATCATAGTAAACAATAATCCTTCAATTGCTTACGTTTTACAGTTGTTAACCCAAACTCTTGCTCTAAAAAAGCTGCCTTAGAGCCATATCGGTTATCCATTGCATCAAATGCTGCTTGTAAATAGTCTTCACGGGCAGACATTAAGGCATAAAATTGCTGTAATTCTTGATCACTATAATCTTGCTGAATTGTTAGAGCCATTCGTTCTACTAAGGGACGTAAATGTACATTTGTATCTAAATAATCCTCCATGATCGTTTCCTCAGGGACATCTAAAGCAAGTAAAATAAGTGCACTGCCAATACCTGTTCGATCCTTCCCGACTGCACAATGATGAACAAGCCCTAAATTTTCAGGTTGTTGAATCGTTGCTATTAACTCTTTGAACGATGCATTATTAAAAGGCATTTGTGCATAAAATTCTCGAAACATCTCCGTGCTTACAACCTTATAAAAATCTTTCCCACCAGCGTTTGTGGGCATCTCAAAAGCATGATTTCCTTTAGCTGGTATTTGAATATAATTGGCATATGGGAATATCGGATTAGGATTATTTTGAGCCTCATGGTTGTCTCGATAATCAAAAATTGTTTTCACACCTAACGTTTCAAAGCGCTCTTTATCTGATTTCGTCATTTTACCAAGTGCTGCTGAGCGATAAATCAAACCATTCTTAACAGCACGCCCATCTCTCGACTTATAACCACCCATATCCCGAAAATTATAAACTGCCTCAAACGGAATAATATTCATATCAAACTGTTTCACTGACTACACCCCTCCCTGTTAGTAAGCATACTTATCTCTATTTTATAGAACAATTCGATATAATACCAATTTTCGCACTAGGGGATGTCATACACTTCTTAGACCAACGAGAGATTTATTTGGGGGTGTTTCTCTATTGGGGCAGAGCAGTTATCCACTTTACTCGTTCTCTTTCCCACCTAAGCGGAGCAGTTATCCACTTTACCCGTTCTCTTTTCCACCCAAACGGAGCAGTTATCCACTTTACCCGTTCTCTTTTCCACTCAAGCGGAGCAGTTATCCACTTTACCCGTTCTCTTTTCCACCCAAGCAGAGCAGTTATCCACTTTACCCGTTCTCTTTTCCACCCAAGCAGAGCAGTTATCCTTTTTATCCATCAAAAAAAGCTGCCCTTGATAAAGGACAGCTCAAAACACTATTTTTCAATATCAATTATTTAAATAACTCAGGGTATACTGCTTTTGCGATTAACTCAACAGCTTCGCCAATACGCGGACCTGGACGACTTGAAGTATCAGTATCTATATAATAAACCGCTTTATTTTGAATGGCCGTGATTGAATTCC
The DNA here is from genome assembly GCF_040183165.1 of Lysinibacillus zambalensis. Classification (NCBI taxonomy): domain Bacteria; kingdom Bacillati; phylum Bacillota; class Bacilli; order Caryophanales; family Bacillaceae; genus Lysinibacillus; species Lysinibacillus zambalensis. Next base: position 45,128 of record NZ_JBEGDG010000005.1, read on the forward strand.
ATCCATCACGTGAAAGAATTTCTTCCGTTGTGTTTTTCATTTCTACTGTTGTTAAAATAACAGCTGGGTTTTTCGCAATGATATCTTCCTCAGATACCTTTGCCCAGCTTTCAAGGTCAGCAAAAACGTTGTTAACGTTTGCAGCATTTAAAATCTCTTGTTGGAATGTACCAGAACCAGCTGTATAGATATCTGGCTTTGGACTAATTTCTAAATAGATATTTTTTGGTTCTTTCACATCTTTAACTTTCGCTTGGACATCTGCAATTTTAGCTTTAATATCTTCATTTAACTTTTCGCCTTTATCTTTGATGCCCATAACCATTGCAACTTGTTCGATATCCCCATAAACATCATCAAATGATTTAGCTGACTGAATGGCAAACACTTTAATCCCCGCATCTTCGAGACCTTTTAAGGCATTTAAATTTTCTTCATCGCCTCCAGTTGTGTAGGCAATAACTACGTCTGGCTTTAACGCTAAAATACGCTCGCTATTGAATATTGTAGAAGTAGAAACACGCTCAATTTTTTGCGCTTCTTCTGGATACGTATCATACTCTGTTGCACCTACGATTTTATCGCCAACGCCTAGCTCAAATAAAATTTCTGTATTACTCGGTTGTAATGAAACAATAGTTTTAGGTACTGCATTAAACTCAACTTCTACACCACGGTCATCCTTAACTTTATAGCTAGTAGTTTTCTCAACTTGTTGATCTTCTTTAGAAACAGCATCTTTATTTGTATCTTCTTTCGTGCCACAGCCAACTAATACAAGTGCCAACATCAACACAGAAAGCCATTGTAGCTTAAACATTTTCTTCATTTCTTTAACTCTCCTTTTTCTTTTTCATCGGGTATGACTTACTAATAAACGGTATTTCAGCAATACCAGCATGCTGATTCATATAGACAGCCATTACAAAAAATACATTGGCTAGCAATCCTAAATAATCAAAGAGAATAGCTGGTACTTCGCGTTCTTCAGATACTTTGTGCAAAACACGGTATGATTTTTTCGCTTCACTACGACATAAATGTAATACAGAAGCTGCATCTGTTCCTTGAGGTAATACAAAGTTTTGTATTTCCTCTTTAACATGACTAACATAGAAATCATAGCGATCACTAAGCCGAGTCAAATCATCTTCGGTTACAGCTAATTTACCTCGAACCGAGCCATTTACATGGTAAGCCATTGGCAAAATGGCTAGTAAATCTTCTGCTACTACCTCTACCGTTTCTTTTTTAACCGCCGCCAATGCTACACCAATATGTGTTGTTAGGCTATCCGTTCGAATTTCAAAATCTACTGTAGATGCCTTTTCACGCATAAATGGATAACAAGAATAACGTGCATCTTTTTTCAAATATAAATCCCCGCTTTCCTTCATAAAAAATTCTTACCTTAATAACACCTCGGCTTACACCAGGTGAATTATAAGCGCATAAAAAAACGTTGTTCCCACTCCTAAGGAAACAACGAAAAATAGCATAAATAGTGTCGCATAAATACGACATAGCCTATGTATTTGCCGCATATTCTCCTAGCTTCCGAAGAGTTATCTATACGTTCAAACAAAGGTCGGTCTCCTGGCTTGTACAGCTCACTACGTTCATAAAAAACCTTCCCATCGGATAATTCGACAGTGGTATATTTTTACGACTTCTGTACTTACAGTTGCGGAAACAGCTCCGGTTTTTCACCGAATTCCCGATTATGCTATAGTTTAGCACCTTTATTCTGCAAGAATTATTCACTTGTTATGCAGTTTATCATAGATTGATAGGAAAAAATAGCTGTGGAATTTTAGAATAAACAACGATGGATAAAAATCATGCAGGTATTACCGTATGCACGCGGATATATTCACTGCCCCATTGGGTATTCATCCTGCTCGTGCAAATATTTATTATGCCTCATAAATTAAAGCATTTAATTTTTTCATACGTTATGAAAACTATTTCTCATAATGAAAGAATTTGCAAAAAATAGTCATTAACTTTTATCGGATGGCATTTTTATATTTCTTTTTGGATTTAACATCTTTCTCTTCCTCAATTAAACGCTGTGCAATTTTTAGTAGTTTTGGGTCATTTGTTGCATCGAATAGCTTTTTAAAGGATACAATAATATCATAGCGTATTAATGTCGGGTGCTTTTCGTCTAAGCATGTTTGATATCTTTTAGCCAAATATGATACGACTAAATCTCTTTGTACCTGCCCCGCTAAGCCTATTTTCCAAATCGCCTGTAAAGTATGCCTCACAGTGACTGTTTCTTCATCATACGTTACTGCCCAAATCTTTAAGAAGTCCTCTAATACTCTTTCTTCAGGATCACTTTTTGCTGCCAGTGCGCATAAAAATTGTGCAGCACTTGCACGTATATGTCCATTTTTGTATGTAAGAGTTTGAACTAGTTGTTCCCAAACTGAATAGGTCCAATCAACTGGTTCCTGCATAATTTTCATTAATTCTTCGTATGATTTGTATTGAATATCACGGTCACGCTCTGTTAAATTACTAAAAAGTTGCAAAATCTCTTTTTCCATGATTCATCCCTACCTTTATTGTTTCAGAACGTAAAAAATAGTGTACTTGTAAGTGTTATCTCATTTACCATCATGCGTTACTTTGCTACTACAAAATAAAAGTCTCATATAATTGTAATTTCAGAGCAAAATCCCCGATTGTATATTTCAAAATTATCAGAAATGACATTCATTATGCAAGAATCTTTTCTTTTAGCTATATGAAGATAGAGGAATACTCGTTAGGATTATCATTGGAGTTATCTCACTTATTAGCCTTCGATTGAGTCCAAGCAAAATACGTAATAACAAAAAATTGATGCTAATTCTTTTTTCGGCTGTATTATCATTTTTATAACTGGGGCTATAGTTGTAAAAATATCTACCTATGTAAATTTATTCATTACAAAAGTTATTTTACTCATTATTGACCGAGTAGTCGAGCCTAAATTAATGAATAACATTATATGTTTGCCTAATAGGTTTAATCGTAGAATCTTAACTATAGTTTAAACAGTTGATAATTTCCAGTACCGCCAAATAATAAAAAAAGGTTATCTTTGTAATTTCTTTTACAAAGATAACCTTTTCGCTATTTAAATCGTCTATATAATAGTACGGCTTATTAAATACGACCGAAGCCTACTAAATATTGATTCCACCAATCAAGTGATTCAATGACAACACCTTTATTTTGAGCATCAATCATTGTGTTGTTCCCTAAGTAAATACCTACATGCGCTATACCCGAACCATAGCTGAAGAATACTAGGTCACCTACACGTGCTTCACTTGCTGAAATACGTTGTGTTGCTAAATATTGTTGTGATGCTGTACGTGGTAAAGATACGCCTGCTTGTTTGTAAGACCATTGTACAAGACCTGAACAGTCAAATCCTGTCGATGGGTTACTACCGCCCCAAACATAGCTACGACCTAGGAATTGTTTCGCAACTGAAATAGCATCACCTGAAGATGCAGTGCCTGCTCCTGAACCAACAACCACATTTTGTGAAGATTTTTCATTGTTAGCTTTGCCACTATTATTAGCATTGCTATTGCTATTGCTATTATCGTTAGTGCTAGTGCTAGTGCTAGTGTTTGTTGCTTGTACAACTGGAGTAGCTGCTTGAAGTGCACGTAAACGAGCTGCCTCTTCCTCTGCTGCTTTACGTTCTGCTTCTAAACGCTCTTCTTCTTGTTTCGTTGCAATTTGTGCTTTTAATGCAAGAGATTTTGCTTCATTTTCAGCTTTTTTCACTTCCATTTCGCTTTCCTTCTGTTGAAGCTCTTGGAATTGCTTTTGAAGCTCTTTTTGTTTTTCATCTAATGTTGTTTTTTGTTTCTCTAAGCTAGCCTTATCTGCTTCTTGTTGATCTACTAATTCTTGGTCAGCATCCATTAATGTTTTTACCGCTACGACACGGTCCATTAAATCTGCAAAACTTTTTGATTCAAGAACAGCGTTTAAATAAATACCTACAGTATTATCTTGAGCTTGATATGCAGCCATACGGTCACTTAAAATCGCTGAACGTTGCTCAATACGTTTTTTAGTGTCTACAATATTTGCATCAACTTCTTTAATGTCCGCCTGTACTTTGTTAAATACTTTTACTTTTTCATCGATCTCTTTTTGTAGGTTTTTTAGCTCTTCGTGTAGCTTTTTAACCTCTGTATCTATTTTAGCTTTCTTATCAATCATTTGTTGAGATGTTTCTTCTGCGTGCACTTGAGTTGGTTGAACTGTATTAAATAATAAGCCGCCCGCTAATGCTAATGCTAGCACCATCGACTTACGCCATTTATTGCGCTTACCCACGTTATTCTTTCCCTTCACTAGTCAATTTCGTTCGTAGAATTTTAATGTACTCATTGGAACGATTTCTTTTATTTTTTCTTATATTTTATTAGCCTTTTAAAGTTTAGCACTATTAGCATAACTTTTATACTATTTCGCGCCTTTTTAATGGTTTAGTAAAACTCGCAACATTCTTGTAATATTTACGTAAATCCCGATAAATTCTACAAAATTACGTTTTATTCTACATATCAACGTTTTTGACTACTTTACCCTTAGTCCTACTCTCTGTTTTGTAATGTTTTTGTAATATTTCTAGAAAACATTTTTAACATAAAAAAAGGTAAGGGAACATTTTCCCCTACCTACAAATAATGTGTAACCATAAACAAAGATTGATTTCTCTCCAAGTTGGCGCTTCTATTGCTTCATGGCACGAAGCGCTTGGATAGAAAGCCGTACTAACAGAATGGCACATAGAAATAACCCTAAGTATGCTGCTGTATTTAAATAGATCGCATACGTGTCATGAATAAATTGTGAAATGGCTAAGAGTGCTACAGAAATAATGCCAAAGGTAATACCAACGAGAAGTAAGACGAAACGGGAAAACAGATTGGTAATAAAACGAGCATTATCCTCATCTGAAAAAACATCGTGATGTAAGATAATTTTCCCACTTTCTACACGTTGAATAAGCTGGTCGACTCGTCTTGGCATTTTGCGCAATGTCGGAATAAGCATGGATAATTCTTCTTGTAAACGTTCCTTTGTTGCCATCGGTTCTTTAAATGGCTTCAGGAAGGATGCCCGCATATATGCGGATGAAAAATCTTTCGCTTCCGTAAAAATATCAAAGCTTGGGTCAATTACCCGTAGTGTGCCATCCAGTGTTACTAAGGAACGCAGTGCTAAACCTACTGCAGGATAGAAAGCAAGACCAAAATCACGAACAACTGTAAATAACGCATGTATCAATTCCTCTGTTGGAATCCGATCCACGTAAGAGATTTTCAAGAGAATTTGATCTATGGCTTGTTCCATCTTTGCACGGTCTGCATGGCCCGAATTTTCAACCAATAGTGTTAAGCCATCATATAAAACACTTGCATCATTTAGCTGAATTCCCATTAAAAATAGCTTTAAACCCTCTTGCTGTGTAGCTCCCAAACGGCCAACCGCTCCAAAATCAAGCAGTATCGGTGTGCCATCCGTCTCATCAATATGAATATTCCCCGGATGTGGATCTGCATGGAAAATACCAGAAAGAAGCATCTGCTCAAAGAAGGAATATAAAACAGTCCGTGCAAACTGCTTACGATCACTTTCAAATTGGTTAAATTCAGCTATAGCATTTGCAACACTTTTTCCTCGTACATATTCCATGACAATAATATTTTCATTACAATATTCTGTATAGATTTTAGGGATCCGCACCTTATAATCGCTTTTGGCAAGTGCCTTTGTCACCTGCAATGTATTTCGAACCTCAATATCTAAATGGATTTCCTCGCGTAATCCATCTGCAAATCCTTTTGCAAGTTCTCGAAAACCAAGTGACTCAGCCCATGTAGACTTGTTCGAAAGCCAATTAGCGAATTCCTCCAAAATGTCGAGATCGTCTCGCATAATCCCCTTCACTTCTGGACGCAGTAGCTTTACCACGACTTCATCAAAATTTTTCAATCGCGCCTTATGTACTTGTCCAATGGATGCTGCCGCAATAGGCTCCATTTGAAAGTTTGAAAATATTTCATTCATAGGCTTCGGAAGTGAATCTTCTAAAATTTGTGTTACCTGTTCTGGTGGTAAAGGCTTCACACTATCTTGTAGCCTCTCTAACTCGGCAATAAAGATAGGAGAAAATAGTTCCTTACGAGTGGAAAGTACTTGACCAAATTTAATAAATATCCCACCACATTGTTCCAAAGTTACTCTTAAAGCAATGGCAAGCTCTTTTTCATTTTCACGTTGTCTTGCGTATTTAATCGTTTGAACAACGCCATTTGTCACCGCTATTTTCAATACATGACGCAAGCGCTTTTGTTGTCGCCAGTAGCTTCGAAGGCGCATGAATAAATTTTTTTGCCCATTACGATGATCTGTAGCCCTCATACCGCTTGGATCGAAAAGCTCAAAAACGAGATAGAGCAACATCGAAATTAGTAGCATGCTACCAATCCAAATAAGTGTGCTGACCTCTGTCACTGTTTGCATCATCGGTTCGTATAAAAAATCTGTATGACGTAAATACGTATACCAATAAACGAAGGACGTTAGCGTCACACTAATGACTACAGAAAGAACCCTACGTATAAAATTAATATTTGAACCAATTAATCGGCCACTGACAAAATAAATAAGTCCTGATACAACAATGATTTGGATTAAAAATTTCAAAAAAATCAACAGCGTCACCTCCGATACCACTTCCTAATACCGCTAGTATAACAAATGTAAGGCTCATCATCCTTACGCAGGGGTCACTTCCCTCCCTTAGAAGGCTCTGATTTCCGCTACGTGCTACTCGCTTTGTCGCTGACGCTTCGCTTTCGCGCAGAGCAAGGCTTCCCGCGAGAGTCGAATAGCCCTTCGCTACAATCAGTTAAAACCGTCATATTTTACTGATATCCCCAACTTTTAGTGATAAGCATATCCGGTTACTTAATTTCTTTTACTAAGTTTATCCCCAAAATTTTGTCTATTTGTTTACTTCTTTAGTATTTATCCACGTACAATGATTTTTACTCAGTAATTTTTGTTGATAAAATACCCAAAGGGGTATATAATTCACTTAAAGCAATATTTATCCACAGTTTTATTCATTATCGACACAAGAAAAGTCTTGATTTATCCACAACATACCCCGTTATGTATATTACAAGAAAAGGATGTGCTTACTCATGAGTAAAAAATTTTTAGTTATCGGTGGTGTCGCAGGCGGTGCCTCGACCGCTGCACGTATTCGTCGCCTCGATGAACAGGCTGAGATTATAATGTTTGAAAAAGGAGCGAACGTTTCATTTTCAAATTGCTCTTTACCATTTCATCTTAGTGGAATCGTTGATAACAGCGACAAATTAATCTTAATGACACCTCAAGCCTTTCAAACAAAATACAAGATTGAAGCACGTGTTAATCAAGAAGTTTTACATATTAACCGAAAAGATAAAAGCATTACTGTAAAGGATTTAACTACTGACACTGAGTATGAAGAAAGCTACGATACATTAGTGTTATCTCCTGGCGCGAGTCCAATTGTTCCAAACTTAGACGGCGTTCATTCTTCACACGTTTTTACTGTTCGTAACGTCGTGGATATTAACCGTTTAAACAGTTATATCCAAAGCGATAACATACAGGATATCGCTGTTATCGGTGGCGGATTTATAGGCGTGGAGGTTGCAGAAAATTTACGACTTGCCGGTTTTAATGTCTCACTCGTTGAGTTTAGTCAACAAATTATGACGCCATTTGACTATGATATGGCACAAATATTACACAAAGAAATGATGGATAAAGGCATTAATGTCATCGTCAATGACGGCCTAGCTAAAGTTACGGCAGATTATGTAGAATTGAATTCCGGTAAACAATTGAAAGCACAGGCTGTTGTATTAGCTATCGGCGTTCGTCCCGAAATCTCTTTAGCGAAAGAAGCCGGACTGGCAATAGGTGAACTTGGCGGCATTCAAGTTGATGCTAATTACGCAACATCCGATCCTTCTATATACGCTGTGGGCGATGCTATAGAATTATTCCATCAGCTAACTCGTAAACAAACTCGCCTGGCACTAGCAGGCCCAGCGCAACGACAAGCACGAGCAGCAGCTAACCATATGTACAATATACCTCAACAAAACAAAGGAGTTATCGGCTCTGCAAGCGTGCAAATTTTCGATTACACGTGTGCCACAACGGGCTTAAACGAAAAAACAGCGCTCGCACATGGCTTCCAAGCCAAAAGCGTGTACTTGATCGCACCAGACAAAGTTGGTTTAATGCCAAATAGTAACCCACTTCATTTTAAACTTGTTTACGAAGTGCCGACTGGGAAGATTCTCGGTGCGCAAGCGATTGGAAAAGGCAACGCTGACAAACGCATCGACATTATTGCAACTATGATAACAATGAAAGGCACATTAGAAGACTTAAAAGAGCTAGAGCTATCATATTCTCCAATGTTTAGCACCGCACGCGACGTTGTTAATTTAGCTGCACTCGTTGCTCAAAACCAGTTATATGGTCATTATAAACAAGTAAAAGTTGACGAAGTTAGAGATCTCGTTGAAAATAATGCCTATTTCTTAGATGTCCGCGAAAGAAATGAATTCGAGGCAGGTCATCTCATTCATGCGCATAATATTCCGTTAAGTGAGCTCCGCGAACGTTTGGATGAGATTCCACAAGATAGACCCGTTTACGTACATTGCCGATCTGGCCAGCGAAGTTACAATGCTGTAATGACCCTCCAGAACAATGGTTTCTCTAATGTCTTTAATGTCGCTGGATCCTTCCTCGGTATTTGCTTGTATGAATATTTCACTGATGCAACAACTAACAGAGATAAAATTGTCACGGCCTACAATTTTAAATAACACGAAAGGGATGCCGCTAGTTAGCAGCATCCCCTTTCATTTAATTAGTAGAAAGTACTTTCTCCCAATTTATTGTGCCATTTTTAACTTGTTCCCGTTTTTCTTTATTCATAATATCATTTGGACGTCCGCCTTTTGGCCAATCTTTATTATGATTTCCCCATTCAGGTCGATCCTGCGATAAAATAAAGGCTGCTAAATCAGCGGCATCTTGATCTGTCAAAGTACCAGCTGCACCGACTGGCATATTATTTTGGATGTAACCAGCCATTTTTGACATTCTTGCCATACCCGCTCCGTCATTGAATGATTTTTCACCCCATAATGCCGGACCTGTATTAGCACCATTACCTGAGCCATCTGCCGCGTGACACGCGATACAAGACTGAGCATACACTTCCTCACCATTCTTAACATCCGGTATAGGAATGTCCTTCATATTACTTGTACCTACCCATTCACGCTCCGCCCCGATAGGTACACCTTCTGAAATATAAGAGAAGTACGAGACCATCGCTTCTAACTCTTTGCTATTCATGTCAAATTTCTTACCGTTCATACTGCGAACCATGCAACCATTAATACGCTCCTCAATCGTTACAATATCACCAGAGCGCGCGATATATTGGGGATAATCCGCCATAACACCTACTAGTGACGAAACTTGCTCATCGTAACCTGCCCCCGCATGACAGCTTGTGCAAGACAATTGATTCCCAACATATTCTTCTGCAGCAACATGTGTATTATTGACAAGCTCATAACCATATAATATTGCTTCCTTCATAGGTCCATCCGGTACTTCTTCAATACTTGGTGGCGCATAGACAACTGACTGAGCAGCTGCTGTTGTTGGTACTTTCGTTTGTACAGCGGCTTCTTTGCTTTCTGCATCCCCTAAAATTTTGTCGCTAATGGCCGCTCCTACAAAAAGCGTGCCCGCTAACAGCACTGCCCCCGCTACTCCTGCTACTATAGGTTTCATCTATAATACCCCCCTTTGTATAATCACCTATATTTTAGCAAAATAGCATCTTTTTCGATGTGACTTTTCTCACACTTCACGCAAATAGAATCATTTAGAGGATAAAATTATGAAATTCGTTGTTCTACAACACATTAAACGAGACTTAATACCTCTTGCAGTATGTACTATTTCCTGAATTTGTAGCTGACGCTTCACGTTCGTGCAGTTCAACATTTCCGAATGAATATAAAAATGCCGAGCACAGCATTGTACCCGACATTTTAGCGTTCTACTATAATTTACATTCACCATCAGCACAAATAGCTTCACCATCACCTACCATCTTTAGCACCGGCTGAACACCTGCTATCTTCGCCGCCTGATGCAATGTTCGTACGAAAACTTCATTCGGCTCTGCACCTTTAATACCGTAACGATTTTCAAAAACAAAGAACGGAACACTTTGTACACCTAGCTGTTGAGCATCATAACGATCTCTGTCTAAAGCTTCACCGAAGTCAGTTGATGCCAGAATACCCTTTGCTATTTCAACATCTAAGTTTATATTTTCTATGACTTTTAACAAGAACATATCATCGTTTAAGTCTTTTCCCTCCGCAAAATAACCATTCATAAGCTCTTCCGTGTAGACCGACTCTTTACCAAATTGTCGTGTCCATTTTGCTAATCGATGAGCTTTTTCAGTATGCGCTGTTTTCATATCTTCAAAATTGTAATGCAATCCAACCTCTTCGGCCCGCTTTGCTATACCCTTAGTAATATCCTTCACTTCTTCTATCGAGGAGTCAAATTTTTCAGCCATACCCTCATATAAAGTTGGTGCATCTTTCTTAGGTGTATCTGGTCCAATTTGATATGCTTTATATTCAATTTCTACCTGCCCTAAATAACCTGCCGAGTCAATGGCGCGTTCCAATTCTCTTTTGCCAATATAGCAGAACGGACATGTGAAATCCGAGAAAATCTCAATTTTCATTTTCTACAGCCTCCTACAATATATCTATCCAAATTTTAATGGCAGTTGCTAAAATAAGAACCGCTAAAATAGATTGTAAAACTTTTGTGTTTAATTTTTTCCCTGCTTTTGCACCTAATGGAGCCGCTATTAAACTAGCTACAATCATAATGAATGCAGGATAATAATCAACTTGTCCCGTCATCAACTTCCCAATCGTCCCGCCTATTGAGGATATAAAAGTAATAGCAAGGCTTGTAGCGATTGTCATACGTGTTGGTATACCTAGCACTACTAGCATTATAGGTACTAACAAGAAGCCACCAGCTGCCCCAACAATTCCCGAACCAATACCAACAACGAATGCTAATATGGCCGCTATCGGTTTATTGAACGTTACCTCATCCAACGGCTTATCGTCAATTTGTTTCTTAGGAATAAACATCATCACTGCAGCAATCAACGCCAATACACCATAAACGACGTTAACCCCTGCTTCAGATAAAAATTGGGAGCCATAACTACCAACGAAACTTCCTGTTAATATGGCACCACCCATATAAATAATTAGTGATTTATTTAAATAACCACCTTTACGATATGCCCATACCCCAGCAATAGAGGCAAAAAACACTTGAACCGCACTAATCCCTGATACCTCATGTGCTGAAAATGCTGCAAAACCAAGTAAAGGCGGGATATATAATAACATTGGATATTTTATAATCGATCCGCCAATTCCGAGCATTCCCGATACATATGAACCTACAAAGCCAATCAAAAATATTGTAATAATCCATGCTAAATCCATCTTTTTTCCTTCTTTCTGGTCACTGGCGCCTTAATGGCATTGTTATATCAATTGAAAGGAGGGTTGTTCTAAACTTCCAATAGAAGAGACAACCCTCACCAGTTTTAAGCTTTTTGAATAAAGAATGTAATGACACCAGCATCTTCAGATTTGTCTAAAATTGTATGACCGCCAGCTTTGGCCCAAGCAGGAATATCCGCAAGAGCCCCCTTATCTGTTACTTGAACTTCTAAAATTTCACCCGAAGTCAATGTATCCATAGCTTTCTTTGTTTTCACTATAGGCATTGGGCAAGATAAACCCTTTGCATCTAGTTGTAAATTTGATTTCATATTTTTCTCCTTTGAATCAGCAAAGCTTGTAAGCGATTTTGCCGGTTCTTTTTGTTTTTTCACGACTTTACGAAGGATGAGCACCTTCGCTTCACGGTATTTCCATGCTATAACCACGCATGCGTACTCATTACATTTAACCATCTCATCAATTATACACCGGCATAATTGCGTCCGGTTTCGACTTTGTGCTTAGGCCTGCGTAAGGGCCGACACGATGTCGGTCACTCAGGCGTTTTCACAAGATGTGAAGTTCTTAGCCTGAGTTCCTCTATTTCAGCGGATGTCTTTTGTACCAAAAGCCTAGCGACAGGTGCAGATGTTTGGACACCCACTGAAAAGTAACTTAAATCCGTATTCATCTCACCATCTATAGATGTGAGGGATTTCCGCTGAAAGAAGTTAAACAGACTATCGAACTGCGCAACGATTTGGACCAATTTCCATCTCTGTCTGTTCATCCTGTGTTGGCGTAATCTTCCCCATATTTACTTGACGAATTTCTTGATATGCATTTGGCTGTGGAGGTAGATGTTCTGTTACGACACTTCGGAATTCCGCTTCATCTTTAATATTTAAGCCGTGATTTTCAGCAAATAATTGTCCAAGATGTTTTGCTACAGTTCCGTCTTCATTTAGTTCATCAATCATCATAAAATGAGCTGGTAAAACAATTAGATCATCCGATAATTCTCTGTATCGCTTGTAAAGTGTTTCACGCAAATCACCAACCCAATCTTCTGCAAGACCCGCTAAATCAGGGCGTCCAATTGAATCAATGAATAAAATATCACCAGTTAATAAATATTTGTTATCCACAACAAATGACGTTGAACCAATTGTATGACCAGGTGAATAAATCGCTCCTACGTCAATTCGAGAGGCGCCCACTTGGACAGCTGTGCCATCAAGTAACGGTGTATAGTCAAATACAACTTCTTCTGCATCTTTCGGTGGTAAATAATACGTAGCACCAGTAGTTACAGCTATATGACGTCCACCAGAAATATGATCAGCATGCAAATGTGTATCGAACACATATTTAATGTTTACGTTTTTCTCTTCTGCAAAGCTTGTGAATACTTCAGTAAAACGAACTGCGTCGATAATCGCCGCTTCACCTTCAGAGATGACCATATAAGAAAGGCAGCCCTTCCCTAAACGTACAAATTGATAAAGCTCACCACCACCCGTTAAATCACCAACTTTAATCGGTTCTAAATATTCACTCCACGTTTTCATTCCACCAGCTAAATATGCAACCGTACGACCTGCATCTGATAACATCTCAGCTATCATCAGCGATGACCCTTCTTTCGCACAAACGACTAACACATCTTTATTAGCTGGAATCTCCGGTAAAATAACCTCAACGCCATCTAGTAGCTCAAAATACGGAATATTAAGGTATTCAAATTTACGGCCATCAATTTTCCAATCTTCGAATGCATCCGCATTTCGAACATCTAAAATAAATAATTCTTCATTATTAATTACTTTTTTCGCTACTTCTGCTGCACTCCATTTTAAAACCGACACTCCTATTACCCCCTAAGGTATTATTTTATTGGTTTTTTTAGCGGAAAGGATTGTCCTCTCCGCCTATATAGTGAACTATTTATATTTATTAGAACGTTAATGACGGTGCTGCATCTTTTGCAAACTCTAAGAACGTCACAGCTCCCCCAACTTCAATACCTTCAATAAAATCATCTGTCGTTAAACCCATTACATCCATAGTCATTTGACACGCGATCAACTTAACTCCTAATTCCTGCGCCATCTCCACTAATTGCGGAATTGCTGGTACATTAGCTTTAGCAAACCCTTCTGCAAAATGCTCTGCTCCCGCAGGCATAGGTAATGCATGCATCCCTTGTTTATGAATTAAATTTAATCCTTCGAATGTAAAGAAGATCGCTACTTCTTTCTCCGTAGCTGCCGCTGCAGTTGCAATATTGAACACCTTATACGCATCGAAAAGACCACCGTTACTTGCAATTATCGCTACTTTATTTGACATAATAAATTCCTCCTAAATATGTTTTGTTAAATGTCCCGTCCAGGAAGTCATCCCTGGTAGAACGTTAAATACTTTTGTAAAACCATGTGCCGCCATCTTTTGAGCAGCTAAATCACTGCGCTTCCCAGTTCGACAAACGACATAAATTTCTTGCTCTTTATCAAGTTCAGAAAGGCGTCCCTCTAGCTCACCCATCGGAATTGACTTTGCTCCCTCGATATGACCAAAAGCAAACTCTGCCTCCTCACGAACATCGAGAATAAGTCCTCCTCTTGCCATTGCCTCTTTTAACTCAATTGTATGTTCAAAAGTTTGCTCATCCATCTTGTCGTTTGAGCATTTACGAATATAATGTTTAAGCACACTTTCTTCTTCCACTGTCCCAACATATTGATGACCTACAGATTCAGCCCACGCAGCAATATCCGCCTTCGAACCCTTATCTGTTGCTGATACTTCTAAAATTTGACCATCTACTAAATCAGCCATCGCCTTTTTCGTTTTAACGATTGGCATAGGACAAGAAAGTCCCTTGGCATCCAGCTGAAAATCTGCCTTAATACTCATAACTTCCTCCCTCATACCTGTATAGGTATTATTTTTGTTAAAAAAATATAGCAGGTGCGTCCTCTTATTTTACTTCGCCATTCCAAGCAAGCATGCCACCAACCATATTAGATACATCGAAGCCTTGGCTTTCTAAAAACTGAGCAGCATTACCACTACGACCACCTGATCGACAGACCATAACATATGGTTCATTTTTATTTAGCTCATGCATACGAAATTCAAGTAAGCCAAGTGGGATATGAATAATGCCAGGAATGTGTCCTGACTCCACTTCATCTACTTCACGTACGTCGATTAAATTTATTGCCTGCCCTTGCTCTAAAGCTTGTTGTACTTCCATTACTGAAATTTCCTTCATACTATTCTCCTCCTAATACGCACTCATGCCTCCACGGACATTTGTCACACGCTCAAATCCTTGTTTCTGCAGCTGTTTACATGCCCGACTACTACGCATACCGCTTTGGCAAATGACAACGATCTCTTTATCCTTCGGTAACTTGTCAAAGCTAGAACCGAGCGGAATATTTTTGAACTGCGGAATATTTCGCCCCTTATATTCGGCAGGTGTACGCACATCAACAAAAACTTTATCCTTATCATTTAGAATATTTTTCAATTGTGCCGCTGAAATTGACTGCACACCTTTCGTTGGCTTCATTCGCCAAACGAAAAATGCTATAACAACAGCAAGTATAATCCATGTTTCCAAGTAATATCGCCTCCAACTTGATACTATTAAGGGTATATAAAATCTATCTACTTTTAACGACTAAATCCATTGCTTCTTGGATGGCGTTATTCATTTTTCCCGCATCCCCCTCAGCAGTCGTTACACACTCCAATAAATTTTCACTAACGATTACTCCGATAGTTCGATCAACCGCAGAACGCACGGCAGATAGCTGTGTAATCACATCTTTACAGTTTTTTTCTTCTTCCATCATGCGTAAAACACCACGCAATTGACCTTCTATTCGCTTTACTCGATTAGCTGTTTTTGCATCGTAAGCCATACTGTTCACGCCTCCTTTCAAAACGATTGATTGAACTTGCTTACGAGATTTATAATATACCCCATTAGGTATATTGTCAACATGAAAGCTCTAATTTTTTCTTAAACATCATTTCCATGTTATACCCCTTCTGTATCAACGTTTTACCCCATTAATCTCAGGTAGTTATCTACATCTCCCTTTAATTTTTCATAAAAAAAGCGAGAAATCCGACGATGCTATCATCGAATTTCTCGCTTATATGAACTTTAAATTATTTCTTTTTAATCGTAATTGTCCAAGCCGCATCGCCAACTTGCTCATACTCCGTTACCTCGTGCCCTTCTTCAGCTGCCCAACGAGGAATGGATTCTGTACCTTGTGTACAATCAAATTGCACTTCTAATTCATCGCCTGAATTTAAGCCTTTGATCGCTTCTTTTGCCTCTACTAAAGGAAATGGACAAACCATTCCCATAACTTCTAATATTTTTTTCATATGAAAGCACTCCTTTTTTTATGCTGGTATTATTTCTGTAGCTTGCTTAGCTTTTTTACTTGGTCGAACGAACACAAAGTAAGATGCAGTCCATGTACCTAAAATCATAAACCCTAATGAAATCCATCCTTGCCAAGTCATCATCGCCGTCATCACCAATCCATTACCAATTGAGCAACCTCCTGCTAAACCTGCGCCGAACCCCATCATAAGTCCACCACATAAGCTGTTAATCGCCGTTTTTGTATCTGGAATACGGAATCTAAATTCGCCACTCATTTTTGCTGCTAATAATGATCCTAAGAAAATACCTAGCACTAAGAAAACACCCCAGTTGATGAAGCTAATTTGTCCAGTCACCAAAAACTGCAAAATATTAGCAGAAGGTGTTGTAACGCCTAACCCACCTATTCGTCCAGTAGCAACACTTAATGGCCACGCTAAAGTTGCAATCACTCCAATAATTGTTGCAGTTATAAATGGATGCCAACGTTTTTCAAATAGTATATGTGCTAATCCCGTTTTTTTCGGCTTTAACCCCGGAATTTTCACTCGTGGCTTCTTTAACTCACGGTAAATGATAAATGTAACGACTACTACAAAAATCGTAATAATCAACCAGTTATTTACGCCAAGTGTCTCGGCAATAGAATTACTTTCAATTTTCGTTTCTTTAATAGCCGTATCCATCGGCAACAATACACCTGATTTCATCATTGCTGCTACAAGCATATAACCAGCTAATGCAATCCAACTGCCAAGTAAACCTTCCCCTGCACGATACCAAGTACCTGTTGCACAACCACCTGCGAAAATAATGCCAATTCCAAAAATAAACGAACCAACAATAACAGCTACGATTGGTAGCGAACCAGCACTGAATTCAAATACCTTTAAACTAATTAAGGTATATACACCCACACTTTGTATTGCTATTGCAATAAGTAATGCGTAAAACATACGGTTATCTTTTGTTAAATACATATCGCGGAATCCGCCAGTTAAGCAAAACCGACCACGTTGCATAACAAATCCAAGTAAAGCTCCGCAAATAAGTCCTGTAATAACCATTTGAACCATCGTCATTCCCCTTCCGATACCTTAGTATTCTTATAGGGTATATTACCACTTGTTTTACTATGAATTCAATGACTTTTTTTACTATTTTAAATACAATGACTTTTTTCATATTTGCGCACACAAAAACCCCTTGCTACAAGTGCAGAAAACTGCTTCTTATTACAAGGGGTCAGATCATTATTTATTTGGCTAACTGCATTGCTGGACCAAAGAATTCATAATGAATTTTTTCGTCTTTCACGCCAATCTCATGTAAATTTTCAATGATTGCTTCCATAAAGCCAACAGGTCCACATACGTAAACATCTGCATTATCGGCTACTTTTTCGGCTAACAATTCTTTTGAGATTTTCTTATTTTCATCCGAATATAACGCTGTATATGACGCATTTGGTAGCACATTTACTTTCTTTTTGATGTCATCGCTAAATGCTACAACTTTTTCATTGCGTGCACACTGGATAAAGCTCACTTCGTTTGTAGCATCGTCTGTTAGTGATTGCAGCATACTATTCAATGGTGTTACACCGATACCACCACTTATAAATGTAATAGGAGTAGAAGTTTCTTCTAAGACAAATAGCCCCGCTGGAACACTTACATCCACTAAATCTCCCACTTCTAATACGTCATGAATAAAGTTAGATACTTTACCATTTGGCGTATGATCACTTTCACGTTTCACTGAAATACGGTAGCCGTCTTCTGCGTCTGCTTGCGAAAGCGTATACTGACGGTTCATTAAATATTGTTCGCCTGGTACTTTCACACGGATACTGATATATTGACCTGGCTCATAAGCTGGTAGCGGCGTACCGTCTTCATTTTCAAAGTAGATAGATGTAACAAGATCACTTTCTACTACTTTTTTCGCCACTTTCAGTTGTTTAAATAAGCGCCAACCGCCATTACGCTCAGCTTTTTGATATAGCTCTTCTTCTACTTGAATGAAGATATCTGCAATGACGCCATATGCTTCAGCCCAAGCATTAATAATATCATCTGTTGCTGCATCACCAAGCACTTCTTTAATCGCTTTTAGTAAGTTTTCTCCAACAATTGGATAGTGCTCAGGTAAAATACCTAGACTACGGTGTTTATGAGCAATTAACATCACCGCTGGTAAAATAGCTTCTAAATTTTCAATATGAACCGCAGCAGCATAAACTGTGTTTGCTAATGCTGTTTGCTGGCGACCTTTTTCTTGGTTTGTATGGTTGAAAATATTTAATAATTCTGGATGAGCTTGAAACATATTTTTGTAAAACGTTTTAGTAATCTCCACTCCATGAACTTCTAATACAGGAACTGTCGCTTTAATAATTTGTACTGTTTCTTGTTTTAACATATCGCATACCACCCTTTCGTGATTACAATATAACGCTATCAATTCCTTAAAGCAATATGTAAAATACATCTTTAACAAAACGGACATAATTAATGTATTTTAAATACATCTTTAAAAAAGTATTGAATTTATTATACTTCAATGTAAAAATGCTATAATTATTTTGAACTATAGAAAGTAGGGTGTTCTTATGCGCTTAACTTTATACACCGATTATTCTCTTCGAACACTCATTTATTTGGGTGCAAAGGATGAAGGCCAATTATCAACTATCCAAGAAATTTCTGATGCTTACAATATATCGAAAAACCATTTAATGAAGGTGACACATCAACTTGGATTATTGGGCTATATTGAGACAATTCGAGGACGGGGCGGAGGAATTCGCCTAGCGATTGATCCAAAAACCATTACAATTGGTGAAATCGTGCGTCATACAGAAGAGGATTTTCATCTTGTCGAATGCTTTGACAAAGAAAATAATCTATGCAAAATTGCACCAGAATGTCAGCTAAAAGGCGTATTATATGAAGCATTACAAGCTTATTTATCAGTCTTAGATCGCTATACGCTTGATGATTTTTTACATTCGAAAGAAAAGTTGATGGCACTGTTGCTTGGCGAATAAAAATACCCGCACAACTCAAGTTGGACGGGTATTTCTTATGTCTATATTGTTTTACAATGCCTTTGAAAAGAAAATCATATCTAGCGCACGAATTCCATTTTCAAAGATTGGCTCTGGATAATTACTGAAAAAATCTTTTTCAATTGCTTCCATTCGAAAACCTGCTTTTTGATAGAACGCAATATTATCAATACTAGAATTCGCAGTTCCAACTATTATCGTTTGATATCCTTGTGTTTGACAAATTGTAGTTATTTGACGAAGCGCTTCTTTTCCAAGCCCTTTACCTTGATACTTCGGTACGATCGCAATATTTTTTAATTCTACTGTCTTATCAGACTGTTCTAGAAGTAACGCTACACCCGCTAACTGCTCGCCACATTTAATCTCATATAATTCACCGTCATTTAAATATTTCCGAACAGCTTCTTCACTTTCATCGGCCAATAACAATTGTGGTAAATAGTCTTCCCTCACACCTTCCACTTTCTTTAAAGATGTACGATATTGGACAAAATCTTCGCGCTCAAACACATTTAAAACACAAGGTTGCTTTTCTTTGATCTCTAGCCATGAATGCTCCTTCGGAAAATCATTTTCAACTCCGAGTCGAATAAAAGGCAACTTTTCCTGTGCCTTTTGTGAGCGAATATTGACCTTTCTAGCTCCTGCAAAAACATACTTTAACCCTAACTCAAAAAATGCAATATCTAAAATGGCAATTTTAGATTGAAGATTATAGCCTTTACCCCAAAATTCATAGCCTAGCCATGAGCCAATATGACAGCTCTTTTTATTGTGATCAATAAACATTAACGCCGTTACACCAATCAGTTGTCCTTCCTCATCTAAGACAACACGAGGAACAGTCTTTCCTGCTTCTTCGTCCACACACTCACGTTTAATAAAATTAATCGTATCTTCCACTTTTCCAGCAGGTAACCCTAGCGCATCTCGAACCTGTGGCATAGAAGACAGTGCATGCATTGCTTCAGCATATTTTATAGCGTGTCTCACTAAAGTTACGGCCATATTCTATTCTCCTTTTAATATGATCGTGCCCTACGCATTGGATTTTTGTATCATCCTCTAATGGCATAAGAGCTTTTTCCATCCATTTATTCATGTCTATGGCTTCATCACCATAGCGTGAGGTTGATTTCCGTTCCGGCTGGGCGCTTTGTTGCTGACGCTTCGCTTTCGCACAGAAAACATCCCCTTTGTTGCTGACGCTTCGCTTTCGCACAGAAAACATCCGCTTTGTTGCAGGGACCCGGGCAGCACGATGTTGGTCACGAAGGCGTTATCACAGGATGTGATGCTTTTAGCCTTCGTTCCTCGATTGCTGGTCCCCAAGGAGTCGCCCAGTTCTAACGAAGATCAACTTATACACATAGTATACGTTTTTAAAAAAGTCATCCCTAACTTTGACGATGAGGCATATTCATTTATTCCTAAATTTAATTATATGTTAGTTGCCAAGATACACCGAAACGATCCTGAATCCAGGCAAATTTCTTTGAAAACCCATAATTATCAAGCGGCATTAATGCCTGTCCACCCTCTAAAATTTGAGCAACCAGACTGTCGATTTCATCTATAGACTCACATTCCACAAAGATAGAAGTTGACGGTGTAAATGTAAAGTTATGTTGTATCACACTATCATTCACCATTATTTTCAAACCCTTTAAATGAAGAACAGCCATTGCAACCTGTTGTGAGTCTTCCATATAAGTTAAGCTTTCTACTTGTAACTCCGAAAACCATTGTTGATATTGCTGGATAGCTTCATTGGCTTGTCCTTGAAACATTAGAAACGTAGTGGCACTTTTCATTTATTTAACTCCCCTTCATATTTTGTAATCCATTGCGCTGGCGTCATTTTCGAAACGAGCTCTCCAATTAATTCATACGGAATATTTTTAGTGTTTGTAAAACGAATACAGCTTTTCCCCATATTAAGCTTTGTTGGAACTCGTTTCGCGTATTCCTCTTGGAACCACGAGAGTAACGCTTGATCTGCATAAATGCCCATATGATAAACCGCAATATGACGTTTTTGTGCAGCAAGACTTATAAAGGGTAAAGGAGTATTCGGTGTACAATGGTAGCCCTTCGGATAAGTAGATAACGGGACAACATAGCTTATCATGTCATAATTCAAATTTTCTTCAAAACCCTCTGGTAAATTGCTTTCTACCACATCTACAAGTTTGGCAAAACCCTCCTGCCATTTTTCATCTACTTGCTCAATATAAGTGTTTTTCATACTCTGTCCCCCTTTTCAATATAGTATTATTGCTAGGTGTATATCTTTATAAAAGACTCTTTCCATAACGTAGAATTGATTTCCGTTCCGACTAGGCGCTTTGCCGCTGACGCTTCGCTTTCGCACAGAGCAAAGCTTCCTGGGGGCGTCCGCTGAGCCGCTTAGGGCAACAGATGTTTTTTGCGCGAAAGCGTAGTGCTAACGTAGTGACAGTAGCAGGATGTTGGTCACGAAGGCGTTATCACAGGACGTGATGCTCTAGCCTTCGTTCCTCTATATCGCTGAGCCCCAAGGAGTCGCCTAGTCTACACTCCAATCAACTTAAATTTCATACTAAGTATCATCCCTATTTTTTTATGATGAGCCAATCTGATTTCCGTTTTTAATCGCTCTATTGTGTAATGGATACTAGGCTAATCATAGGATTGCCAATTACAATGAATATAGCATCACTAAAAGGAATCAATAAAGTCTCTTTGTTATTTATGCTTTACCTTCTGCCTTTGCTTTTCGGTATAATTCCTTTGTTTTGTAGCCTAGTCTAATAATTTCACGCATCTCCTCCAAGCGAGCTACCTGCGTCTCTTCCTTTTTCGCACTATAAATATATCGGGCCCAATCTTTTTGATAGCCCGGTGTTAATCCATCACAAAATGTTAAATCATCCGTATTTTCCGCAAGTGAATCACGCAATTGAGGAATCATACCTTCATAGTCGCTTACGCATTGACTACTCGCTGTCTTCTTCTTCCCACGGCTTTTGCCATCTCTTTTTATGCTTAATATTGAAAATGTCTCATCTAAAGACATAAGACTCGCAAATTTATAATCACTGCCAACAATGTATTTTTCATCATCTACTTGAATAGCCGGGAAGATTTCATCGCGATGAATAAACTGTTCATACTTCTTATTCCCTTTTTTCGGATACACAAAAAATAAATAGCCTTGTTCCACGAGAGTGTTTAACTTTATTTCATTTTGTAAGTACGTTACCATTTCATCAATAGTAAATACAAAGGTAATGATTCGATCATGAGGTGTATTCCTTGATTGGGGTATCCCCTCTAGTAACATATCCTGCGGCTGATTATGAATAGCAATGGACAATCCATCTTTAACTTTAAATTTCTTTTGCATAGTTTTGACACCTCTTTTAATGATCCATACAATTTCCTCTTAGTTTTGATAGTATAGCTGATTTAATGAAAAATTCGTACAAAAAAACGCTCAAATTTTCTCGAGCGTTTAAAATTGAGATAAGTTATTTAATTTTTGTAGCCACAACTATTGCTTTAACAATGGGAAGGATTATTACAATTAGCACAATCGGCAAGAACCACCAACCAATATTCTCTGTCTCCCCAAGTGCAATACGTATCATTTGGAATGATATAGCTGCAAATAAAATGAGACAGAGGTTTTTTGTTTCATTCAATCCTTTTCGGCTATTTAAATAAAAAGCCTCAACATTACTTTCATTTAAGCGTGCTGGGTAATTATGCGTATGCGGAACCTTTTCAAGGAACCCTAGAAAAATCCATAGAAATAGTCCAATAAACGGAAGGATAAATAATTCTATTTTGGAACCCCAGCGATCAACTTCTCCTGCTCCGTTAAAATGTCCTGGAATCTCCTCAGGTAGTTTGCCCCACATGACAAAAATATAAAGGATAGACAGTACAAATAATCCACCACCGATATAGTCCCAAATCTTTTCATATGTTGTTTTTGGCAATTTCAAAACAGGCCTATACATCTTCCCACATCCTTGCTTATTCCTTTACCATTTCTACGTTACTACAATTCATTTAGTTTCAAATTTGCGCAAATTGTCTTAATTGTTTGCAATATACACATAACTATCCGCTTTCACTAGCAGTGAAACGGCACTTTATTCTACCTTTTTTATCATTTTATCTACAACTTACGTCCTTACTCTTCCTATTCAATATAGTAGAAATTCTCATAATACTTTGTAAAATTAATATAATCTGATATAAATGGTATATACATATTTCATTTTTTTGTAACATTTCTACTAAATTACTGAGAAAGGAAACGACAACTATGCGATTTACTATCTATAAGAAGCTAACACTCGGTTTTTTTATTGTTATTTTAGTATTAATTGGCACTATCGGATTAAATTTTAAACAGCTTAATTCCGTAAACAAGACATATCGCGTGTTACTTGAAGAACAAACAACAAAATCTATTAGTATACAAGAGCTCCGCGCAATTGCTAAACAAGAAATTGTAAATATGAGAGGCTATCTATTACTTGGAGACAAGCAAAATTTTCAAAGTAATACGGCGTCCCGTGAAGAATTTAAAAAGAAATATGATGAATTAATGGCATCATTCGATTCTCAAAAATCAATTGAATTATTAGAGGCAATCAATAAAAGCGAGCAAGATGTCCAACAGTTCGCAGATCGAATGTTTTCATTAAAGGCAGATGGAGAAACAGAACAATATGTAAAGCTTGATAGCACACAAGGCCGACTAATTATTAAACAATTCGATGAACGTGTAGCTAACCTTGCTAACTACCAAGATGAATATATAAAAGAAAAAATCGCTGCTACATCAAAAGAAATTCAAGATATTAAATTCCAAATGATTATTCTTGGTATCTTTGCTGTTGTCATTAGTCTGATAATTGCTATGATCATGGGAAGCCTTATTTCCCGCCCAATCAGGGGAATGGCAAAGACTGCGAAAAAGATTGCTGGGGGCGATTTGACAGCTGAGCAAATTCAAATTAAAAATCGTGATGAAGTAGGCGATTTAGCACTTGCCTTTAATCAAATGGCGGCAAACTTAAAGGATCTTATTACAAATGTACGTCATAACACTGTACAAGTAAGTGGTTCTGCCGCTGAGCTAACCGCAAGTGCTGAACAAACTATTCAAGCGACAGAACAAATCACTTCCTCTATACAAGAAGTATCAAGCGGCTCCGAAGCTCAAGGGAAAAACGCTACTGAAAGCTCGGTAGCTATGAAAACTATGACAAAAGGCATTCAACAATTGGCTGTGACTACAGCTGCTGTTTCAGAGCTTGCTATAGAGACAAATACGGAAGCGAATAAAGGAAATGAATCACTACACCGTGTTATTACACAGATGGACACAATCAATTCAGCGGTTTTAGAATCTGCTAGCGTTGTGAAAGATTTAGAAAACCATTCTGTTGAAATCGGAAATATTATTAGCCTCATTACAGATATTGCAGAGCAAACAAATTTACTAGCATTGAATGCTGCAATTGAGGCAGCACGTGCAGGAGATCATGGTCGAGGATTTGCAGTAGTTGCGAATGAAGTAAAAAAATTAGCGGAGCAATCCAAACGATCTGCTGAACAAATTTCAACTTTGATTTCAGAAATCCAACAGAATACACACCACGCCGTAGCTGTTATGGATACCGGTACACAAGAGGTTCAAGTAGGTATGCAAGTTGTAAAAGTAGCGGAGGAAGGCTTCTCAAAAATCGTTGAACTGACCGAGCATGTATCCAAACAAATTCAAGAAGCAACGACAGTTTCAGAGGAAATGTCATCAAGCGCTGAGCAAATTTACGCATCCTTTGATGAAATTGCAACAATCGCACAGACGTCTTCTTCCAATCTACAAAATGTAGCTTCTGCTTCCGAGGAACAGCTTGCGACTATTGAAGAAGTGGCCGCTTCCGCTGCCACACTATCAAACATGGCCGAGGAATTACAAACACAGGTTTCGCGTTTTAAAGTGGAGTAAGGAATTTGGTAAAGTTTCTATAATAGCTAATTATCATAACGTGTGGTTGATTTCCGTTCCGACTGGGCGCTTTGTTGCTGCCGCTACGTTAGCACTACGCTTTCGCACAGAGCAAAGCTTCCTAGGGGCGTCCGATGAGCCGCTTCGCTGCAGGGTCTCGGGCCAACACGATGTTGGTTACGAAGGCGTTATCACAGGACGTGATGCTTTTAGCCTTCGTTCCTCTATATCGCTGATCCCCAAGGAGTCGCCCAGCCTCCACTCCAATCAACTTAATACATTGCATGCATTTTAACAATATTATGCCTCGAAGCACAACGACTATAGTTAAACGTATGAGCTGTTTTCAAAGCATCTACCTGGTAAAACGTAGAAAATCATTGATTCTACGAGTGCAAAGTCAGCTCATAAAACAAATATATTTATCCTTTTCTTTTTAAAAACCAAAATAGTACAGTTAATATAAAAAGAATAATTGGTGTTAGTCCAATATATTTAAAAGAATTTTTTGCTCCTAATAAAAAATAAAATGCTATAGGCAAAAATGTAATTGTACTTATCAGCATAAAAACCCAAGACTTTTTAAAAATACCTACTATTAATGTGACTCCAAAAATGAAAAATGAGAGCTGCCATAGGAACAAAATTGTGTTAGAATCTGCCATATCGTCTTCTCCTTTTTAACATCTTCCTATATGAGAATGGGCTCTGATTATCCCTAGATGGTATCTATCGATGACATTCATTTATGTGTACAGGATTCTTCGATTTTCTAATAATTCCCAGCACGAGTAGCACGGGAATCTAATCAATTACAGCCTCTTCCTTGTACTTTTCATTTAACACACTTAACATCTTAATAATTGCCGTTTCCTCACTTGGTACTTGTAAGGACGCAAGCTCACGTACTTTATGTTCACCTACACAAACGCTTTCTTTTGCCTTTGCAAACATGGACGCATCATTCGTATCATTACCAAATGCGATAAATTCACCTTCAGCGATACCTAACTTCGTTAAACCATTCCATTTATCTATACCGCTCGGGCTCATATCTACAATATTTTCAGATGTATGTTCATACAACGAGATTGGTAGTTTTTTTAGTTCGCCTACTATTTCATTACGTTGCTCTCCAGGGAATAATACAACTTTCACTATATCCTTCAACTCTTGCAACGAAACATTTTTCGCAAGTTTTAATGGATCTAAATTTTGATAAATTGGATGTGTCTCACTACCTGTATATGCATAATCCCAATCACCGTCTATTAAATACGGCAATCCAAATGCTGAAATAATGTTTTGAATCTCTTCTACAATTTTTGCTTCAAATGCTGTTACCTCAATAATTTCACCGTTCCGTGCAACAAATGCACCATTTCCCCCTACCATTGAAAATTTTCGCATTGTTTCAGGTAATACTGGTAGTAAATCACGAATCGGACGAGCTGATGCAAAAATGATTTCATGCCCGTTTTCGATGCAAGCTTCTAAAGCATTAGTAACTCCCTCACTTAATGGTTGTCCCTTAAAGCAAATCGTACCGTCTAAATCAAATACAAATTTCATTGTCACGCCCTCTTTCTAAACTGTTAATTACCCATTTATTATCTCATAAATATTTACATTTATTGTAGAAATAATAGTGATTATTATCATAACGTAGGGTTGATTTCCGTTCCGGCTGGGGGCGTCCGATGAACCAAATAAGAGAATTTTTTTATCATTATCAAATGTTTGATTTCATAATAAATGAATGACCTCAAACAAGACAGAAAAGAAATAATTTTTAGAATATTATTGACAAATCAAAAATATCGCAGTATTATTGCTTTCAACAACACATTATTGTAGGCCAAGATTGGAAATAGTAGAAATGAAAGTGTACTTGTAGAGAGTCGGTGGTTGGTGCAAACCGATAGGCACACATTTTGAACTCGTCCATGAGCCACTCCCTGAACTTTAAGTAAGGGACGTCGGTTTCCTCCGTTAACGGGATAGACAGTGACAGCTGTCGATAAGGGGGCTTTTTCTGTAAAGAGAAAGTCAATTAGAGTGGTACCGCGAGCATAAACTCGTCTCTATATTTTTATATAGAGGCGAGTTTTTTTATTTTTATTGGCCTAGGTGTGGATTTCGTCTCTAGCAGAGCTAAAGGTTAAAAGCAGAGACAATATCAATATTACTACTACAAAAGGAGTGTTTGAAAATGGGAAGAAAAATTTGGGTGTTTGATACGACTTTACGTGATGGCGAGCAAGTGCCAGGTGCAAAACTGAATTTATATGAAAAAGTAGAGATTGCTCAGCAACTCAAAAAATTAGGCGTCGATATTATCGAAGCTGGGTTCCCCGCTTCATCACAAGGAGATTTTGATGCAGTTAAAGCTGTTGCACAAAAAGTTGGGAATACAAGCGACATTATGATTACTGCTTTAGCACGTGCTGTACAGGCAGATATTGATGCTGTTTATAATGCTGTAAAATATGCAGAAAATCCGATGATTCATATGGTACTCGGTACTTCTGATATTCATGTTGAGAAAAAATTTAGTAAATCCAAGGATCAAATTCTACAGATTGGCGTAGATGCAGTAAAATATGCGAAAACTCTTCTACCACAAGTCCAGTATTCAACAGAAGACGCTTCTCGTTCAGATTTCGAGTATCTTTGGAAAACCATCGAAGCCGTAATGAAGGCTGGTGCAACAATGATAAATGTGCCTGACACAGTTGGCTTTGCAGAACCAGAAGAATTTGGAGCGATGATTTATAAACTAAATGATCGTATGAAAAACTTAGACGATAGCGTTCTGTTAAGTGTTCATTGCCATAATGATCTTGGAATGGCAACTGCTAATACGCTTGCTGCGATTAAAAACGGCGCAGATAAAGTAGAATGTACAATTAACGGAATTGGCGAACGCGCAGGAAATGCTGCATTAGAAGAGGTAGTCATGGCATTGAAGACACGTAGCTCGGTATACAATGCTGAGACGCGTATCAACACAAGAGAAATTATGAATACGTCTCGTCTTGTTTCAAGCTTTATGGGCTTAGACGTACAAGTAAACAAAGCGATTACTGGAGATAATGCTTTTGCCCATTCATCTGGTATTCATCAAGACGGTCTTCTTAAATCTCGTGATGCCTATGAGATTGTCCATCCAGAAGATGTAGGTCTTGACGATATGGAGCTAGTCCTGACAGCTCGCTCTGGACGTCACGCGGTGAAAAATGCTCTTGAAAAACTTGGCTTTTCAAATCTTACAGCGGATGAATTTGAAGGAATCTTCGAAGGCTTCTTAAAGCTGGCTGATGCAAAGAAAGAAGTTTACGATCACGATTTATATGTTATTGTAGAAAGCTATTATGAAAAGCATGATGCAAACAATGCTAACGCCACTCACTATAGTGATCAATTCTTTGATTTCGATGATTTACAAGTCGTCAGCAACGTAAGTTTCCCTTCAGCAAGTGTGAAAGTACGTAAAGGCGGGGAGATATTTAAAGCAAGTGCAGTTGGCTCAGGTCCAATTGATGCCCTATATTCAGCCATCGCAGAAATTACAAACATCGATGTGAAACTTGTAGAGTATAATATCAATAGTGTTTCTCGTGGTAAAGAAGCGCTTGGTAAAGTAAAAATAACAATCGAGCATGAAGGTGAAAAATATATCGCAAAAGCTGCAGATACAGATATTTTAAAAGCGAGTGCGCTAGCTTATATTAATGCCATCAACAGTATTGTTGTTGCTAAATTAACGCCTGTTATGAACTAAATAATAGATCAATTGTGCCTCGGCATAATTGCGTCCAGAATCGGCTTTGTACTTAGGCCTGCACGAGGGCCGACACGATGTCGGTCATTTCGGTATTGCCACAGGTACCGATGCAGGTCAGTTAGCCGTTATCGCATGGATGCGATAATTCCCCTAAGCACTCCTCTCCGATGCCGTGACATTCGCCGGAGGCTTTAATTACTTTCATTTGAAAGAAGTTAAAAGCAGTATGACACTATTTCGAGTCATACTGCTTTTACTTTTCCTATCGACTGCCCTCAACTAATTTTTGATATTCCTCTTCAATTAGTGCCACATCAAGACGTTCAAACAGCGGTGTCACTTCGCTAATGCTTGTTGGTAAGTCTACTTGTTCATGCCACTTCACTTCTTTGATCCCTAACATTTTTCTCACCTTCTCAGCTGAAAACGGTAAAAATGGATGTAATAGCTGTCCAAGGTTGGCAATGATATAAACACATGTCGCTAATGTTTGATTTCCAGCTTCCACATTCTCTTTCACCTGTAGCCATGGCTGCTGCTCGTCAAAATAGCGATTAGCCGCACGAATATATTCAAAAACAGCCTCTAATGCTTGCTTAAAATGACCCGCTTCTATATGATTCCCAACATCATTAAACAGCTGAGTTGTTCGTTTTCGAATAGTGTCATCTACCTCTGCATGAGGCACTTGACGATCAAACGATTTCTCTAAAAACTTCAATGTACGATTAACAAAATTACCGTAAGCGCCAAGTAATTCACCATTATGACTATAAATAAATTCTCGCCAAGAGAAATCAGTATCGCGATTTTCTGGCGCATTCATTGTTAAAAAGTAACGAATAGAATCTGCATCGTATCGACTTAAAATATAAGGCACCCATACCGCCCAGTTTTGACTCGTCGATAATTTTCGTTTTTCTAATGTTAAATATTCGTTTGATACAATATGTGTAGGTAATGCCTTCGCTCCCATCCCCATTAGAATGGCTGGCCATATAATTGTATGGAACGGGATATTATCTTTACCATGCACATAATATGAAATCGTTTCTTCATTCCACAAATCTTCAATCGCTATTTGGTGCTGCCTTGCCCATTCCAAACTCGCTGTTAAGTAACCTGCTACTGCTTCAATCCACACATATATTTTTTTGCCTTTAAAACCTGGTACTGGCACATCTATTCCATTTGGTAAATCCCTTGTTACAGCACGATCCGGAACCCCTTCTGCCAAGTAACGCTCTGTTAGACTTAAGGCATTGTCTCGCCAGCGTTTTTCTGCCTTTGCCCCCGCTAAATAAGTCTCTAGCCTTCCCTGAAACTGACTAAAGGCAAAGTAAAAATGCTCTGCCTCCTTGATAATTGGCGCATTCCCACAAATCTTGCAGCGTTTATCGATTAAATCGAGCGGGTCTAAAATGGTTGAGCAATTATCACATTGGTCACCACGTGCCATCGCACCACAGTTTGGACAAATCCCCTCGACAAATCGGTCAGGCAAAAACTGCTTGTCCGTTTCACAATAAGCCTGTTCAATTTTCTTTTTGTATAAAAAATTGTTCGCTAATAGCTGTAAAAAAATTGTTTGAACAGATTCATGATGGTGCTGCGCATCTGTCCGCGTATACAAATCATAGGTAAATCCTAATTCATTGAAGCATTTTGAAAACTCTTCGTGATAATGATTAGCAATTGCTTCCGTTGTCGTATTTTCCTGTGCAGCCCGAATAGAAATCGGGGTGCCATTACAGTCACTTCCTGAAACATATAATACCTTCTCGCCCTTTTGTCGATAATATCTAGCCAAAATATCGCCCGGTAATAATGCGGCAACATGCCCTAAATGCAAAGAACCGTTTGCATATGGCCACGCGCCTCCAATAACAATTGTCATCCTAAGTTGCTCCCCTCGAAAAAATGTAAAAAGTGTAAGGTGTGTTGATCAACCATTTTTATTCATCTAAACCTGTATTCACTTAACCAAGACACCTGAAAAAATGTATAAAAAAACGCCCTAATCAAAATTGATTAGGACGAGTATACCCGTGTTACCACCTATATTTACAAATAGCTCTCACTATTTGCCTCCATCAGTGCGTCTCATTTCAAATTTCATTGAGAGATACTGCCGCTGTTGTAACGAGTGCCCATCTCGTCGTAATCTACTCGCAAACTTGCTTTCGGTACGAAGCTCAAAGGTCATTTTCAAAAGGGGACATTTACCTCATTTCCACCAACAGAGGCTCTCTATATAATGCTTATCCAATTTACTTTTCCTTATCAATGCTTTTATTATAGATTTCCACTATCTTACTCTTTTTACCCTTGAATTGCAACTCATGTCGATAAATATCTGAAAGTTCTCGATAAAACGAAAAAGTTAGGCGATAAATCAAAAAAGTTGGGTGATAAATCATTCAATCTTCTCGATAAATCAAGAAATGTAGTCGATAAAATTTTAGCCTAACTTCAAATCTAGTAAGTTTTTTAAATCATCGATGACGATGTCCGCTTTCTGTAATTCTGTTTCCTGTGCAAAGTCGAAACGAACACCAACAGAGATTAACTGATTGTCATGAGCTGCTTGAATATCAGAAGAACGATCACCAACGACTGCCCCACGTTCAATGACATTTTCCTCAATTACCTTTTTCACTAAATCCGATTTATGACCACTCGAAATGGACTGAATACTATATGTACCTTTGATAAAACGTTGTAATTGATAGGTTTCTACTATCGCTTGTAAATACTCTGTTTGCCCATTACTGGCAATGAATAAATCATAGTTTTCTGCCAAAGCAGACAGTGTTTGCTCTGCATGTGGATACAATGCGCCCTGACGATTTCGTATTTGTTCAATAAGCTTAACATGGAATAATGCATTGCTTTCTTCCCGTGTCGCTAGCGTATGCATAGGACATAACGTTTCCCACACAACAGGTAATGAAACACCCATAATATTGCGGTATTTCTCTATTGGTGTTTCCCCCTGCCACAAGCCCTTTGCACGTAGCACATCGAACGTTGCCGATAGTGCTGGTTCTAATATAAGATTTGTTTGAAATAAAGTACCGTCCATATCAAAAATAATAGCTTTATTCATAAAATCACCCCTTCTACTATTATCAACGTATTCATTAGAAAGAGTGTTGCAACCTTTAGACATCAAAAAACTCCATATGCATTTTTTCCTTTTTATAATAATCCAAGCGATCCTGTAAAGTCCCTGTATGAAATTCCAACTTATGACCGTCTGGATCTGTGAAATAAATCGATTTTTTATCTCTCACATCTCTTTGTCTACCTTCTAGGATATTGACATTAAGTTGGATTAACTTTTCATACATTTTGTCAAAATCATCCTCATGGATAGAAAAAGCTAAATGTGTATAGGATTGATGTATTTCATTACGAGGAATATCCTTTTCTACATTCAGGGCAAGCCACAGCCCATTTACATCAAAATAGGCTGTACTTTTCCCCTTCACTAATAATTTTGCGTCAAAAACCTTTTCATAGAATGCAATGGATTCCTCTAGATTTGAAACTGAAAATAATAAATGATTTATGTTTCGGATTGTCATATGTGTGTCCCCCAACTATGAGATAACCGTTCACCCTCATATCAAGTTTCGTTTAATTAGATTTTTTACCTTTCTTCCCCTTCGCAATTTGCTTTGATTTGCGTTGCTCATTAAGTTTTGCCTGTGCATTTGCTTTTCGTTCGATAAAAGCAAGCTCTCTTTGCAATTTAAAATAGCTTTGAAGGCGGGATTGCTCAAGCACACCATCTGTAATGGCTTGCTGTACAGCACAATGCGGCTCCTTCTGATGTTTGCAATCTCTGTAACGACAGGCTGTAGAAAGTTCATCAATGTCCTTAAAACTAGAAGATAAACTGTCACTCTGATCCCATAATTGTAATTCTCGCATTCCAGGTGTATCAATTAAACAGCCACCACCTGGCAATAAAACTAATTCACGATGTGTGGTTGTATGGCGCCCCTTCGCATCATCTTCACGAATATCCGAAACCTTCATATAGTCCTCACCACTAAGGGCATTCGTCAATGTAGATTTCCCTGCTCCAGAAGAACCAAGCAATGCTCCTGTTACGCCTTCCGTAAATAGCGCACGAATATCCTCTAAGCCCTCCCCTGACAGAGCACTAGTCACAAAAATATCCACACCGAACGCTACAGACTCAACCTCACGTATTTTACTAGCAATATCTTCACAAAGATCAGCCTTCGTCAATACAACGACCGGCTTCGCACCTGAATCCCACGCAGCTACTAAATAACGTTCTAAACGACGAATATTAAAGTCTGCATTTAAGCTCATCACTAGAAGCACGATATCAACATTCGATGCTACGATCTGCTCTTGTACTTCCGCCCCCGCGGCCTTCCGTGAAAAGACTGATTTTCGTGTAAACAATTTATGAATAATCGCCTTTTCCTCACCAGGCATTTTCTCAACTAGCACCCAATCCCCAACTGCGGGAAAATCCTCACGTGCTAATGATGTATACGCGTAATGTCCAGCAATCGTTGCCAGCCACTCTCCTTCTTCAGCCAGCACACGATAGGAATGCTTATGCTCCAATGTAACCCTAGCCGGCACACAGTTCGCTAGCTTAGCCTCCTGTTTAAATCCAGTCATTTGATCTTCAAAATATGTTAAAAATCCTAAAGTTGTTAAATTCAATTTGTTTTCCTCCTAAATTTGCATATCGTTTATCATCACTTGAAAATAAACACAAAAAAACCATGTCTCTGCGCAATTCGGCAGTTACAAGGTTCACAGGCACATTTAAGAGAATATACAAAACACCACAATCATGAATTAATTCTGTGTTTAAATTGTATATTTTAGGCGTGTGAAATTGAACAAACCGAATTGCAGTTCATTAAAAACGGATCTATTCGTCATGTCACATCACCTACTTTCGATTTTGTTATTTTTAATATAACGGAATCTTCCGAAATTGTCAATTATAACTTACAAGCATGTATCCCCTCCCTACCTGCATACAATAAACAAGACCACTATTGGCGAAGGAGATGTTGAATTGGCAAAAATCATTTCAATCAGTACATACAAACCACCGTACACATTACAACAGACAAATGCGGAGGAGCTAACGAAGGAGCTTTTTCATGCAAAAATCCCTAAATTAGAACGCTACTTAAAAGTGTTTGAGAATGGTGGTATTGCAACACGTCATTTTTGTGTGCCACCGGAATGGCATCGTACGGATCATTCCTTTGAGGAACGTAACGATTTATATATTGAGCTAGCTACACAATATAGCGTTAACGTCATTCAAGCCTGTTTACAAAATGAAACGTTTTTACAATCACCGATTTCTCCTAAAGATATCGATGCTATTATTTTTGTGAGTAGCACAGGCATTTCCACACCGAGTATTGATGCACGGGTTATGAATCAACTTCCTTTTTCAGACCGACTTAAGCGTATTCCACTTTGGGGACTTGGCTGTGCTGGTGGTGCAGCTGGTGTTAGTAGAGCCTATGATTTTTGTCGTGCTCACCCGAAAACGAAAGTTCTTGTCGTTTGCGTTGAGCTTTGTAGTCTAACCTTTCAGCCAAATGATTTTTCAAAAAGTAATTTAATTGGTGCCTCTCTTTTTGCGGATGGCGCAGCATGTATACTCGTCTGTGGAGACGAAGTGAATATCGCAGTAAAAAAATCAACACCTACTATTATCGGAACTGGCTCTAAGTGGATGCCAGATTCAGAAAATGTTATGGGCTGGAATATTAAAAATAATGGCCTACATGTCGTTTTTCAGAAAAGTATTCCTGCCATCATCACCAATTGGCTCGGTCCATTCATTGAACAATTTTTATTGGAACATGAACTGTACAGTGAACAGCTTGACCATTTCATTGCACATCCTGGCGGTAAAAAAGTATTAACAGCCTATGAAGAAACACTTTACTTAGCTCCCCAAAAAACCGACATTTCTCGGGAAATATTAAAATATCATGGAAATATGTCATCTCCTACGGTGCTATACGTGTTGGAGCAATTTATGTTAAATGAAGGACAAGTAGAAGATACTGGTTTGCTCGTCGCTCTTGGCCCTGGCTTTTGTGCTGAAGCTGTATTACTTAAATGGAGGGAGTAGCATGATGATTTACATTATTTTGGTCCTCGTCATTCTACAAAGATTGACAGAAGTTTTCATTGCAAAACGCAATGAAAAATGGATGCTCTCACAAGGGGCCTATGAAGTTGGTTCCTCTCATTATCCGTATATGGTTACTTTGCACGCCGCCTTTTTCTTGTTTTTAATGATTGAAGTAGCTACTAATCATAAAAGTGTATCGCCTTTATTTCCGTTATTGTTTTTATTATTTATTGCCGTTCAAGCATTACGCATTTGGTGTATCCGTTCATTAGGGTTTTTTTGGAACACAAAAATACTCATATTGCCTAATGCAGAAGTGGTACGGAAAGGCCCTTATACATTTATGCGTCACCCAAATTATGCAGTGGTTTGTTTAGAAATTATTCTTTTGCCTTTAATGTTTCAAGCATACTTCACAGCCTTCTGCTTCACACTTTTAAATATAACAATGCTATCTGTACGCATTCCAATTGAGGAAAAAGCTTTACGAGATGCAACAAATTATAAACATGTATTTCACAAGAAGATTTCGGAATCCTAGCCGAAATCTTTTTTGTTTTTCCAATTAGCAACATAAAAAGGCTGTTTCATCTTACTTTTGAAACAGCCATCTATAACATACTTTATACAGTTTTGTCAGTATTGATTTCTATTGTCAGCTCGTTCAATTTGTGATCCAGGTCCTCAAGCAAGCGTAATTTATGATTCAACTGCTTTTCAAAATCCATTGATTGAGCTAATACTTTATTCACTTGGGCATCTACGCGTGTCAGGAACTCGGGATCCATCTTCGTTTTTCCACTTAGGGAAGAGCTTTGTTTTTTTACATCTGCTAACTCTTCGGCTAATTTTGCTATCTCACTGCTTTTCTCCTCTATTTCTTTGGCTAAATGCTTATTAAGAATGTCTGAATCGGTTTGCTCTAAACGAGATCTTTCGATGGCTTCAATGATCGACTTCATTTGTTGGCTTATATCACTTGTAAAAACAGTCAACTTATTTTCAAGGCCATCCACTGTAGTCTTATCTGAATTCATAGAAATTAATTCATCTTTAGTGAATTTTAGAGTTTCCTTTAATAGCTTATTTTCTGCACGCAGTTCTTCCAATTCTTTTAATAAACCTTCTATCGAAGAAAGTTGTTTTTTCTTCTGGATTTCTCTTCCTTGTATATCATCAAAGTAAGTTTTTATTGTTCTATCATGGTCTCTCTTCAGCTTTAAAAGCTCCATCGAAAGCTCCTTTTTTTGTTTTGCTAATTGAACATTTTCTCGCTCTAATCTTAGGACTAGTGAATAATAATCACTATCTCTGAGCCTTTTAACTTCATTTTTATATTTCGCTAATTCGGCTCTTAAAAAAATGATCATTTGCTGAAGTTGAATAGGATCATTGTTTTTGACAATATCATTATCCACACTTACACCTCCTATCACGACAATTTTTTAAGTAAACTAATCACTTCTTCAAATTGCTCCTTACTTTCCTCTAACATCTCATCAAGCTGTTTAATCAGCTTCATTTCTATTTCCTCATCGCCAACTTCTTCAACTTTTCTCTTTTCTCCTGACATTAA
Organism: Lysinibacillus zambalensis; assembly: GCF_040183165.1. Lineage (NCBI taxonomy): Bacteria > Bacillati > Bacillota > Bacilli > Caryophanales > Bacillaceae > Lysinibacillus > Lysinibacillus zambalensis. The sequence continues at coordinate 81,859 of NZ_JBEGDG010000005.1, forward strand.
ATAGGCAAGAAGTAGATTCAATGTGCCTTTTTCGAGATAAGCAAAGCTATTATTTTTCGTATTACTATAGTTAGATAGATTCGTAAGCTGTTCCTTTATTAGTTGATGGACAACACTATCTATTTTTTGATTTATATTTTCAGACTCACTCATTTTCATCCTCCTGTGTATAACTCATTCCATTGAGATTAATAGGGTTTAAGACGACGACACCCTCTTCGAACTGATCACAATATGTAAAACCCATAATACTTCCTGAATAAGATGAATTATTACCCCATTTGATTTGAAAGTTAGGAAATGATAGTGTCTCGTTTGGCTCTAACGTTGTTTTTCCTATAGGTCTAAGCCAAAACTCCTCCTTGCTCGATTGATCATTAATTCGCTCCCAGCTACTGTTTCCTTTTAAATTTGGTGCGAAATGTTCATAGACATACCTTCCTGAGAAGGAGAATGGGGAGTCTTCAGGTAGCTTTATACATAGAGAAGGATTCGTTATAGGCTGATTACCTATATTACGAATATGATAAGAGCCCAGGCATAAGCTTTCCTCATCGGGATTATAAGAAATATTGATTGAGGATGTGAAATAACTAATAACGTTGACACTTTCCGGAACGATCAACTCCTCAATCGCTTTTTTCATTTCATGAACATAAAAATCCGTTTGGTTTTTTAACTCATTTATTTTTTCTTCTACACGATCGATGCGAGTAAGCATAATCAGTACCCCCTTGCTAATAGTATTGAATTAATCCAAGCAATTTCAAACTTCTTTATGTGGCAGTTACGTCATTCCATAAAAAAAAAGAGAGGATTACCCTCTCTTTACAATATGATGTTCTTCTATGTGTTAGTACCATTAACCGACAGGTGGGAATATAGCAGGGCATTGCGCTGGGCGAACTACACCCGGACATGCGAACGGTAATTCTGCTCTTGGCTCGCAGAAAGTCGCTAAAAATTCCACAGTAACTGGGAATGTAGATTGAATACTTTGGCAAACAGATAAAGTAATAGTTAATGCAGAAAACGTAATTGTACCTGTACCAGCTGTTAATGTTCCAGTTGTACATACGAAACAATCTAAATCTGTGAATAAAATTTCTACATCTGTCCCTTTTGGCGCACATAATGTAACTTGTTCGCAACGAGAAAGTGAAACAGTATTGCTTGTAAACGTAGTGCCGTTCGGTAAACAAACAACTATCGTAAGAATAAAATTCTTTTGAATAGTTAAATTTTGAAGACATACAGTTGAACCATCGATGGAGAATTGGCGATTCTCACGGTTCAAAATAACAATAGGATTAGTAGCTGATGGAACTACCCTACACGTAACTACCGCACCAGTTAAATCTGTCAATGGCGTTACCCCTGGAAAAGTAATTGGTCCTGTAGGAGAAAAATCAAACGACATTTCCTTTACAATCCAGTCAAACACCTTATCGACGTTTATACAAATTAATTCTTGTTGCGCCTGGGATGGCATATTGTCTAGCATCCTTTTGACACCTCCATAAATTTTTTATCTTTCGTTTGTATCATATGTTTTTTTGCTATAAGTGTATGGGCTAATGAATAATTTGTTTTGATTTTTAATCAATGATCCCTCAGCACAGTTGTAGCTGTCGCTACAGAAAACGGTTGCCGCTGTCGCCCAGATAAAACGATGTTGTTGTCGCTTCACTTTCGTACAATTAAACTGCCGCAGAACATGGTGTTCTTATACGGAGTTCCTCTATTTCAGCGAATGTCTTTTGTACCGAAAGCGTAGCGACAGGTACAGGTGTTTGTACACCACTAAAAGAAGTTAAAATTCTTCAGTATCAGAATGAATCATTTTTGCTTTTCTCCTCATCTAATAGAGGAATTAAAATGTTCGAAAGGTCGGTATATTTGTAACAGAAAGTAAATATTTTTAATAAAATATTAATGGATAGAAAGGGGTGAAATGCAATGGAAAATTCAAAATTGTACTCCACTCAAGACATTGAAAAAATGAAGCAAAAGATAGAAACCTACAAGGACACGTTAACTTCATTAAAAACTGGAACTTCAATTGAAGATTACCTATTTATGAAAATGGATTTTGACGAGGTTAAAACGCAAATGGCACTTTTAGAAGAGCTAACTGAAACTATAGATGATACGAAAAAAAATCCAAAAATTAGGGTATATGATGAGCAGGTACAGTTACTATCGGCACAAATTGGATCTCTGAATCAAACGATTGAGGACATGAACCAAGAAATATTAATGGTTTTAAACAAATTACTGACGATTGAAAATACTGAAGCTTTAACAACTATACCTAAAACTGAAAACACATCTAAATTTTTTGCTAACAATGTACGAAGGGATCTGAACATTACACAAACAACAAATCAATCGGCGATTACATCAAAACAGCCATCTTATAAAATGCTACAAAGTCTTGCAGGTAAAGCAATAAATACGCAATTAGATGGTAACAATGGTATACCTTCTACTCGTAACGAAAATCAAAGAGAGGTACCTGAGGAACGCCATTTTAATCAACAATATTTTCAATCAATAAATACTCATCCAAGCCAAATCTATAATGGCTTATATAGAAATACCAACGCCGATTCCACCTTCCATTTTAAACACGCTACGAACACACAGGAAATTCCAATTAGTATGAATGGACCTGCCTTACCACCTGAAGATACCTCAACTCCTGAGAATTACAGAAGAAAAAACACTGCTGTCACTGTAGATGAAATGAACTCTGCAATAAAGAATGAGCCAAGCAATCTTGAAGTACTTGAAACTGTTAATGAGCCTGTCATGGAAGCAGCTGAAAATGCTAATGAACCTGTCATTCTGGAAGCTGCTGATACTGTTAATGAGCCCGTCATTTTGGAAGCTGCTGATACTGTTAATGAGCCTGTCATTTTGGAAGCTGCTGATACTGTTAATGAGCCCGTCATTTTGGAAGCTGCTGAAACTGTTAATGAGCCTGTCATTTTGGAAGCTGCTGAAACTGTTAATGAGCCTGTCATTTTGGAAGCTGCTGATACTGTTAATGAGCCTGTCATTCTAGAAGCAACTGAAACTGTTAATGAGCCTGTCATTCTGGAAGCAACTGAAACTGTTAATAAACCTGTCATTCCGGAAGCAGACAAAGTGGTTAACGAGCAAGAGGACGTAAATAAATCCTCTATTTTAAAAGTTGATGAATGTGAAATTCTTGAACCTATATTAGAGGAAGTATATGAAACCCATGCACAAATTGAAGAGGTAAACGAGCAACCCGAGTTAAAAGACGAAGCACCTGAGGAAAACAAGAAAAAAGAGAAGGGTTCTTTGTTTTTCAATTTCTTTCGAAAATGGAGTTAGTTTAAAGTTGTGGTGTCCCGAGGGTAACAATCTAGATATGTACGATAAATTTGTCCAATACGTGTGAAAATACATATTGGACTTTTTCTGTTTAACTAACCAGAAAGTCAAATTCATTATAGAATACTTGCCATTGACAATAACGCCTCTAAAATGCCTCAATAAATTCCACATATAAAAACTACAATGTGGATATTTGCCCTAACCCTATAATCTTAGCTGAATAGAATAATGAAGAAAGGGGGTGTAAAAATGTGTATGAATTGTATGAATTCAGCGTGCGGCGGCTGTGGAAATAATAATAATGATTGTGTTGCACGCGGTCCTTTTGAAGCTATAGATGCTGCATGTATTACTACTCCACCAGCAACAGGCTCTATCATCCCATTCTCATCAGGTACTGTTCCTGTTATTTTAACAGCAGTTGCTGGTGGCTTGATCGGTACTGTAAGTGAGGTAGGGTTCGGCACGTCTATTCCAGGGGTAACTCTTGTTGGCACAACTATAGACGTAACAAGTGCTGTTCTTGGAACGGAGGCCTTTTCAGTTCCACGTGCAGGTACTATTACATCTATATCTGCATCATTTTCTGCAACAATTGCTGTAACCCTTGTAGGAGGAACAGCAACAATCAGAGCACAAATTTACCGCGCACCTGCGGGAAGTAATATTTTCAGCCCTACAGATGCATTCGTTGATTTAGCACCAGCTCTATCAACAATAGCAGTAGGTACTATTGCATTTGGTACTAGAAACGTTACACCAGTACCAGTAGCTGCTGGTGATCGTTTACTAATGGTGTTCTCCGTTACTACATCAGGGCTTGCTGCTGTTATTACAGGTAACGCAAGTGCAGGAATCAATATTGTATAAAAAATTATGTTCGTAAGTTAAATTATAGCTAAATATAGTACCATTAACTGTATAACATACGATATTTACTTGAAAACAATTTCAAAAGTAGGCGATTTTCTCCTAATCGGAAAATCGCCTACTTTTCGTTCTAAAAATATAGTTTTTATTTCTCCAAAGCCATCTGAATATGAGCAAGATGATGCTTCCCGTGCCAAGCATATAAGGCTACAGCTTTTTCAAGTGTCATCAAGCCTGAATCTGGATGATTAAATGCTCGTTGTAATTGCTCTGCTGTTAAGCTTTCCAGCAAATAAACCCAGCGTGCGTGTAAGCCCTCAATCAATTTATAAGATACCGATACAGGCATTTCCGAATCCGGAAGCTGTGCCCATTCCACTTCGTTATAAGGTTTAATTGTCGGAGTATCCTCTGTTAAAGCTAGCTTAAAACGGATAAAGCTATTCATATGACTATCTGCAATATGATGGACAAGCTGAGTAACCGTCCAACCATTTTCTCGGTAGGATTTTCTGAGGGCTTGTTCACTTGCTCCGTTAAGTGCCTCTGCTAGTTGTGTCGGTAATAGACGAATATCCTCTATCCATTCCTTCACTTGCTGCGCTGTCACTACTTCCGGAAATTGAAATTGTCCAATTGGATATCGAAAATCGGCCATGTATCTTCCTCCATTTCTATGTTCTTACTTTTTATGTTACCAATTTTATATTTTTCACGCTATTCACATTTATCATTCTAAGTAAAACCCTCATTTTGTAAGAATTTTATCTTACAAAACGAGGGTCACATTATATGGTATATTAATTTTTTATTCAGTAATATCATAAATTAACGTATCAAAATAGTTCCCATTCGTATAAAGTAAAATTGCCCAGTCCCCAGGTTTCGGGACCTTCACATTTGAAGGTGCATGTGCATCTGCACCATTAACAGATCCACTAAGTCCTATATTCCAACCATTTACTAAAATCGAATGTATGGTGTTAGAATTTTTGTGATACCCGACAATTGTTAATTGATTATCACGTCCTTCTTCAATACCCCAAACATGCCACATCCATTTTTGAGTGTTTAAACTTGGCATCTCGACTCCAATAACACCTGATTTATTTGAGTTACCAATAATACCTCTGTCTCCAAATTCAACAGCCTTTTTGTCCCAATCAATTGATTTAAAATCACTTTCTTGCACAAAGCCAGGCAAATCATCTGGCAGAGCAACTGCTTTCTCATTCATTGTACAGCCTGCTAAAAACAACAACACTGAAAACAAAACTATACATCGCCTCACTTCATCCCCCCTTTTATAATCATGGCTCTTTCCTATGAAACGATTTTTCCACTCATATTGTTACAGATTATTCAGAAAATACACCCTCTAGTTCAACCTATTATTCTATAAACCTCATCACATATTTAACTAACGACTTTAGGGGATGAACAATCGTTACCGCTGACTCTTTTTCGAATTGCCTCGCAGCCTCAACCATTGAAAGCTGTGCAACTGAAATATGCTGCTGTTCCCCTGCTACATCATGAAGAGTTTGTATAATAGCGTTATTATACGCATCCTTTTTTCCTTGAATAATCAATTCAAACGTATTGTCGATAACTTTTATCTCAGCATTAATGGCTTTTTCATGTAGTAAAGCGTATTGCTGAAGTCTGTTCATCGTCCCTTCTACGGTTTCAGGATTTGTAAAAAGAATTGTTTGAGGCTGTTTTTCTTCACATACTGTTTCAAAGAACGGCTCATCGATTTTAATAATGGGAATAGAAAGTTCTAGCTGTTCTTCCTCTAACAATGCAATATAATTCGTGCACGTTATTAGAATGACATCTATATTACAGCTTTCCATCCATTTAAGTTGTTCTTTAATCTTAAAGGCTAACCCTTCAGTTCCTTTTGAAACTTGCTGGATAAGACCTGGATCCACAAAATGGATTAGTTCTACCTTCTCCGCATTTTGAAATGCCTGTTCTATATACTCAATATTTGAATGATGTGCATGTAAACAACCAAGCTTCCTCCTCAAATGCAGTCCCCCTAATTAGTAAGCTGTTTTTGTCGCTACAGAAAGAGCGAAACCGTTCCGATTTTCTTCTTTGTCCTCTTTTGTGACAACATAACCTAATGAGCGATATAACTCAATGTTTCTTGGTACGCTCATTCGTACTTTACATTCGCTAATCAATTTTCTCTTCATACATGCGAATTGTTCAAGCTCTTCAATTAATGCCGTAGCCAATCCTCGTCCTTGCTTATCGATATATCCGATGAAGGCATGCTCCCCTTTCTCCATTGCCTGTTCAATCGATTCAATTGTTTCACTTAGTGCACTTGATGGTGGTGTTGCATGTTCATACTCTTTAAAGGCTTGTAACATAACGTTATGAATTGCTGATGCATCCTTTGCCTGCGCTAAAATAATGTTCATATGCCAACACTCCTTTTTGATTAAAAATACATTATATTGCATTTTCAACCAAAAATAAACCGCATCATCACAAGTTAATGCGGTTAGTACTATTAGTTTTTATTCACAAAACGAATGGCTTTACTCATTACCGTTGGGACGACGGATGCATGATTTTCTTCCAACGCTTCATAAAACGCAATGTCCATAATTTTTCCTAAATCGCTCGCAATTTGTTGAGCATCATCCACCATAAAGGTTTCAAGTTCCCCCACACCTATGAATAATTTTTCATACGAAAATGGGCGCTCTTTTATAAATTTTGAAGCATAACTGAATAGTTCATGCTCATTCCACCAAATAGAAGGGCTAATCGCTATATAACGTTGGAAAGTTGCTTGATGATGGAATAATTGCCAAAGCACAAAGTAGCCCGCTAATGAATGCCCGAACAGTGATTGCTGCAGCGTATTTACAGGGAATTGAGCCTGTATACTTGGCTTTAATTCCACCTCTAAAAATCTACTAAAGTTCTCTGCTCCCCCATGTTTCTCATGGCCCTTACCTTTAAATCTTGCAGGATACGTATACGTTTCGGCTTTTCCTGTAAAATCATAAAACCGGCGTTCATGCATGTCCAAACCATGCCCAATTCCAACAACAACGGCTGGTAAAACTCCTGTTTTTGGTGCATTACGGCTCTGTAGGCGGACCGCTTCCTTAACAAGATGGAAATAGGAAGACCCATCTAATACGTATAATACTGGAAAACCTCCTTCCGGTACTTCTCCATTCGGTACATAGATATTTACCGTATACGTATAATCCGTAAACTTCGATACAATTTCTTGCGTCACATAATCAAGTGCTTTCTCCTCAATCATTTGTCGGTCTCCTTCATAACATCATAGCCGTAACATACGGGTGTTTTCGTAACTGGATCTTGCATAATACGTGCATTAATATTGAATACGTTACGCATAACATCTACACATAAAATTTCCTCAGGTGTTCCCATTTTCATTACATTCCCCTGTCGCATTGCGATTAAATGATCAGAATATCGCGCCGCGTGATTAATGTCATGCAATACCATAACAATCGTACAACGATGCCGCTCATTTAAGTTTTTCACAATTTCTAGCACCTCTAACTGATGTGCCATATCTAAATAAGTTGTCGGTTCATCCAACAACAGAATACTCGTTTCTTGCGCTAAGGCCATTGCAAGCCATACACGTTGGCGTTGACCTCCAGAAAGCTGAGAAAGCTCTCGATTTCGGTACTCCATCGTATTTGTCACATTTAAAGCCCATTCAATCATTTCCTCATCCTTTTTTGTTAAGCGATTCACATTATTTCGATGTGGATAACGACCATAAGCAATGAGCTCCTCAACCTTTAACTGACCTGGTGCAATAGGCGTCTGTGATAAAATAGCTAGCTTTTTCGCAATGTCTTTCGTCGATAAATTTTGCATGTTTTGGTCCTGTAAATAAACCGTCCCCTGCTGCTTCTTTAATATACGACCAATCGTTTTTAAAAGTGTAGATTTCCCACATCCATTGGGGCCAATAATAGTCGTAATCTTTCCTTCTTCTATTGTTAAATTTAAACCTTCAAACACACGAACCTGTTCATAGCCAGAAGCCAAATTTTCCATTCTAAATGCCGTTTGCATACAATTTCCCCCTATGCCTTCGATTTTACTAGTAAATATAAGAAATACGGAATCCCGATTATCGAGACAACAATACCAACTGCTAGCTCAGACGGCGCAAATACTGTTTTTCCTATAAAATCAGCTGCAATAAGCAAACCCGCACCTATTAATGCACTTACTGGCATGACGTAACGATGTTGTATACCTACAAGCTGTTTAGCAATATGCGGTGCCATTAATCCAATAAAACCGATACTACCTGATACCGATACACAAGCACTGACTAAGCCAACGCTCGCCAATAACAGCTTCATTTTCTCTTTTTCTACCGCTATCCCTAAGCTAGTAATACTATCCTCTTCTAATTGAAAATAATCGAGCAAATATGATTTCCGATAAACGTAAAAGCCTAATAAAATAAGCCACGGCAGCATAGTCACAACAAAAATCCAGTTTGCATTATAAATGGAACCTGCCATCCACACTGCAGCAGCTTCAAAATCCTGAGCATTCATTTTCAATGATAAAAATAATGACAATGCTCCGAAGCCACTATTAATCGCAATCCCTGTTAAAATTAGCCGTTGCATATCTAAATGGCCATTTTTTAGGGCAAATGAGAAAATTAACACAGCGGCCATCGCACCACCGACAAACCCAAAAATCGGCATCATCAAAATAGATAACCAGCTACTCATATCTGCAGATGTAAGATGTAATTGAAAGAAAAACATAAATATGACCACTGCTGCACCGGCGCCAGCGTTAATCCCTAGAATCCCAGGGTCTGCTAGACCATTGCGCGTAATACCTTGTAGCACAACCCCTGCCATTCCTAAGCCAACACCGACTAATGCTGCAATGACAATACGTGGTAACCGGAATTCAAAAATGACAAGATCAAATTTAGGGTTCGGCTCAATTCGTAGCAATGTTTTTAAGATATCCATCACCGACATATCAAAAACACCATTTGTAAGATGGAGATAACTTGCACCAAAAATTAATAACACCAATATTGAAACAGTCATTACGAATACACTCGAGGTTTTTTTACGCACGTTTTTCACCTCCGTGTTTACGAACTAAATATAAGAAGAATGGGACACCAACCAATGCCGTTAAGACGCCGATTGGAGTTTCGAATGGATAATTAACAAAGCGACTGAGCACATCACAAAGCGCTAAGAAAAACGCACCTACTACAGCTCCACACGGAATGATAAAGCGGTAATCTACGCCAACAAGGAAACGTGTAATATGAGGAATAACTAACCCTACAAAGGCAATCTTTCCTACAAGTGCAACAGCCGTTCCTGTTAAACATACAACGGCAAGCATACTAATAATTTTCACGGCTTTTGTTTTTTGCCCAAGTCCAATAGCGATATCTTCTCCTAATGAAGTGATCGTAATAGCCTTAGCTGATAATAATGCAAGCACTAAACCAACTAACCCCAAAGGAATAGATAGCATGAGCATATCCATATCCACCATATGGACCTTTGTGTTATACCAAACACTTACCGTTTGTGATACTTGGAAATACATCGCAATAGCTGTAGCAATACTGCTTAAAAACGTACCAATGACCGTCCCAATAATGGCAAGCCTTACTGGTGACAAACCATTGCGAATTAAAGAGCCAAAACCAAATACAATCCCTGCGCCTAATGCTGAACCGAGCATAGAAAGTAAAATCATTTGGTAATTAGGAAGCCCTGGGAAAAATACGATTGCTAACGTAATCACAAATGCAGAACCATCATTCACGCCCATTAATGATGGGGACGCTAAATAATTTCGTGTAATACCTTGCATCACTGCGCCAGCTACTGCTAAAAATGCTCCCACCAATAAAACAGCTGCAATTCTAGGAATACGTCCTGTTCGTATAATTTGGTGGTCCACGTTCGAAGGGTCAAACGCAGTAATCGCCTGCCATACCGTTATTGCGCTAATGTCTTTCGTGCCGTACATAACGGATACTAATGCCACAATCGCAATTAGGAATGGAGAAGCTGCTAATATTGAAAATGCTACAATGTTTGTTTTTTTCAACTTCCACACCTTTTTCTATATCAAATATGCCTCGACGTAATTGTAGCCGTCGCTACAGAAAACATTTGCCGCTGTCGCGCGGATAAACAATGCGTCCGGAGGCGTTGGGCCAACAAATGTTTTCTGTGCGAAAGCGAAGCAACAGCAACACAACATGATGGTGGCCACTCAGTCATTGCCACAGGACGTGGCGTTCTTAGACTGAGTTCCTCTAACTTATAAAAGGCTGGTAATAGCCTGGTGATACCACCAAATCTACTACCAGCCTCTTTATACTATTTAAGTAATTTTTCAGCTGCGATATCTAAGAATTTCACCTTAGACCATGCAGTACCACCTTGTGCTAAAGGTTCAATGGCATTCACAAAAATTTGATTATTTTGTGATGCTTTTAAGCTTGTAAAGATCGGATTTTTTTGTAGCTCTTCTAACGCTTTTGGTGCGTCAGCATTTTCTGATTCCTCGAATTGAAGGAAAATAGCATCAGGATTAACCTCGGCTAATGTTTCAAGAGATAGTTCAGCCTGTGCCTTTGCAGTTTTTAACACCTCAGGTATTGGAGCCCCTAAATCTTCATATAGAACAGGGTTTAAGTAAACGCCCGCAGGATAGATATACATGATGCCGCCACGTACTCGAATAACTAGAACTTGCTTGTCCGCTAATTGCTCTTTAGATTTCACTTGGGAATCAGCAACCTTCACTTCATAATCTGCAATGATTTTTTTTGCCTCATCTTCTTTCCCTGAAAGCTGTGCAAGTAACGTTAAGTTCTCTTTCCAATTTGTAGAGACATGTGAATACGGAATCATTGTTTGAATTTTATTAAGCTTTTCAGCCATTTCCTTAGGGTATTTTGAGGAACCTAAAATAACATCTGGATCAAGTTGAAGAATGGCTTCAGTATTCGGTGTCATTTTATTTCCAACAAGCTCGGCACCTTCAAATTCAGAAGCAAGATATGCTGGAATTTTCCCACCGATATCAAGCACACCAACAGGCTTGATACCGAGCACTGCCGCATCTTCCATAGACTCTAAGCTTGCAGCTACTATATTTTTAACATCTGCAGCAATTTCATATTTTTCGCCTAAGTATGTAATCGTTTGTGTTTTCGCTTGATTTGTTTGCGTTTCAGATGCACTAGTTTCTGCTGCATTATTTGTAGATGTAGATGATTCTTCTGCTTTATCCGTTCCACACGCAGCCAAAGATAGAGCTAATAGAGCAGGTGCACACATTTTAAAATATTTATTCATAGATATTCTCTCCTAACGAACTTCATTATATTGATAATGATAATCATTTTCATTTATAAGTCAATAGTATTTTTTTAATTGATATCTATTATCATTTACGGATACTATCCTAACAAAGTGGAAAACAGTTGTGAATGGACGATTTCACGAATCACATGGACTTTTGCCGATTTCCGATCACAAAAAAAGCTGCTTCTTTTTTCAAGAAACAACTTTTTATAAGTATTTAGCTTCCTCAAGCATTGTTTTTCGATATGTTGTCGGCGACATTCCCGTACATTTTTTAAATACTCGACTGAAATAAAAGCAATCTATATAACCTACACATTCTGCTATTTCCGCTACTGGCGAATCATCATATTTCAGTAACTCCTTCGACCGTCGAATACGATATTCCGTTAAGTAGACGCTAGGATTCATCCCTGTATGCTGTTCAAATAGATAGGCAAACCTACGACGCTCCACGCCAAATTCTTCAGCAATTTTCGAAACAGAAAGTTGTGTAGCATAATTCTCATGTATATACTGTAAAGCTTGCTCCATCTGGTCACTTGCCGTATCGAGCACCTTCACTTTTGCCGACATAAGAATGGCTTCCAAAAGATTCATAAATAGAGTCTTTGCTTTGAATATTGACATATTACCCGGCATTGCTTGGCTTTCTATTAACTGCTGTACATAGTCAATAATTTTAGTATGATAGCCTGTATTGATTAAAAAGTGCTGGGTTGATAATGGATATAAAATTGACTCTTCGGGAGAAAGTTGATAATGAACAACTGCGTATTCCCATCCTTTATCATCAGAAGCTCTAATTTCGATTGGCATTTGTGGTCCTGCATGTACGACCATACCTGGCTCCATTGCATAAGGGGTACCGTTAAAACTAAATATAGCGTTACCAGCAAGCGGTACAACCAATCCACACTTCCCCGGGGCTGTTGTTCGACCTTTGTCTACTTGGCCTGGCTCCATCTTATTTGTAAAAACATCCGTAAATTTTACAGACGCATGTGCATAGTAATCGATTAAATGCTTGATATCCATTTTATAGCCTCTATATTCTTTAAAACTTTTTGGATTTGTGAAAAATGATGTTGATCATGATCTACTAAACTAGCAAAATAACTGTAAAGTGTTAATTCAGAAGCACCTATTGTAAAAGGCAGTTGCCACTGCTTATCCACTATTTCATAAAGTGCGTCAATTAGCTGATGTCTCTGATGGATAAAATCGGCTATCGTTTCTTCTCTACTTTGTGCACGACTATTCCTTGCTGCACAAGCATTTATCTCTCCTACATCTGGCCCTTTTGGTAAGCTCCCCTCTATAAAAAGAAACGGTAGACGTTGCTTTAACACAAATTCATCCCACGGTGTAAGATGTCCAATTACCTCTGCAACCGTCCATTTCCCAGGCTCTATAGGGGTACGCCATTGTTCTTCAGTTATGCCTGCTAAACTTTCCACAAATACGATAGACCTTTCATAATGCGAGATTATTTGATGTTTATCGTGACACAAATCCCTTAACTCCTTCACTTCATTTTAGTAGACAATTTGTAGCTTCGACCAACTTGATTCCCACTGCTTGTTACGAACTCTATTCAAATAAACCTCATACCTCGGAGAGTCCTTCTGAAAATATGGTGTAGGAGCGACAATTCCAGCAACTAAGTGCTTAATACCATGAGGTGCAGCTATCTCAAGTTTTCCATTAGAAAGCCTCACACCAATAGCTGTTGGTATTTCTGGAAAATGCGCAATGCCATCAATAGATGATTGATAAGGCTCACTGTTATTTACTACATGCATTCTTGCTTGGTTTTTCACAGACCAAGGCACATCAGGTAAATACTTCGTCAATTCTTGTTCATGTTGCTTCTCATAGTTATCTGAGAGATTTACTTTATCAAAATATATCACATCAATATCAGCTAATGGCGTTCTATATTCTTTTTCATGCAGACAATCCCACACCTTAGATCGAATAAATCCTGCACATATCCATGAATCAGGTAATTGGAGTTTTTCTACATTTTTTAAAATGTCCACCATCCATTCATCTGCAGCAATCAAGCTTTTTAGCTCTTCTTCTGTTTTTATCAGTTTCATTCACCTCTGAATTTGTCATTCTAATGCTTACGCTGTTTCCTAATTAATGATTCTCAAGATTGCATTTTGTATAAATATCATTTATACAAAACAAAAAATAATATATTAGATTTATAAATAATTTAGCAATACCCTATAACTAACAACGTTAAAGGAGACGCTTATGAAAAAATCTTATATTTTCATTGTGAACGTTGCCATTGCAATAGGACTTTTTTATACAAAGCTTTCACTGACGCTAGTCGGTATCGGAGTTATTGCTGCTTTTATCGGTACCCTTGCTGGAGGTGCTGGGTTAATTACGATCCCTGCTATGATGCTTGTTGGCATACCTATTCAAACAGGTATTGCTACGAATAAATTTTCATCGGGCATTGCAGCGTTGTCGAGCATCTTTTATCTTCTATATCATAAAGAGCTTCGCCTAGGAGCTATTATAAAATATGTTGCTGTAGCAATTGTCGGAGGCGTTTGTGGAGCACTCCTAACAGTATCCATCTCAGAGAAAACAATGAATATTATTGCATGTATTCTACTTATTTTTGCCTTATTAATAACGTTAAAAAATAAAAAATGGACTGTTAGCTCAGAAGAAAATGACACTAAGCACAGCAATAAATTATGGCAGCCACTTTTAATCGCGGTTTATGATGGTGGCTTTGGACCTGGCTCTTCAACCTTCAGCATACTACATTTTTTACGCTACCATTACTCCTACATAAAGGCTGTACAGCTCACACGCGTACTTATATTTGGGAGCTGTACAGGAGCATTTTTAGTTTTTTACCAAACTGGCTTTATTCAATGGCATTACGCAATTGCGATGGCAATAGGATCCATTATCGGCTCTCAGCTTGGCCTTTTAATTCTACCGAAAATTCCGATAAAGGCAGCTAAAATACTACTAATAATTATCATTTCATTACTACTTATTCAAGTAGCAATAAAAATAATTTAACTACTTAAATGTTCATGGATTAACTTCCATTCATTGTTTAGGACAGTAAAAATATTCGTTGCTCTTCCGCTACCTGATACAAATTTTCCGTTATGATAGCCCTCATAATGGTATGTATATATGCAGGTAGCTGATTGTTCATCAACCGTAAGCCACTGTACATCGGTAGCCCAGTATACTTCTTCTTTTATCAGTTTCCACGCATTGTTGAAATAAACTCCTATTTCTTCTACTGTTGTGCATGTTTTATCAGTAAACCAATACACTGCTTGCGGATGCAAAATTTCTTTTACGTTATTGAAATCATGGGAATTTGTAGCTGCAATATAGCGCTCTAAAGCTTGTTGATATGACATGGTAATTCCCCCTTTTTTAACTCATCTTAAAATCCATTAATCGGAAATGCAAATAGCATGTTAGTAAATTACTTCCTAACATGCTATTTTTATATACATAATTACTCTATATATCCGTTTAATGCTTGCGTATACTTTTCTCTTAGAATATAGTATTCGTATTTATATATGTTTATATCTGATTCAATTCGCTGAATATCTCGATCTATTTTCTCTACTTCTGTACTAGTAATCACTCCAGCATTATATTGTATTTCTACATTTTTTTATCTGCAATTAAAGATTCTTTGGCTTTATACAAATCAGCCATATGCAAAAACTAAATTCAAAAGGATATTAGTTCCTTTCATTACGAGGTGATCACCATGGCATATAAGCAAAAGTTTGTTGTTTTTCTTTTAATAGGTATGGGGTTTACTGTACAAGGAGTTGCAAGGCTTTCTCAGTTAATTGTTTACTCGAATTTGAATTGGTTTGAATTAATTTATTCCTCTTTTACATTAATAGTAGGATTTTCAGTTTTATTCATATCAAGAGATAATTTCAAAAAAATGAGAAAAAATAAAGGATAGGCGTGAAAAAAACACCTTCAGCTCATTTATATCTTGTAAGTTTCAAATAGCGCCCATTTGTTCTTCAAAGATCTATCAAATTAATAGCTGTATATATTTTAAAAAGCGAGATTAAAATAACAAGTGTGTTCATTAACTAAAATCATCCAATTTCAATTCATGAAGCTTAGGATATAACACCAACGTTTTATTGATACACAAGCATCATTCAAGAGGTAGGCCCGTTCAAAGGAACAGGCAAGAGAATCCACGAATGACAGTTATTTTTAACCCTTTTTCTTTTGGCCTTGCTTATGTAAGAAATTCAATAAAACAAAGGCAATCAATGCAGCGAACAATTGATTAAATACCGCATTGGGCACTGTTCCAAAAAGAATCGGCACATTCAAGTTTAATCCAACAAAAAAATGATTTGATTGCCCAGCTTGATTTGTACATATTCGCAATCTCTTCCGGTGTGATGTTCACGATTTCGTATAAGCAAATTACTGAATCATACAACTATGAAAAAGATGTAGACAACGTACATTTATATGAAGGATGATTACTTAATAATTTTTCACATTCTTTCAAAAAATAGAACAGGAGATACGAATGAAGATATTTTTGAGGACGGCCGTTTCAACAGCTATAATATTTATCATTTTCGGGATCAACACAATAATTTTTAAGCCAGGTACCCTTCAAACAACATTTAATGGTTTAGGTTTATTAATTGTGTTACTTTACAATCAATTTAAACCACTAGAAAAGGAATGATAAAAAATTCTCATACATAAAAGGGAGACTAGCAATATGCGAAGAATGATTATCTGGATTACTTTCATTACATGCTACTTCATTGGAAGTATGTTTATTAACAATTTCATAGAACCTGCTTTTCAATATCTTCTAATAGGGACATTATTTATGGTTGTATTTTATTCCTATAAGTACCTTCTATCAAAAAACATTATCTAAATAACTTATGTATAGGTTATTATGTATGTGGAATTTCTAAGTTTCTATTTAAAAGGAGCTTATATCCCCATATTCATAGAATATTTACTGGTAGATTCCCTTTTCCCGTAATAAACCTTATTGATTTTACACAATTTAAATATTTCAAGAATGGTTTGATTATATGTATAAAACTGTTTTAATTAGCACTTGTTCGTAATAACAGCTACGTGTAGTTTCTTGTAATATACTTATTATAAATGACGGATATCTTCGCTAATAGGTGGTGAACAATGATGATTAATAGTAAAGCTGTACTTATCCCTATGTTAGTCTTATTTATTACTCTTTTATGCCAAATAATAATTCAATGGGGAGAAAATACGACCGTATTCTGGTTCTATTTATTCGGTGTAATCTTTTTGGCAATTGTTTTATTATATTCATTATTTGCAACTAAAAGAGAGAAAGAGCTTTAGTATCGAGAACAATGTTAACTGGATTATTCACATTCAAAAAAATGAAAAACCTCTACTAATCTGCACCCAATTGTTAGACACAAATTTAACAAAACGGAAGTGCTCTTTCCTAAAGAGGCTATTGTAAAATTCGTGATTAATTTGAACAAAACTTTTTCGAAATAAAGATTAAATTTTGGACTATTAATAGAGGAAATTTAATTCAAACAAAAAATAAATAAAGAGAGAAATATATAATGAAAAAATCAAAGATACAAAGAATACTTCCCTTATTTATATTTTTTTGTGTTGCCTTAGTTGTAGCAATCATTGAAAATGCGTCATTTTTTATTAAACTCTATGGGTTGGGCATAATTGCATGTATATGTTCAGGAACTCTTATGTATTTTAGAAAAAATAACTAGCGAAATTTTGTAGTGAGCACCAGCTATGTTTTGAATAAGATTATGATGGCATATAAGCAACATCCTATAGTCATTCTTTTATCCGGAACAACCTTTACAATATATGGTTCTAACAAGAAAATAACATCAGAATCATTACTATAAATCCCCTTACTTATACTAAGAATAGAACCAATAAAACGGAAGTGAATAATCATATGCAAAAATTTATGATTAGTATTACTTTTACAATAAGTCTTGCGTTTGGAATATGGGTTATTGACCAATGTGTAGCTAAGGGTTTCCTTCGCCATCTGTTAATTGGGATACTTGTTTCTGTATTATTTTCTTTAGTGAGTACCTTCTATCGAAAATATTCGCAAAACAATAGCTGACTGAATATGAAAAACGCAATCCAAGCCCCCTACATAAATTAGCTAATTAAATTCCTCCACAATAGCTTATAGCTCAACTGCTGAAACACCTACAAAATATATCTTTTTCTTTTAACAGCGTAATTAAGATTTACTATTAAATATTGAATTAATTCACTCATACAAAACCGTCCCATTAATATGCATGACAAGGACTGTGGAGGGAGTCTATGATAAGAGTAATAAAATAAGGAGGACTCCCATGCTCGCTACTATTCAAAAACAACAAAATAACTATGTCGTAAAATTTAACCGACCACTATCTCATTCAGTTGATGCTGTTTGGGCTGTATTAACAGAGAATGAAAAGCTTCAAAAATGGATGAATAACTTAGAAATTATTGATCTTCGAAAGAACGGCAAAATCCACTTTAATATGAATGATGGAACAAATGCTTTTCAGGAAATAACAATTACAGACTATGTTGAGAAGGAAGTGCTCGAATTTGATTGGGGCAAAGATACAGTTAGATTTGAACTCTCCCCCTCTGGCAGCGGTTCCATATTAGTATTGCTTGAATCGATTGGTGAGCTAACTGAGCATACCCCTAAAGATTTAGCCGGGTGGCATATATGCTTAGGCCTACTTTCGGATTTATTAAATGGAACGGTACATGAAGAATTCCCAATGGAAGAATGGCAAAAGTGGTTTGCAGAGTATAAGCAACTAGTTGCTTACGTAGAGAAGATTTAAGCATATCAAGAATAAACCCCTAGGGTGTGAAGTTAATGCCCTAGGTGTTTTTAAATGTTGAAAAACAAAATAGGTAAGGAAGTCTTAGTGCATGTTGCGGTGCTTTAAATGAGGTTGATTTCGTTCCATGCTACTTGCTTTCGCACAGATAATGATACTGTTGCTGCCGCTTCGCTTGCACTTCTCTTTCGCATTTTTCGCTATAACTTAGAGTGACATACGAGAAGATACATGCCATGTGAAGTGGTTGATTGGAGTGGAGACTGGGTGACTCCTTGGGGATCAGCGTCACAGATGAGACCCTGGAGCGAGCAACGCGAGTGAAGCGGGCTCATCGGACGCCCCCAGGAAGCTTTGCTCTGTGCGAAAGCGAAGCGGCAGCTACAAAGCGCCCAGTCGGAACGGAAATCAATCCCTCATTTTGCTGAATAGCTATACTTTATTTAAAATGACAACTTTATTTCATAGACATGCTCTTAATTACCATCTCGAACATTCATACGAGCGAATATTTCTTCTTGCAATAGTTTGGAAGCGCCAGCCACTTCTGCTACTCCATCGGAACCCTGTAATAAACTCTCTTCCTACAGAAGTTAGGAAGAACCAAAAGCTTGATCCATTAAACATCCATATATACGTATTTCTAAATAGGCATGACCGAATACCACTTGTACCTATTCCGAATGGTGGAGTTGATGGTGCAAAGCTAGGTGGTGGACCTAGAGGCATTTGACCTGCTGGTGGTGGGCCAAAGCTAGGTGGTTCAAACGATGGCGGTGGGCCGTAACCTGGTGGTCTAGATGATGGTGGTGGACCAAAACCAGGTGGACCGAACGATGGTGGTGGGCCGTAACCTGGCGGGCCAAACGATGGTGGCGGACCAAAACCAGGCGGTCTAAATGATGGTGATTGGCCAAAACCAGGTCGTCCGAATGAAGGTTCGAAATCGGATTCTGGAAATGGCATAATCTGTTCATATGGATTGCTCATGATAAACCCCTCCTTTTACATAATTCAATATATGTAGGAGGGCTAATAACCGTTGAGCAATTGCCTATTAGCCTTGTATTTAGTCGACCTAAACTGCATTCGTATTTCCACGGTGAACATTCTATAATAAAAGGTATTTTTCAAGAAAAGGGGTGCTTATGCGAAAAATAATTTTACTAATTACTACAATTTTATTGTCCCTTGGGATTTGGATTATACTGCACCATATATCGATTTTGTTATGTGGGAAAACTTTTCTTATGATGTAGTCGGCGAAGATGAATGGGCGCTGAATAAGATGCAGTAATTAATTCAGATCCGAGAAAATTCGGTACTCAGGTGATGACAATCGGATTTAACGACGAAGAGAAAAGTTTTGCCTTAGCTGAAAAATACCATTTTAAATGCTTTTATAGCCCAGCAGGATCTTACTACGACACATGGCAGTAATGTCACCCTCATCTATTAAATAATGCTCACAATCCTCTCCCTCATGCAAAACTAAACAAATAGGATTTTTTGTTATCTAGACAAATAAGAGTGCATCACTCGCCAATCCTCAAGCTTTTCTTCAAAAGATTTAATATTCTTCCCTGGTATTGGGCTTGTCGAAGGCATTTTTTGATATGCTCGACCATCTAAAATCGCAAGGCCGATATGCTTTTTAAACACCTCAAATGCCTTTGCACCATTAAAAAGCACTAACTCAATATTAGGATAGTGTGCAAAAAGCGTTTTAAAATCATTCGGCTTTTCATTACGAATAGCAGCATCTAAGCTTCCTTTACGCTCACACGACTCTATTGTATCCCAAAGACCAATATGATGGTTCTTTAGCAATTTTAATCTTTCTCCATAATCCTGCGGTATAACCACTTCTACTATTTCTCCAATAATCGGCCAAAAGTGATTGCGCGGGTTCCCATAATATTGCTGCTTCTCTAATGATTGCTTTCCTGGCATCGAGCCGACAATTAGCACCTTCGTAGACAAATCTATAACCGGTGGTAATACATTTTTAAGTTCATTTGACATGACAATCAATCACTCCTTCCTTCTATTGTAGCGGAAGATTTGTGGCCATGTCATTGAAGGGCATGTATCACATATTAAAGTTCAGTCTCATCACCATAACTTGGGGTGACTTCCGTTTCAACCGGCACTTTCCTAAGAAAGGGTCTTTCTCTATTTGTTGGATATTTATGATAGACTAAATCAAATGCACTCTTTTTAAGATGTTTTTGTCAACATGCTGCCACTTTAGTAAATGACGAGTATTTAAACTACATAGAGGTGAAAATATGAGAAGTTGGTTCCAGTCTCTTACAGCTAGAATGATTTTTTTAATAAGTATCCTGATCCTTTTAATATGTGGACTGTTTATATATCTTTTACAAGAACATATTCGCGATACGACAGAAAAACAGATGGGGATGGAAGCATTAAATATTGCAAAAACCCTCGCATCTACAGAAGAGATTATTGCGGCATTCAAAAAAGAAGAGCCAAGTGAAATAATCCAGCCAATCGTCGAACCTTTAAGAAAAGAAATTGACGCAGCATATATTGTCGTTGGAAATTCTGAAGGAATTCGTTATTCACATCCTTTAAAAGATAAAATTGGAGAAAAAATGATTGGCGGAGACAACGATGCAGCATTGCTAGATAGACAAGCTTATATTTCTAAAACTATAGGATCACTAGGTGAATCGATTCGAGGTAAAGCCCCTATCCTATTAGACAATAAAATTATCGGTGTTGTATCTGTCGGTTTTTTAACAGAAAATATCGACACAATCATCGAAAGCTATATTCACAAATGGATCAAATACACCGTAATTATTCTTTTAATAGGCATATTAGGTGCAATAGCAATTTCCGTTTATATAAAAAAATTGTTGTTTAATATGGAGCCTATTCAAATTGCTAAATTATATCAACAAAACAAGGTCATTTTAGAAACAACCGCAGAGGGTATACTGGCTGTCAATCATTTTAATCAAATTACTACCATTAATAAGAGTGCTTATGAAATGCTAGATTCGGCTCACAATAAATCTCTCTCAGACTGGATGGGTGCAAAAATTGAACATATTTTTACGCCTAAAATTGTTGCAGAGCAAAACATTCATAATTTAGAGCTACCACTTGATGAGCATATTATTATTTTAAATAAAGTGCCTTTAGTTGAAAAGAAAAGGAAAATTGGTTCGTTATACACCTTTAGAAAAAAAGTAGATATCCAAAAAATCACTGATGAATTAAAACAGATGAAGCAGTATGCGAATGTTCAACGAGCCTATACTCATGAATTCGCTAATAAGCTTCATATCATTTTAGGTTTACTTGTTCATAAACATTACAACGAAGCCATTGATTTTATTAAAGAAGAACGAAACATACAACTTAAAAACCAAGCTTTTTTAAATAGCAAGATAACCACCCCACTTCTACTTGCCTTAATTCAGGGGAAAATTGCAGAAGCCGCAGAACTGGGGATTAAACTCGAGCTAAACGAAATTTCTTCATCTATCGAATTATCTAAACAACAAGAAGATGCTATCCTAACAGCTCTTGGTAATGTACTTCAAAACGCTATTGAAACTTTAAAAAGCTGGGAATCCTCAGATAAAATAATTCGACTATCCATCAACAATTATAAAAATCATTACTTATTTGAGATTCAAGACAATGGACCCGGTATTAATCACAATATTTACGATAAAATTTTTACAAAGGGTATATCGACTAAAGAAGGATTAGACCGCGGCCATGGACTTGCTATAAGCAAGAAAGCTCTTCAGGAGATACATGGGGAAATTTTATTGGATTCCGGTGATTTATCAGGAGCATGTTTTTTAATTATAGTTCCTAAAGGAGACATTTGAGAATGATAACATTAAAAAGTGTATGGATTATTGAAGATGACTTTAGAGTAGCAAAAATTCATGCCGATTATGTTCATAAAATAGAAGGTTTTATCGTCACTGAAAATTTACGCACAGGAAAAGAAACGATCGAAAAGCTGGAGATGACTTCTAGCTTACCAGAAATTATATTAACAGATTTATATATTCCGGATGTTGAAGGTAGCACATTAGTAAGTCATATACGTCACCTCTATCCATCTATAAAAATTATCGTAATATCAGCAGCAACTGAAATAAGTTTAATAAAGGATATAGTAGACTTAGGAATTTTAGATTATTTAATAAAGCCCTTTGAAGAGCAACGACTTCAACGCGCATTTCAGAAGTATTTGCAGGAACTTCGTTTATTTCAAAATAGCAAAAATGTCACTCAAAATGACATTGATTCTTTATTTTACAATGAATCAAACAATAAGGTAGTAGATGAAGAAACCTTTGTAAAAGGGATTGATTTGCACACATTACAAATTGTTAAAAGCATTTTTGAAGATCTCAAAACCCAAGAGCTCACAGCCTCACAATTAAGTGATTTAATCGGTTCTAGTCGTTCAACAGCTCGCCGTTATTTAGAATACTTAGTTGGCGAGCAGTTTTTAGAGACAAAACTAATTTACGGTACCGTTGGAAGACCTGAACGGAAATATGTTTTTCATGGAACTTATGAACAAAACTAATATTATGTTATTTATTTAACATATGATTATATTATTTTCCTCTCTTTAGCACTGTGATATTTTTTAAATAATCTGAATGATTAATCGCAAAGGGAGGAAATACTTTTGAGTCTAAGTATAATCGGTTTTTTAACAATTATTATTATTGTTGCTCTACTAATTAGTGGTCGTGTATCACCACTTGTAGCAATGGTTATACCACCTATCGTAGCTGCATTCATAGCTGGCTTTAACTTTGATGAATTAGGAGAATTCTTTAGTTCTGGATTAAGCTCTGTGATGAACGTAGCTGTTATGTTTATATTCGCTATTATTTTCTTTGGTATTATGCAGGATGTAGGTTTATTCGAGCCATTGATCAATAAAATGATTGCGCTTTCAAAAGGAAACATTATTGTCGTTGCAGTGATAACAGTGATAATTGCTGTAGTAGCGCAACTAGACGGTTCTGGAGCTTCAACATTTTTAATTACAATCCCAGCATTATTGCCTTTATATTTACGTTTACGGATGAATCCATATCTTTTGCTGTTATTAGTTGGGGGAGCGGCAGCAGTTATTAATATGATTCCTTGGGGTGGCCCATTAGGTCGTGTTGCTTCAGTTTTAGAGACAGATGTAACTGAACTTTGGTATCCTTTAATCACTATTCAAATCATTGGTGTCGTTTTAATGTTAGCTTTAGCGGTGTTCCTTGGTTTTAGAGAAAAGAGGCGTATTCTGAAACAATACGGTACCCTGGACTTCACAAATGATGATCATACTATTACACAAGGAGTTGTTTCATCAGAAGTAGACACAAGCTTACAACGACCAAAACTATTGTGGATTAATGCAATAGTTACTGTTCTTGTTATCGGAATATTAGTTGCAGGTATTTTACCAGCAGGATTAGCCTTTTTAATTGGCGTCGCCATCGCCTTGCCAATCAACTATCGTTCTCCTAAAGAACAAATGGAACGTGTGCGAGCACATGCTCCGAATGCCTTAACGATGGCGTCTATCATTATTGCCGCTGGATTATTTTTAGGCATACTTAATGGTACTGGGATGTTAACTGCAATTGCCAACAACGCCGTACACATACTACCATCAGCCCTATCATCTTATTTACATATCATTATCGGGGTTTTAGGGGTACCGTTTGATTTATTATTAAGTACGGACGCATATTACTTCGCTTTATTCCCTGTAGTTGAACAGATTGGCTTATCTTTCGATATTGATTCTCTTTCAACTGCCTATGCGATGATTATTGGTAATATTGTAGGTACATTTGTATCGCCACTTGCCCCTGCCGTTTGGTTAGCTTTAGGCTTATCAGGCTTAGAAATGGGGAAACACTTAAAATACTCTTTCTTCTGGATGTGGGGATTGAGCATTACTTTACTATTCATTGCAGTAGCATTAGGAATTATTGCTATCTAACTCATCACCGAATGTTGGAGATGAAATATAGTACCAGTTGTCGAGTAGTGAATCGGCAGCTGGCTATTTTTATAGAGGTAGCGTCTTATAAAGAAAAATCAGAGCCAGCAAGTATTTCCTCAGAACTTTTTTCATGAAGTTTATTTGATGAATGATTTTTTATATAGGTACTTACTATTTCGTAACCAATGCAATATCCTATCCATTGAGGAAGCTTTCCACCATATAAGAATTTAATATGATTGTTTAATCCTTGAATATTGATTTGAGGCAAAAAATGCTCCTTCCAAATTTCTAGCATCTTATTCAATGAGTAGTACCTCAACCATGGTGCTAACCATTTATCCCCGTAAATTTCCTCCACTGCACATTCTGCTAATCCTTCTAAAATTAAAGAATCTAATAAAGTCACTTCGTCTAGCGATTTATTAACATATTGCAGACGACAAACATGGTTATACTCATGTGCAAATAACGCTTTAAGCTCCTGCTTTTCAAGCTCTCCTATATATAAAAACATAGCGTTTGGATAGGCAACACCGTTTTTCTTAGTAATCGTTTGCTCCTGTGTGATTGGGAAGATATAGATTGGTATATTTGGACCGCTCCATCTCTCCTTTAAATAAATAAATTCCTTCTGCACTACTTCCCAAACATTTTGTTTTTTTAACTTGTTAATATCTATTTTTTCATGTGACTGAAAAAGTCCCTGTTGCAGTAACTCAAATTGGATTTCATCTAGAGATCCGCCAATAAAAACCTCTACTAAACGACTGCAAATAATAGAGCGTTGTAAGTCCTCAAAACTTTTGTGATTTAGCTTTTGACTAGCTATTAATTCATTGAGCCACTCATCTGTTGGTATTACTGACATACATTCCCCCCCTTACTTTAGCTTATGTCTAAAGTAGTCAATCGGCTAGTGATAATGTTCGCAACCGCATATATTAGCTTGTAAGGAAGTCGAAAGGAGGGATAGTTTGTGAATCCAGCTGATACTTATAATCTTTGTTGTCAATATCATGGTAAACGTGTAAGAATTGAAGAAAGATGTGGCAGAGTACATTATGGAGAAATAACTAGGGTGGATAGAAGACAAGTATGGATTCTACCTGATAGACGATTTGGTGGTTATGGTTTAGGATGGGGTTGGGGTTTCGGAGGAGCAGGAGCAGGTTTTGGAATTGGAATCGCATTTGGGGTAGTTGCCGGAATTGCCCTAGCACCACTACTATTTTGGTAATATTGAAATGATTAATTTTACTATCCGTTGCGCGAAGACATGGAGAAAAAATAAGCCATTTCAATCTACTGAGATGGCTTATTGTCCTCATTGCACTTGCTCTTGTTGCTGTTTGATTTTAATCAACTCGGATATTGTGACAAATGTATAGCCTTGTTTCTTCAGTTTTGGCAATATTTCTTCCAACGCTTTGATGGTCTGCGTACGATTGCCGCCTCCATCGTGGAACAAAATAACATCACCTGGCTCCGTTCCCTTCATCACTTTTTGCACTATTTTATTGACCCCTGGCTGTTTCCAATCTTGAGTGTCCTGATGCCAAGACCACATCACTACTTTGTATCCATCCTTTACAGCGGCATTGATCATTTGATCATTATAATTACCACCTACTGGACGGAACAATACTGGTGCAAATCCAGTAATACTATAAATTATTTCCTTTGTCTTACGTAATTGTGACTGTAATTCAGCTATGGAAGCTTTAAACGGATGTGAATACGTATGATTGGCAAGCTCATGCCCTTCTGAAAAAGATCGTAAAACAAGGTCTGGATATTTTTCTGCATTTTTTCCAATAATAAAAAACGTCGCTTTTGCATCATACTTAGCCAATAAATCTAAAATAGCTGCCGTATACTCGGGATGAGGGCCGTCATCGAAAGTCAGAGCAATTATTTTGTCTTTTGCGTTAATGTCCCATACAACTTCCCCTGTCTCCTCATAATAAGGTCGACCTTTATCCGCATAGGTTGTCACTACTGTAGAAATTACCGATATGATTAAAAAAAACAGGGATATAACCAATACATATTTGCGTGTCATAAGCATCACCTCCCAAGTTCAAATTCACATAACTCCGTCAACTTACTATTTACGAATTACAATGAATTATACTTATGAAGGTTTGGCTGTTTTCTCCTCTTAAAACACTGGTCATCTTTGGTACCTAATAATTTTTTTAATAAAAATATCGAACACCTTTTTAACTATCGCCATATGTATATAGAGAAAAGGAGTGATTTCGGATGGTAACAATTGAGCCTATTATGATCAAAGGCCATTTTTTCACTGCAATAGTTGTTCAATTACCAAAAACAACACTGCTAACAATTTCTAACGACACGGGGTACATTATGTGTGGAGCTTTAGATGTTGGTCTATTAAATGACCGTTTAGCAGATCGGAAAATTATTGCTGGTCGAGCAGTTGGCGTGAAAACGATAGATGAGTTATTGACAGCTCCATTAGAATCTGTGACATATGAAGCTCATCAACTTGGTATTTCTGAAGGAATGTCTGGTGTAGAGGCATTATTAAGAATGGTATAACAAAATTATTACAAAGCGTCAGTGCAATACGACTAGGCGCTTTTTTCTTCAGTCCTATGTAAAAGTGTATAAGCTATTTACTCTATTCCTATACTTTAGACAAAAGGAGTGTTCGTTTTGTCTAAAGATAATCATCGGAAAATACATGTGATTTTGTTGTTAATAGTACTTATTATTTTCGTGTGGTCTGTCATAAAACCAGTATCCTATTTAGACTGGCTCGCAGAAGTTAGTCCTGCTGTCGTTGCAATTATTATTGTAGTCGCTATTTATAACAAGTTTCGCCTTACAACACTTTCTTATTTTATCATTGCCCTTTTGTCTATTTTAACATTCATTGGTGGACACTATACTTATTCGGAGGTTCCACTTTTTAACTGGATTAAAGAGGAGTTTCACTTACAACGAAATGACTACGATCGATTTGGGCATTTCCTAAAAGGTTTGATGGCCATTGTCATAAGAGAAATATTAATACGAAAAACACCACTAGTTAAAGGCGCCTGGTTAACAGGCATATCCATAAGTATACTCCTTGCTATTGCTGCTATCTATGAAATCATTGAATGGCTCAGTACAAAAATTTCAAAAGGGAGTGAAGGAGCGAAAGATTTTGTAGGTATGCAAGGAGATCGATGGGATGCACAATGGGACATGCTTTCGGCCTTCCTTGGGACAATTTTGGCTTTACTGCTATTTACAAAACTCCATGATAAATTGTTGAGAAGGCAGGCAAAGTAAATCAATTTTCTTCTGTAGCTTGCATAGGATAACAAGTATGAACCATTCGAAAGGTGGTACTCTATGTACTATGCAAGTGTTAGTCAACAACCACCCCATGTATCTCGCGTGATTGCTGTCACTGGAAATGGAGAAGTAATGGCTACTCCAAGTTATGTTCAACTTCAAATAGAAGTCCATTCAAGAGGAAAAAATGTACAAGATGCGCAACAAGAAAATACAATAGTGATGAATCGTGTTATCCAATCTCTTTTAGCTCTCCATATACCTAGAGAAAATATTCAAACAGCTGTCTATACTATTTCACCAATTTATGATTATGAAGATGGCAAACAGATTTTTAATGGCTACGAAGTATCAAATGCTATTACCGTTAAAGTCACGGATACGAGTCGGATTGGTAAAATTATTGACACAGCAGTAGACAATGGTGCAAATCGTATTTCCTCTATCCAATTCGACATTGACAACGAAGATGCCTATTATCAACAAGCTCTTAGTTTAGCCCTTCATAATGCCCAGATGAAAGCTAAAACGATTGCAGAGACGATGCATTTGCCCGTCCAGCTTCAACCAATCGAAATCGTTGAGGAACATAAAAATAGACCTGTCCTATATAGATCGATGGCGATGACTGACTCCGCCATTTCTACACCTATTGAACAAGGGCAAATAGCCGTTCATGCGACTGTTCGAGTGAAATTTCAATATTAGTTTGTATCCTTACATGAGCCTTCTGCTTGAATAGCATGAAGGCTTTTAAAGTTATTTAAGCTTGTAGTTACAATTTGAGATTATCTGTAGTTAAATTCAAACGTATTTTTTTCTAGACATACTAGTTCATCAGAAGTTTTAACAATAATATCAAAATACTGACTATACGAATGCATAAACAATTCATATTGAATTCGACGTTCTTCATGCGACTGCTTTAAATAATGGATATCCGCTCCCCTTTCAACTACATCCCGGTATGACCGTCTCTTCATTTCCGTATCATTATCTGTATAAAAATAAATTTTCAAATCAAATAGCTTTGGATTAATAAATGCTACACTCATTCCTTCTACAATAGTTACTTTATTTTTTGAAGAAATTAACGCACTTTTCATATAGTGCGTATCTATTGTCAATAAATCCAGGCCTTTTCTAACCATTTGAATGTCTCTTTCCAAAGAAGGTAAATGATGCGCCGCTGGATGGCAAGCTGTCATTTTAAAATGATGCTGCTCGTTTCGATAAGGATAATTGATAATTGTATGCTTTCGTATATCCGAACTAACAATATATGGGTCCGTATTAATATAATTTACGTCATCATGATTCAGAAGGTGCATAAGCCTATTGGCAAACGTTGTTTTTCCTGCTGCACCATGTCCAGAAATTCCGATAATAATTGATTTATTTTCTTTTTTGATCCAAGTAACGATATCTTGCAATAACCTATCCATTTTTCCCCCCGCTGTTGCTTTCATATTTAACTCAAAATCTCATTGATATTAACTACTGCTCAGAAATCATTTACAATTTTTAGTTTTTATAGTGCTATTTTACCTGAATTACACCAGATTCACTAATTATTTCTAATCTTTTTGTAGCTTCGCCAATTTTACCTTTCATCGAATCTTCAGTATGTGTTTCTTTCTTAAATCCTTGTAAATCAACAATAATATCAGAGGATTTACTGCTAGCTACCACCTCTAATGACTTTGGTGCATGTTTATAGAATACTGAAAAATCTCCTGACCCGGTTTCTATAAATGTTGATTTTTCTTCATCCATTTCTTTCATAAGTACTTCACCGTTTCCAGCAGTAATTTTCATTTGTGGACTAGAGACTCTAGTAATGTAGCTATCACCATTCGTAGCAGCAATCGTTAATTCATTCACAGTGCTATCCATCATCTTCAATTCCCCATCCTGCGATGTAAATTCACCCTTATCTGCCACTAATCCTTTAATGACCTTATACCCTGAATCACTGGAGATTATAATGTCTTTTGTTGTTAAATTATTAATGTTAATATCACCATTGCTATTGCTTACCCCAATGTTATGCACTGTGTTATTCGGAATAGAAATGCGAATTGTTCCTTTATCTCCAATGCTAATGTTTTTAAAAAAACCTTCTTCAGTATCATGTTGAAGTACGTTAATTTTTTTACCGTCCTGTTTAATTTCTACCGGAGCATTTTGCTTTTTTTGTTGCTTTCCATCAATCGCAATTGTCAGATCATTAGAGTCAGTACTTTCCAATAAAATGTTCCACGTTTCATTATTTATTTCTAATTCTTCAATTTGTTGCGCATCAAAGGTCTGTTGCTTTTTAAAGCTCTGTTCGCTATTTACTTTAAGAACGAGCACTACACCTGCGCAAACAATTATTAATATAAGAATAATTATAGCTTTTTTCACTTTATCTCCTCATTTCTCATTGATGGGTATTATGTTAAATCCACTTTATCTACCTTTCGATAAGACAGATAACCAATAAGAAGCCCTAATAAACACAAAGTAATTGGCACAGCAATTATTTGATATAGACTTGAAGAAGTAGTTCCATCAGAAACTGTTGCATTAATAACGAATCCAATTAAAACAGCTGACGTAATTGTCGAAGCTGTCGACTTTTTTCGCATACCAAAGTACAAAGGAATTAAGCTTACCCCAGCCATCATAAATGCATTGATAAAGGTTGACGGTATAGTAGCTACCATCTCTTGAATCTCAACAGGTGTTTCAAACAAACCAATCATCGGATTTAAAAAATAAACAGCGATATTAATCATAAAAGTTGCAATCATAATGCTAAAGAAACAAAATCCGAAAACTAAAGAAAGCTTAGCAAGAATAAGTTTTTTCCTTTTTAATGGATACGTAAATAATAATTGAACTGTCTTATTTTTATATTCATCAATAACTAAACGAGCTAAAATCACACTTGAAAAAATAATAAAAACTATTCGGATTAAAATATCTGTTAACGACATAAATTCTGTATAATTTAAAAACTCACTCTCGCCATCACCGCCTATTGCCATAAGTGCAACTGCAGTAAAAATCCCTATAATACAAATGATTAAACCTTTAAAATAGCCAGTCATACAATTCTTTTTCTATTCAAGCCTTAGCAGTTTATGCAATTTGATTCCCTCCATTAATAAGATTTAAGAAATACTCTTCTAAATGCTGTTGCTGTTTTTTAATTCCATTGACAACAATGTCATTTAAAACAAGTTCTTTATTAATTTGAGATTGAGAAATGTCATGTTCAAAAATTCGAATACAATGTTGATTCACAATTTCATATTTCCGAATACCTAACTTGTTCTCTAGCACAGGAATTGCTTTTTTCACATTGTCTATTTTAATCTCCAAATACTCCATATTATCTTTTCGAATATCCTCCATCTTCACCTCTTTCAATAATTTCCCATTGTGAAGAATGCCAATTGTATCTGCTATCGATTCAATTTCTGATACGATATGACTTGATATTAATATAGTGATTCCATGCTCTTCTTTTAACAGCAATAAAAGCTCTCGTATATCTTTAATGCCTATAGGATCGAGACCATTAATCGGCTCATCAAGAATTAGGATTTCTGGTTTTGCGACAATTGCCCGTGCGATGCCTAGCCTTTGCTTCATCCCAAGCGAAAATTCGTGTATTTTTTTATGTTCAACACCATTGAGACCTACTATCTCTAGCGTTTCCTCCACTGCTCCCTTTTCATAAACTCCAATATACTCACAGTGAAGCTCTAAATTTTCTTTAGCTGTTAGTCTTTCATAAAATTCCGGATACTCGATAATACTGCCTATTTTGCTCAAGTATTGATATGAAGTAGTAGAAATGGATTGATTCATTATTTTAATTTCACCTGAAGTTGGTTTTACTAAGTTTAAAATCATCTTCATGATCGTCGTCTTTCCAGCCCCATTCGGACCTAAAAACCCATAAATTTCTCCCTTCATAACGTTCATGTTGACATTCGATACGGTCTTGACTCCTTTAAAGCTTTTACTTAATTGATGTATTTGAATAACGGTTTCCATGTTATTTACTCCCTACTATTTTGAATTCGTTACATTAAGCTTAATAAGTGAAAGTAAAATCAAAGTAAACTCGATGGAAAATGACAGTAATTTTTTCAAGAGAATACGGATATAAAGATTAGAAGCTGTTATGATGAAATTGAAATGAGGGATAAAAATGGAAACTACTGAAAAAATCCTAATCGTTGATGATGAGATTGGTATATTAAAATTATTAGAAATTACATTACGAAAAGAAAACTTTATAAATATTGATACTGCCTCAACGGGAAAAAGTACACTACAGCTTGTAAAAGAAAATCAGTACGATGTTATTTTGCTCGACATTATGCTACCAAATATAAGTGGCTTTGAACTTTGCACAGAAATACGTAAGCATTCAAACACACCCATTATTTTTGTCAGTGCTCGCTCTACTGATTTTGATAAATTAACGGGATTGGGTATCGGTGGAGATGATTATATTACAAAACCTTTTAATCCTTTAGAGGTAGTCGCCCGAATAAAGGTCATCCTTCGACGTCAAAAAATGTATGAGCGTTCTCAGCAACAGCAGCATACAAAATTTGATTTCGGTTACTTTGCTCTAAATCCTGAATCGGCTACATTAACCGTTAACAATCAGCTCGTGGAATGTACAGCTAAAGAGCTAGAGCTACTGCATTTCTTTTGTAAAAATCCAAATCGTATTTTCACAACTTCACAGCTTTATGAATTCGTGTGGGGAAATGATGTATATGGCGAGGAGAAAACCGTAACGATTCATATTTCAAAGCTAAGGAAAAAGCTTGGGGATGATACACGTAAGCCTAAAATAATTGTGAATTTAAGGGGCATTGGCTATAAATTTATTCCCCCGAATGAGGATACACTATGCGAATAAACACTCGATTTACGTTGCATCTTGCATTGGGGATTATTCTGTGGATGATTTTGAGTGGTATTTGTATAATTATCGGTCTCGAAGGTATTCTTCCACTCTTTAAAAAATCTGTGAGTGAGGATTATGAGAATTTACTAGTTCTATGGATTTTTGGGTTTAGCACCTTTGCTTGTATTGTCGTATTTGGTTGGTATTTTGGGGGTCCTCTTGGTTTTATAATGTCTTGGATCCATCAGCTATCACAGGAAAACTACAAACAGCCTGTTGGACTATCTAAAATTTATACACGCAAAGGAAAGCTCCATATGCGTTATATGCTATATCAAGAAGTACTTCAACACCTACAATCCTTATCAGGAAAATTAAAAGCTGCTGAAACAGAACGTGAAGAGGTTGAACAAGCAAAACAGGAATGGATTGCTGGTATTTCACATGATTTAAAAACACCATTAACGTATATTACAGGCTACTCTACTCTATTATTAAACGAACAATACGATTGGTCTAAGGATGAAGCTCGTTCTTTTATTCAAGAGATTGCAGATAAAGGCATGCATATGGAGGAGCTTATTCAAGATTTAAGTCTCGTTATTCAGCTTAATAATACAGATGGTCAGTTACCCTTGCATAAAACTAAGCAGGATATTGTGGATTTCACAAGAAGAATTGTTGCGAACATAAGCAATAATCCACAAGCAAATGACTATATATTGCACTTTAAAACTGATACATCTGTTATAAACATTGACTTTGATACGAAATTCATGCAACGCATATTACAAAACATTCTTATGAATTCCATTATCCACAATCCATCTAACACAAATATTTATACACAGATTTCCGATAGAGTTGAGCATGTAGAAATCCACATTGTGGATAACGGTGTAGGGATGTCTCAACACATGATGGAGAATATATTCCAACAATACTATCGTGGAACTACAACAGAATCTTCTTCTGAAGGTACTGGACTGGGCATGGCGATCGTTTATAAACTCGTTCAAGCTCATAATGGCACTATTTCTGTACAGAGCGAATCTTCTATTGGAACAACGTTTATTATTACGTTGCCTAAAAATAATATGGGACTTGAACACTTTTAGATTTCGCCTAAGCTGTGGATTGGTCGACTTGAGCAGTTCTTCGTTGAACCTGATCACTTCTCTGGTGAACCTGATCACTTTCGGGGTGAACCCGATCACTTTCGTAGCGGACCTGATCACTTTTGAGTCATACCCGATCACTTTTCGGGCGGACCTGATCACTTTTGGGGCGAACCCGATCACTTTCGTAGCGGACCTGATCACTTTTGAGTCATACCCGATCACTTTTCGGGCGAACCCGATCACTTTTCGAGCGGACCTGATCACTTTTCGGGCGAACCCGATCACTTTCATAGCGGACCTGATCACTTTTGAGTCATACCTGATCACTTTCGGCCAAACCGACCACTTTCGTAGCGGACCCGATCACTTTTGGGGCTTACCTGATTACTTCTTCGGTGAACCCGATCACTTTTGGGATTTACCCGATTACTTCTTCAGTGAACCCGATCAATTTGATGGCCTATCAGAATCATTCATGAAATTATATTGCGAGACATATATTTAAGCATCTTAAATCGGTTCAATAAGGAGGATTTCATGCAATCTGAAAAATTGCGACTAAGAAAGATTCAACATCTTGCTCATGAAATTACTGATGAAATGCATAAAGGTGAAGAACTTACACACTTAAAAACATTGATTCCTGTTATTGATAATTTATCTCGTGCAATTGGTGATTTAACAGATTCCTATGGAAAGTATTCATTAGATTATGTAGAGGAAAAAGTGAAAAATGCTCATGCGCTTTTATTTAACAAAGAAAAAGTGGATGTCTATTTATAGAAAGATGGAAAAAGGGTAACCATTTTGATGGTTACCCTTTAAACATTTAATGTGTTTCAGGATTAAATGTTTTGCAATCTGTTTCTTCACTATTAGATGCCTGCTGTCCTTTTTGACTTACAACATAGATTTTTTCTGCACCACATCTGTTTCCAGAGTTCCAAAATGTACAGTTATTGACTTCACAAAGAATTTCTTGTGCCATCGTTTCCACACCTCCTCTTTTGTTATCTTTAACAAAACCGAGGTATTTTAATACTTATTTATGATAGAAGGTGCAATGAGCGAAAAATATAATTTATATGGATGTAAGGCTATTACCTTCATCTAGGTAATAGCCTTTCCCTCCACGTTAATCAATAACCTTTGTTGGTGTTGCCTTTTGCACAATTATAATGCCATCATATGCCTCAGAGGGTGTCATATTAATTGTATAGAGCATCTTCATAAACTTATACCAAACGCTAAAGTCATCTCCGACATTACCCATTCTTTGTTTTTTTGCTAAGATGTTAGCTAAATCCGGAGATTCATTAGCCTTTTTAAAGTCTACATAGAATATATTTTCCTTCACTTCGCTGAAAGCATCTATTAATGCATTTCGGTGCTTAATTGTATACTCTTTTCTTACGCCAGACTCATTTTGTGCCTGAAACGTATTTTTAACAAAGTCAGTCCCAATAGCAAAGTAGGCATCTTTATATACTTCGTCTAAGTATTGGCCCATAGATTTGTACCCTGCCAGATTCGCCGAAGTTTTCTCTATATGTCCATTATGAGCAGACATCAGTACTTTATCATGACCTCGAGCACCTTCAAAATCAACGATCCATTGTAAGTTGTTTGCTAAAAATTCATCACGAAGATTCGCATAATTACTATCACTTAAAAACAATTGTGTTCGCTGTTTCATAATTTGCGCATATTGAGCAGCAAGTAAATAAGCTTCTTTCGACGATTTCTTCTCATAAGAATCTTTATTTGTTTGCAAATCCTTTATGATTGCATCCATATTTTTGTCAAGTTCCTCTAGCTGACTACTAGATAAATCTCTCATTGTTTTATTCGTCGCATCTTTTAGCTGTACCTTATATTGCTTAGCACCTTCACTATTGACCACTTCGTAATAGTCTAGTAACCCTTTTTTACTATAGTCATAGCGTTGCATATCGTTACCGTAAAAATAAATTTTATCTTTCTCATTGGCAGTCATGTTGTAATCATGCATCCACTGAACAAACTCAATCATTTGCTCTGTTTTATAAATACCATAATCCAAAGCTTTTACCGCTTCCTCAGCTGTGCCAGTACCATTTAAAATAAACTGATTAATTTGCTGAGCGCCACCAAAATCACCTTCTAACACAAAAACACGAACATTTTCATTTTTTATTAAAGCTTGAAATACATCCTTCTTTAAAGTTTGGAATTCAACGTTACCATGTGTCGCTTCTCCAAAACCAATTACTTTCACGTCATTTGGAATATCGATATTTTCAACCGCGGATGTATATTTTGAAGCATCCTTAACAGCCTCTACCTTTCCCCATCCCGCTAAAACAAACACAAGAAATATTGTTGAAATTAACAAAAAACTCCTTTTAACAAGTACCATTTAAAAAAGCCTCCCTTTATTTATAAAAAAGTTATTCCGCGTTAGCAGCACTTTATACAGCTTTTCGCTGGAAATATAAATATCCTCCAAGGAAAAACAGTAAGAAACCTCCTCCTACAACTGTTAATAATTGATCCCAAGGCACGAAGAATACATCGTCCGTATTGCCTCCAACATACATCATTGAAAATGGTTGAGCCCATGGATAGTAAGGTCCGATAGTTTTTGAATTGATTGCTAATATAGAAGGTAAAGTAAAAATTACATTAACTGCAAATGGAGCAGCGAAGCTTTTAAACATGATAGACATCCACAACTGCAAAGCTACTAATGGCAATGTCGCTACCCATCCTCCGATAATGCTCTTCCAGACAATTTCCATTGGGAGAGGGTCTGTATAGCCCTTTATCATACCTACAGCAAATATTGAACATAAATATAGTAATTGCATCGCCATCATAAGAATCATAATTAACACGTATTTTGCAGCAAACACTTTCCCTCTTGTTACCGGCAATGCTAAAAGCTGTTTCCAACCGCCAGATTGATGCTCATATCTACAAATAAGACTTGCAAGTACCCCTGCAATTAAAGGTAGAAACAATAATGCGTATGTTAAATTCATTGAAAACAAAGAAATGTACCAAGGATTCACATCAAGATCTTGCGTATTAGATTCTAAGTTTGATGTTAATCCGATAAAAAGTCCGATTATCGGCCCTGCTAAAATGATTGGCACCATTTTAGATTTTCGCAGTTTAAACCATTCAGCGCTCAGTATTGACCACATTTACTTTACATCCCTTCTAGCGAAATCTATCATTCCGATAATATACAGCAAAATACCAATGCTGATTCCAAGCATGACATTTATAACGGGCTCATCCCATTGATTCATTAAAGATGGCCATTTCCAAATCATCCAATCCGGCAATACAAAGGAGGAATACGCAAAAATCACGCCGAAAATACCTACTGTAATTGGGATCCCCTGATTATGACAAACGCTTGCAATCCAAAGTTGAAGTGCCAATATTGGCAGCGATGCAAAATATGGATAATAAGCAAATTTAGCAATCTCCATATATGGTGTACTATCGCCTAAGTCTAAAAAGACTCCGTAAGCCAGTGTCATTAGCATTAAAATCGTGGAAGACAAGAACAGCAGAATTGCTAGAACAGTGAACTTTGATAAATACACCGTTAATTTAGACACCGGTAGTGCAATTAATTGCTTCCACGCGTTCGTTTCATTTTCAATGCTCGCTATAAATGAAGTTAAAATAGCAATCCCTAAAACGATAGCAAGTGGTGTAAATGAATGAACATTTAATAAATAGTAGCCCCAATCGTCCTCACTTTGCTCTAACAAATAGTCCCTTCTTACACCGTAATTCACCATTTGTAGAGCAACAACACCTATTGGTCCTAAAGCTGTTAAAAACCATAATCCTTTGCGTTTAATTTTCAAAAAGTCAGAAGTTAACAGTTTCCCTATCATAGCGCTTGCTCTCCTGTTGTCATTTGAAGGAAAATATCCTCTAAAGATCGTTTCTCTTCCTCTACTCGGTAAACCGATATGCCTTCTTGTACAAGGATTTGTACAATATGTGCAACCTTTTCATCTGAACATTCATCAAATGAAATGAGGTCATCCTTATGTTCTGCCTTAATACCATTAGCTACTAATGAACGCCACCCCTTTTCACCGTCGCTCACTTTAATGACTACCTTTGGCTGGGCAAATCTACGCATTGCTTCAATTGAATCTTGGAAAATCATTTTTCCCTTTGTCACAATACCTACTTGCGTAGCCATTTGATCAATTTCAGATAATAGATGGCTTGAAATAATAATTGTCATTCCATACTCTGAAGGCAGTCGTTTAATCAAATTACGAATTTCGATAATACCAGATGGATCAAGACCATTCGTTGGCTCGTCTAAAATAAGTAATTCAGGATTATGTAACAACGATGCAGCTATACCTAAACGCTGTTTCATCCCAAGAGAAAAGCCCTTTACTTTTTTATTTGCGGCATCCTTTAAACGAACAATTTCTAACACTTCATCGATACGTGACTTCGGTACACCTAAAATTTTTCTTAACGCTTCTAAATTTTCATAAGCCGTTAAATGTGGATAATAAGAAGGGTTCTCTACTAATGAACCAACCTTTGATAAAATATTAATTCTTTCCTTCGTTAAATCTTTTTGGAACATTTTAATAGTCCCAGAAGATGGCTTCATTAGACCAAGAAGCATACGAATCGTCGTCGTTTTCCCCGCTCCATTCGGTCCTAAAAATCCATATATTTCACCTTTGCGTATTTTTAAATTTATATTTGATACAGCTTGCTCTTTACCAAAGCTCTTTGATAAGTTTTCTGTTTGTACGATATATTCCATTGTCCTCACCTCTGTAATTATCATAAGAAATGAAGGTTAAAAATAGGTAAGGTTCAAGGTTAAATTTTGTTTAAAAAAGACATTTATCATTACGTGGGTTGATTTCCGTTCCGGCTGGGCGCTTTGTAGCTGCCGCTTTGCTTTCGCTACAGAAAACATTTGTTGTTGCTGTCGCTTCGCTTTCGCACAGTTAAAACATTTGTTGCTGTCGCTTCGCTTTCGCACATTTAAAACATTTGCCGCTGACGCTTCGCTTTCGCGCAGAGCAGAGCTTCCTGGAGGCGTTCGATGAGCCGCTTGGGGCAACAGATGTTTTTTGCGCGAAAGCGTAGTGCTAACGTAGCGGCAGCAGCAGGATGTTGGTCACGAAGGCCTTATCACAGGATGTGATGGTTTTAGCCTTCGCTCCTCTAACGCTAATCCCCAAAGAGTCGCCCAGTCGTAACGAAGATCAACTTATTTACATAGCTTATGTTTTATCAAATGTAATTCCCGACTTTTATGATGATCATTAAAAAGAAGAGATCATATGAAAGCAATTCCCATCGCATTACTATAAGTACTACCCCACTCTGCTTTCCCACGAAGTCTGTATGGATTATGAATCAAAAAATAGCATTCCATAAGCTTTGCAAATACTATTTAAACAATCAATCTAAGTATGAAATGAAGCATGCATGCCTTAACATACTTCACGGATTATTCTACTTGTAGTGTTTAATTTTAATCTTGGTGCCGGATTCGCTTGACTCAATATCCCAGTCTAAATTCATGCCATTCACCATAATATCGACTATAGATAAGCCGATACCAGCGCCTTTAGCATCGGATTCATTTTTCATTCCGTTCCCGTGATCTTTTATGATAAATGCATCATAATGCTCCGTCGATTCAGTTTCAACGCCAATATATTTCCCGCTACTTGCATGACGTAATATATTTTGAAATAAATTATCAAATATACGTCCAAGCCAAATCGGATCCACTTGCCATTCATTTTTCTCAAATAAATGTAGTTCAATATCGATTTCAAAGCCTTCCTTTTCAAATACTGAATACCATGTAGTCATTTGCTCACGTACAAATCGAATAATGTTAATTTCTTTCGGCTCAAATTTATATTTACTAGCCATCAGCAATGTATAGGACATTAAATTTTCTATTAATGTGGCTACACTAACAATCGATGCTTCCATTGCCTTAATCGCTTGTTTCCCATCCTCTGATAATGCCTCTTTACTAATAGAATAGGATTGCGCCCGTATTTTCGTTAATGGCGTTCGTAAATCATGTGATAAATTAGCGATCAATTTACGTCTTAACTGTTCTTCCTTCTGCTCGCGATTCTTACTTTCCCTAAGCTCACATACCATGCGATTAAAGCTTTGTTCGAGCTGACCTATTTCGTCCTTCTTCTTGACCTTCGTTTCAATAGGTAACCCGTCTAAATCACGAATTTCCATTGCTTCCTGAAGATTCAATAGTCGTTTTCGAATTCCTCTGAAAAATAAAAAGGAGATGATAATGAAAAATAAAATAATCGCAACAACACCAAAAAGTACAACACTCCCATATTGCTCATGCACTTTAATAAGTGGTGGCTCAAACAATTCTTTCGGAATTTCAAAAACAATAAATCCATTGGATTCGTCATCTCCTAAAAAAGCGATGACTGTAAATGGATCACCACCATAACGCTCTTTAATAAACTTTGTAGTATAGGCTGGGGTCCATTTAGATGGAAGCTGTTCCTTCACATTCAATGTTGTGAGTAAAGCTCCGTCCTCACTTACCCAAAACATAGAAGATTTTGGATATTGCTTCTGCCAATCCTTAAAATGTTGAGTAATTACTTCTTCTGAAAAGCTTTTAATACTTTTGGCTTCCGTATGCCATTTTTGCTCCATTTCGCTTTCTACGAGAACTTCATTTGAAATACCAGTTTGTCCAAATCCAAACACAAAAAGGGCTATAGCAAAGTATGATATTTGGACAATAAAAATGGCTAACAAAATAATTAACATATACTTAACTAATAATGAACGAAAAAATTTCATTGTTTCACCCTATATCCAATACCACGAATGGTTTCAATAATTGTTGGCTTAGCTGGATTTATTTCTATTTTTTCTCTTAAGTATCGAATATGTACCATTAATGTCTTATCGCCTTCTATGTAGCTTTCTCCCCAGACACCTTCATAGAGCTGTTCCTTCGTTAAAATTTGATTTAAATGGCGAATAAAATACTGTAATAAATAGAATTGCTTACCCGTTAATTGAATTTCTTCATTAGTTTCCTTGTTGATAATCCGCATATCTTTCGTATAAATTTTTAAATGCTGAAGATCTAATACATCAACATTTTTTTGATATCTTCTTAGTAAAACCTCTACACGGGCTATAAGTTCATCTGGGTGGAATGGCTTCGTTAAATAATCGTCTGCGAAGTTAAGGCCCTCTATTTTATCCTCAACAGCAGTTCGTGCTGACAGCATTAAAATCGGGATTTCTTTATTTTCCCGCTTAATTCTTTTGCCAATTGAAAAGCCATCTAAGCCCGGCAGCATCACATCCAATATAGCGATATCTTTAAAAGCTATGTGCTGATCGACCTCTTCTCCAGATTCAAGCCATGTAACCTCATAGCCTCTTTCCGTTAAATCCTTTGTCACCCATTGACCAATCTCTTTTTCGTCTTCTACGTACAATATATTATACAAAATGGTAAACCTCCCAATCTACTATATATATTTGAAATAAATGTTATTAAAAGCATATTTGTATTATACGATCTCATAGATTTGTACTCAATCATTGTCTGTAAAGTGAGAGAGTCATTGAATAAATCACATCTAATGCTAGGGATATGTCGATAAAACTAAAAAGTTGAGCGATATACGCTAAAAGTTGGGTGATAAAACAGGCTAACTATAAAAAGACGTATTTGGATTCCCTCCAAATACGTCTTTCTTTCTTTTATTCAGTAATAATCAACATATCATGATCATCAAACTGCCACATGTCTCCGTAAGCAACTTCCCAATAGTAGCCGTTTGGGTCTTGGAAATAGCCACTATAGCCACCCCAAAATACAGTTTCTGGCTCTTTAACGATTTCCGCCCCAGCCTTTTTAGCTAAATCAAATACTTGATTAACTTCTTCTTTTGACTTTCCATTATAAGCAAGCGTAATCCCATTAAAGCCATTGCCAATCTCCGGTGGATTTGCTTCGTTTATATCTTTTACTAAACGCTCAATCGGAAACAGCGAGATCTTTGTCCCTCCATTATTAAAGAAGATAACATCTGGGTTTGTTTCCTCACCATAAACAATTACATCAAACCCTAGACCCTCTCTATAAAATCTAAGAGACTCGACCATATTTTTTACACCCAACGTGATTAAATTTAAACGATTCATCCCACTCTCTCCTTTATAAAAGATTCAATTACTTATTCTATCTTTAGCATTGAATCCCCTTCTAGCTTCTTGCAATCCTCATGTCGGCTTCTGCCCATATACTCTTTGTATAAGTTATTTTCAATCCACAACGCTCCATATTATTTTGGCTTATGAAGGCTCATTTAAACGAAGCTATATTAATGCTTGATAAACAGGCAATTAATTAGTTAATCTATGCGAGCGAAACTTCGATTAACTTAACTTTCTAAACATCTGTATTTGAGTACCTTTGTTGGAAGAAGTATAAGTCACAGTAATACCTATTTTTTCTGAAACATTATTTATAATTTTGAGACCTGTATTCTCATTTTTACGCATTTCCTGTTCAAAATCAAAACCTGATCCAAAATCTATAATAGATATACATTCGTGTACTTCCCCGTTTGAAGGTACATAATTAATTATAATTTTATCGCTATCCGATGCATGATTTATAATGTTTTGAAAGATATTATCTAAAATTCTTTCAAACCATAATTTATCGATTTTCCAAACTATTAAATGATTAATATTATTATAAATAGTTATGTTTTCTTTTTTAAATAAATAATTCCATTTCTTTAGTGATTCCAATATAATTTCTTGAATATTTTCTTCTATTAAAGGAATGTCTACATCTTCTTGTTTTATAAAAGTTTCATCATACATATGATCAATTAATTTAGTTAAATAGTTAATATTATAATTAATCTTTTGGATAGCTTGTGTAAGATTTCTTTCATTCTCAATATAATACAGTTGGGTTTTGATTACTGATAAAGGCGTTCTAATATCGTGAGATAATTGGTTCATATATTCTTTTCTTAGTTTTTCTTGTTGAGCAATCTTTAATTGATTATAGATTAATCTATCTAGTAGCCTATTTATTGCTAAGCTAAGTTTTGATATTTCATCTTCCCCTTTAACGGGAAGCTTAACGGGTATTTCAGAATTGCTGTAAATGTTATCAATTACATCTCTAATATTATTAATATCATCTGTTAACTTATCGATTACTTTTGATGATAAATAACCGTATAAAAAAACTATACATAAAAAGAGTATTATAATATATGGATATGCATCTCCAGAGTTAAACCTAGAATATTCTTTTGAAAAAAAATTACTCATTACGAATAATAAGTAAAAAAGGTAATTTGATATTAAAAACAAAAACGGCATACTTAATAAGGATAAATATAGAAATAACTTGTATTTTCTTCTAAAACTCACCTTTTCTCATTCCAATCAAGGTTAATAATTTAAACGATAACCATAACCATATATTGTTTCTATAATATTTGGGTTTTGAGGGTCAATTTCAATTTTATCTCTTAAATGCTTTATATGCACCGATAAATTTCCATAAGTACTATAATTCTCCCACAAATAAGACATAATTTGTTCTTTTGAAAGGTTAATATTTTTATTATGGATGAAATATAAAAATAGATTTAGTTGTTTATCAGTTAATGATATCTCTTCATTATTAAGTTTATTATGTAATCTTTTGGTTTGCATATTAAATAGTAAATGTTTAATTTCAATAATAGAATGATATTTTTTGTTTGCAATAGAGTTTACTCTAGCTAGTAACTCCAATGGGTCAAAGGGCTTTACAAGAT
Source organism: Lysinibacillus zambalensis (assembly GCF_040183165.1). NCBI lineage: Bacteria > Bacillati > Bacillota > Bacilli > Caryophanales > Bacillaceae > Lysinibacillus > Lysinibacillus zambalensis. The sequence continues at coordinate 125,690 of NZ_JBEGDG010000005.1, forward strand.
AATCATCAGCCATGGTTATTCCCTTTATTTTATCGTCTATATTATTTTTTGCTGTTAAGAAAATAATGGGTAATTCCGGATTTTGTAATTTTAACCTAGAACATAAACTAAATCCATCCTCGAATGGTAACATAATGTCCAGTATCACAATATGTATATCATTAAATATTGATAAGTTACACGTTCCATCTTTAAAACAAATGACACTTTCGAAGTAATTAGAGAAAAAGTCTTGTAAAAATTCACGTATATCATCATTATCTTCAATAATTACCAAGTTTAGATGTTTTAGCACTCCGCAATCCATTTTTATCTCCCCTATCCTAAATATAGTCCACGCAAATAATATTACGAGGACTATATTTAAAAACTAATTATTGAAGTGAATATTCTTTTTCTTTTTGCAACAATCCATTATCAAGTTTATAAATATGATTTACACCTTCGATATTTTTATGTCTATGTGAAATAAATAGTATTGTTTTGTTAGTAGCAAATAAATTTTTAATTACTGCTTCCTCAGTATCAATATCTAGGTTACTTGTGCCTTCATCTATTAATAACATTTCAGGATTAGCGGCAAGCGTTCTAGCAATTGATAATCTCTGTCTTTGTCCACCCGATATTGTTGCTCCATTGTCTCCTAACACTGTATTATACCCCATTGGAAATTTAATGATTTCTTCATGGATGCATGCCATTTTGGCAGCATGTACAATATCCGAAGATGAAACATTATTATTATAGAAGCGAATATTATCTTCTATAGTCCCATTAAATAAAGATACTTCTTGAGTAATAAATCCAATATTTTTTCTAAGATCCATTATTTTTAAGTCATCATAAGGATGAACTCCATATTTTATGATTCCAATTGTTGGCTCATACAGTCCTGCAATAATCTTAAATAAAGTTGTCTTACCAACTCCGGTTGTCCCTTTAATTAAATACTTTTCCCCGGGCTTGATACATAGATTAATATTATGAAGAATATTCTTTCCACTATACCCAAAAGAAATATCTTCTAAAACAATATCTTTTTTAATTGTATCGATATGAACCTTGGGATTTAAGTTAGCTTTTTCTTCCTCTTCCTCTAATACAGAATCTATTCTCAAATATACCTCTTCCACTAATTTTATAGATTCTAAGCTCCCAATTATTGAACTAATTGGTGATAGCAAATTCATGGACATTGTAGAAAACGCTACTATTTGACCCAAAGAAAGCCCTATTTCATTTTCATATTGTAGTCCTAAAAACAATAGAGCCACAGGTAAGATTAAATTAATTGAGCTCGACAATCCACCTAGGACAGCAGATAAATTCATTCTCTTAGCAAAATTACGCAGTTGATTCTGAAATGTATCGTTTAATTTCTTTTTTATTTCAGTGTTCACGCCTATAGTTTTAATATAATTAATCGATCTAAGAACTTCAAACAAATCTGTCTGGAATGCGGCTTGACCAGCAACCTCTTGATTTGTAAAAATAGAAATTTTAGGTAACAATATTTTCACTAAAATAATTTGAATTAATACTGCAGTAAATACTACTACAGATAAAGTGACGGAATACTTGACTAATACTATACTGTAGATTACAACTAATGTTATATCTAGGAGTAAAGTAGTGGTAAGACTAGATATTATTTCTCTAATCATTGTAATATTATTAATTCTACTTGCAATATCCCCAGCAGAACTACGATCATAAAAAGAAAGTGGAAGTTTGAATAATTTATCAATAAACTTTGAAGTCATAGTAGAATTTATTACTAATTGGGTTTTTGTAATAAAAAATATTCTTAATAAATGAAGCATAAAATAAATTATAAAAATAGTTACTATACTAATTAAAAATGCTTTTATACTAATGTTAAATAATTTATTATTCGTATATGTATCTATTAAAAATTGTGTCATAAACGGAAATAATAAATTTAAAGATTGATATAAAAACGATAGAAAAATAACTATATAAATATATTTTTTGAATTCAACAACTAATTCAAATAACTTCTTGGTATAATGCTTTTCTTTTATGAATACTTCTTTATTTCTACTATTCTTTTTTAATGTCGCCACAAATCCTGAATAATTCAGCATTAATTCTTCATAACTAATTTCTGATATTCCCATTTCTGGATCGATTATTTCTGCTTTATTATTGTGTATTTTTGTAATGATAATAAAATGATTATTTTTCCAATGAATCATCATAGGCTCTATTACTTTTCTTTGCTGTATAAATTCTTTAATATTGTCTACTTTATAAACTGATAGTTCAGCATTAAATTTTTTAGAAATTCTCTTAAGCTCTAGTAAAGTTACACCATCTCTACCAGCTCTAAATTTTTCTTCAGTAAGTAACATATTTGAGGAAATTTTACTATCATCATAACTAAATAACATCGCTAGACAAGCATATCCACAATCATATTTGTTTCTCTGTAGAATTACTGGAGTTTTTTTTCTCAATTTTCTCAACCTCTTATTTTTATAGAACTTAATATGAAAAGGCCTCTGTAATTTAAAAGAGGCTGGCTCATTTTTAATTTATGTTTCTAAAATTAAAATATTTGGTACTTCATCAGATGAAAGAAATAATAAAGCATATGCTATACCTGATAAACCCACCATTAATTCTGGCGTCTCCACGTCTAATTCTAGGCCTAATCCTAATCTGTAGTCAGATGGTTCTCTGTTTTCTACAATCATTCCAGCTATTACTTTTGAAATATTCGACCAATACTCATCTTTAGTGGATTTAGAATACTCCTTTAAAATCATCGCGTTTCCTAAGTCTCCATGACATACGCTTTGATTCCTCTTGAAACCATTTTCCAAGATATCTTTTGCAATCATTTTGCTATTCACACTTAAATCTACGTTATAATCCTTTGATAAAAACAAACGACTTAATAAAATACCTGGAGAACCATGACACCAAGCGTATGGTATATGATAGTCTATATTTAAATCATGCTCTCTTAAGTCGAACCATATTAATCCTTCTCTCTGCTTTTCTTCAAAATATAAAGCTTTCTCTATTATTTGCTTTAATTCTAAATCATCATCACCCAAAAGCTGACGATACTGATCTAATGCATATACAATTCCTGCACTCCCGTGCGAAAATCCAGATAACGGGTTATTTTCAACACCGATCCAGCCAACTTCTTTATCATTAATAGTATGTACGTTCTTAATTAAATGATTTTTACATTCCATCATTAAACTTTTAACTAACTCACTAGAAGTACATTTATACAATTCTACTAAAACTAATAATATACCTGCAGAACCACTAATAATGTCATATACTTTATCTGTCTTAATTTTATCTTGGTAGTTTTCACATAAATTTAAGGCACGTTTTATATAAATCTCATCTCCAGTAACCTTATAAAAATTAATTAAAAGATAAATTACTGAATATATTCCATCAAAAGCTCCTAAGGATCTATTTACTACTATTCGATTTCGTTGATAAATATCTTCCAAAATACTTGAAGCTATATTATGATACTTTTGGTTTCCAGTTACTTTACCGAGCCATAAATAATAAAAACTCATGCCTGATAGTCCGTCATATAAACAATCATCCATAGCAGCAACATGCCATTTTTTAGACTCAACATGTTCTATTACTGTAGAGCATATCCAACTATATGTGTTTTTATATTTATCAGAAATAGAATATAAATACTTTCCAATTTCAGTAGATTTCCATATTAATTTATTATTAATATTATCTATTGAAAAATTATTTAGTTGATTTATAAACTCTTGGTCTACTTCCTGATCCTTAGAAGGTCTTTTAATTTCTTCTTTTATTAAGGACCCTTTTATTAGACTAATTTGAAATTTCATATCTTGATCGGATAAACTATTCACTTTATTTATCCAAAAATCTAAGGGAGAATTATCAAAGTAACTGTATATTTCTTTGTTATTATTTACAGATGAAGAATACATGCTCTTTTTGTGTAGGTAATAATAAAAATAAGGTACCTCTTGATTAATAAGATCTTTATATTCTTCTTTTAATACTTTTCCATCCAAGTTATCTGTAAATAATTTAGTAAAGAACATTTCTCTGTCAATCTGGTTTGTCATAAAGACTGGATGATAACTTAAATCTAAAAGATTTGAATAGTACATAGTAGGTTTAACAATATGCCTAATTTTAATTTTTAAGATATTTTCTTTGACTAGACTAATTATTAAATTCCTCTTCTCTTTAGCAAATGTATATCCTTTTATAAAACCTTGACAGACATCTTCTATATACTCTGTTTCATCTAAATATTCATCCTTATATTTTGGATGGTTTTTAGACTCACCAATATCTAAATATTCTCTAGCAATAGACATTTTAGAAGTTTTTTGATTTACTATTGTCGGTATTTTTATAAAAGACTTAGTTTCCCCTTTTCTACCAATTCCACTAATATCCGTATTATTATTATCTCCAAATACGAAAGGTAATAACCCAATTGATCTTACAGAAGCATTTAATTTAAATGTGGTGATATTCGATGCATTTTCAATAAGATTATTCTTATGAACATTAAACAAACTTTCTAAATCAATTAGAATAGGGTCCTTTCCACTTGCAATAAGATTATCTGAATGGAAATCTACTGCATTAAGAACATATAATAAAGCCATGTGAATCCCCAATTTATAATAGAATTCATTGGCTTCTGAATGAGAACCTAAAGGTGTATACGAAACTGATTGAACCCAGCAGTGATCCGCATTCGAAAGTAAATTATATGATTTTAAAAAGTTTTCTTCCCCGATAAATCTATTAAATTCTTTTAGTATATTTTGATATAATTTGTCAATTTCACCATCCCTAGGTTTAAAGTAACAGCGCAATTCATTATCAAAGTGCACGCTTATAACAGTCTGACCATTATTGTGACTATCACCTTGACCAAGTTCTAAATAGGAAATTTTAGGTGACTCAACTACATTAAGTACATTTTTCAAAGAATCTATATTCTTCAAGTATGATTCTGAAAAGAACTCTAGATAGTGCAATGTTTTAATTGCTTCTTGAATTATCAACTTGAATAATAATGGGTATCGATTATATAGCTCATAATAATATTTATCTGTGCAAACATAATCTTTTATATATTCTTCAAACTGCTCATTTTCATTTTCTGAAGAAAATAAACGTTCTAATCGTAGACGGTTAATTTCTAAAGTTAATGTCCTATATGCAATCTTCATCACTTTTCCCCGGAAATTTTCCTCTAATTTTTCTTTTAGAATATTTACATCTTTAACATATTGAGTATTAAATAAAATTTCTTTAGTTAAATTTGATGTATTACTTATAAAAAAATAAGAAAACTTTCTTGAGAAGGAATACAAATTCAAAGTAGTATCTTTGTCTTTATTAAATACTTTTGATTCTAAAATTTCTTTAATATAAAATTCTAAATTTTCGGAACCCCAATCTTTGACATAATCATCACTATTATATTTCTTTTTAATATCTTCTAAGTCAAAATTAAATTTATCTTTAAGTAAGTTGCTGAATTCTGTAATATTGCCTTTAGATAAAAGATTAATAGTTTCTTCAAATTGACTGTCTTTCTTAGTAGATTCAGAAAAATTCTTTTCAGTAATACCATATAAGGCAGCAAATTGCATATAAATTCTCCTTCTATATAAATATACAAACCTCCCTATAAAAGGGAGGTTTGTTCTATTATTTTGTTAAAACTATTAATTAATTAACAAGTAAAACAAGTTTTCGTAGGGCAAATACTACATTCCCACGTTAATGTGCACCATTTACCATCGTTTCCTTTAGATATTTTTTTAGTTTCTACTCCACCATAAATAGTTTCTAATGATGCATCCTCAAGTTCTTTGTAAATATCACCAGCAGTTTTCATAAGTTCTTTCGACATTTTTCTTCACCCTTTTTAAATTATTATTTACTTTTTTTTACAATAATGATAATCTATTACCAGAAACACCTTACGCCCATATATTATATTAAATGTAAAAAAATATCAACTAAAATCCAAATAAAGGGAGAAATAACGATGAAAAAAAACTTTAAAGCTTTTGAACCTATTACTAATGAAGAGTTAAATGAAATTGCTGGTGGATCTGAAATTCAACCTAAATGGACTCCACTTACAGTAACTGTTCCAATTTCACTGGCTGGATGTCCAACTACACAATGCGCTTCTATTGTTAAACCTTGTAAAGGCTAACAATAAGGAAACGGGAGCTTTTTGAGCCTAATTACTAATGAAGAGTTAAATGAGATAGCTGGTGGTTCAGTTTACCACCAGCTATCCTTCAATAAATAACTATTAAAAATCTGTCTAATTACAAGATATGAGAAAAAGGAGATTGAACTATGAAGAAAAATTTTAAAGCTTTTGAACCTATTACTAATGAAGAGTTAAATGAAATTGCTGGTGGATCTGAAATTCAACCTAAATGGACTCCACTTACAGTAACTGTTCCAATTTCACTGGCTGGATGTCCAACTACACAATGCGCTTCTATTGTTAAACCTTGTAAAGGCTAACAATAAGAAAACGGGAGCTTTTTGAGCCTAATTACTAATGAAGAGTTAAATGAGATAGCTGGTGGTTCAGTTTACCACCAGCGATCTTTCTATAAATAACTATTAATATCTACCAATCAAGATACGGCAAAGGAGAGATTGAACTACAATGAAGAAAAATTTTAAACCTTTTGAACCTATTACTAATGAAGAGTTAAATGAAATTGCCGGTGGATCAGCGGTACCACCTGTGTCACCTCAGATTCCAACAATAAGTGTTAGTATCTGTCTAACAACAAAATGTATGATTACAACAAAGAATTGCTAATGGTTTAGAAATTCAACCTGAAATGGACATATACTTCGCTTACTGAAGCAATACCAATTTCACCAGTAGGATGTCCAACTACAACATTCACTTCTTTTTGTAAGTTCTTATAAAGGAAATAAAAAATGAAAAAAAACTTTAAAGCTTCGAGCCTATTTCTAATGAAGGATTAAATGAAATTGCTGGTGGTTCATCGATGCTACCTGCGTCACCACCCCAGTTTCCATATACACAAATAAGTCTTACTATCTGTCGAACGATGCAAGATTGTTACACAGGTCGTTGTAATTAATTCGAAATACACAAAATTGGACTTATCCATTTCACTAGCAAGTTTTCCAACTACTAAATGTATTTCTATAAGATAAAAGGTCTATGAGAGTATTAATCTAGTAATAATATAAGTACAAAAAGGCATATATACTCAACCATTTAAGAAATATCTTATTGGACTTGGGATATATCTATGCCTTTTTTTAAAATACATATAATAAAGGAGTTATAAAATGGATAACTTATTGATAAATGGTTATTATAATAAATTTCATAGTAAGCAAGTCGAAGATTGGTTTACCAATGTTGAGATTGTCTATGATAAATATATCGATAAAGTAGCTCTTCATGATTCTATTGTTAAAATTATTAATAATAAAATATATGAAATAGGCTTTAAAAGTATTTTAATTGATTTTCATAATACTTTTGACTATCTAGATGAAGTAAATGAAAAAAAGAATTTGGAGGAGTACATTCAAGCCAGTAATCTTCAAGAAAATAAAATCATATCTTCCAAAATATTTTCAGTCATTGAAAATACACTTAATTATATTACTGAAATTATAAATCATTATATGGAAGACTATAATCAGATCAAGAATATGTTTAATATTAAAAATGATAAGATAACATCTATACTATTAAACGAAGGAGACACACATAATAATGGAAAATCCGTTGCACGAATTAATTTAAATGAAGAAATCATAATTTACAAACCAAAAGATATGGGACCTGATATTTTTTATTATAAATTGATTGAACTTTATAATGAAAAATCCAACAGGAATCTTTACATTCCAAAATGTTTAAATAAAAAAAAATACGGATGGCAAGAATTTGTTGATCATACAAAATCCACAAATATTGCAGATGTTACTAACTACTATAATGAATTAGGAATACATTCATGCTTTTTATACTTACTCCAGGCATCAGACATACATTTTGAAAACATTATTGCAATGAATAGACATCCTGTCTTGATAGATTTAGAAACCATCTTCCAATCTGAATTAAATATAGGTAATGCTTCTGAAGATGTTACAAATTATAGTTTTATTACAAATACTATTTTGGGTACTTTATTATTCGATATTGCGACTTCGCCCTTTGATGACATGGTTTTATTCATTGGTGGAACCACCAACCCAAATAGACAAACCTATAACAAAGAATTATTAGTTGATATAAATAGTGATAAAATGAGGTTAATTAATTCAATACATCGAAATACTGACGTTTCAAATATTCCTTTATTGAATAATGATTATCAAGAAATATATAATTTTATTGGTGATTATTCTAATGGTTTTGTAGAATGTTATACTTTTATTCTAAATAACAAAGATTTTTTAGAAACTTTTATTATGGACACAGAAAATTTCTCAATACGTTATGTGTTAAGGCCAACTTATATATATGCTAAATTTATTGACGCCCTAAAAGACCCCAATAGATTAATGGGTAAAAATCAAAATGATCTACATGAAATATTAAATAAAGCCAATGCCAGTCTAATTCAAAAAGATACAATACTAGAATTGGAATTTTCAGACATTCAGGAGTATGATGTTCCACTATTCAATAGTGACCTTGATTCGAAAGCTTTATTCCATTCTAAAAGTGGCGTTAAAATTGATCGATTTTTACTAAAAGAACCTCGCAATAAAGTGTTAGACAAGTTACATACATTTTCAGAGAAAGACTGTAATTATCAACTTGAATTAATAAACATGGCCATTTCTAGTTATTATGAAAATGCAGATAACGATAACAGGAGAAGTCATAATATAAGTAAAACACATCTAAAGAAATATATATCTAATAAAGAGATACTCAGTAGTAAACTATCAACGGTAAAAGATAAATTAAAGGTAAATCATGATTTTATACAAGCACTTTCCCTTAGGCACGATCAAAGAGGAAATAGTGTGTTAAGTACTATGCCTATGGGTATTTATGACGGCTTAGCTGGATTAGGATTATTATTAGCGGCCGAACAAAAAGTCCTAGGGACTAACAATGAAAAAGAAATACAAAAGCTTAATAATACTATTAATATGTTATATGATTCAGATTTAGGAGATAACATATTTTCCATATATCATGGTAAAGCTTCTTACTTTAAGTATTATTTAGAATTAAATAGAATAAACAATTTTTTCACTATCAATTTAAAAACGAAACTAATCGATTTTTGCAAAGAAATTCTTCAAAGTAATATCAGTCGAGCCCCTCTTGATTATATAGGTGGCATCGCCGGATTATTAAGCTTACTAATTGATTTTAAGGAAGAAGTTAATGATAAAATATTAGATGAATGCATTCTTTTTCTAAAGAACAGTATTTTCAGTAGATTAAAAGCAGAAGATGATCTACTTTATTGGTCTTCAGATTTTAATGATTCTATATCTTTAGCTTGCTTCTCCCATGGAATAACAGGCATAAATTATTCTCTTTCGAAAATCATTCACATCTATCCAGACTTAAAAGATGAAATTATAGATATAATCTGTAAAACTTCTTTATATGAAGATACGATATTCAATAAAGATATTAATTGCTGGATGGATAATAGAGAAATTGGGCAAAAATCTACTAATACTTGGTGTAACGGAAATTCTGGGATTCTTTTAGGAAGAAGTTTGGTTGAACAGAATACTGGATTATCATTAAATTATATTAATGAAACTGAAAGTTTAATTCTAAAGGAAAATTTCCTTTATGAAATAGATCATAGTATTTGTCATGGTTTAGCAGGGAATTTAGTTATTCTTAATAAACTAAACAATTATAATGACGCTCTTCAATTGGAAGAAATAAGAAACACTTTATATTCTGCATTAAGTACCGATTCAATACAATCAGGATATAAGTATAATACCAATACTTTAAGTTTCTTCTTAAGTAATGTTGGGGTCATCTATAGTTTATTACATGACATTGATCATACATTACCACCCATATTAATTTAACGGTTTTAATTTCACATTACTAATAGAGGCATAAAGATAGAACATTCAAAAGATCCTTTTCTGATCTTTTGAATGTTAAACTTTTTTCTATTTTTCAATAATTAATTTTCTCGAAGTGAAAAATACATATAAACAATATAAAATTAAAATGGTACTACACCAAGCTACAATTCCCACTATTGTGGCAGACATAGCATTATCAAAATAGTAATCTTTATCTATTATATACAAACCTAACCTATACGAGAATGTTGAAAAAATAGTATAAGCAAAGGGTGCAGCAATTAGAATCATTGAGAATAATGAAAATAAGATAGAAATAATGCTACATATAACAATATTCCTAGACCAGACCATTACAATTGTACTTAAAAGTAAAATAGGTATACTTAAAGAACAAGTCATAATCAAATATGAAAGTGTCATATCAATAATATTCTTAATAAAATTTTCTTCTCCCCAATCAATAGCTATCCCATAGATCAATAATAATATATAATTTAAAGCTACTAATAAAAGCAAGCAGAACGAAGCCGTAATAATTTTTGCCCAAAAAAGTTTATTTTTCGAAAAGTTATATGTTATCCAGTTTAGATAGGTGCCATTTTTGTACTCTATATAAAATACCGAACTTACTAAAATACCAACAATGATAGGGAAGAACATAAAATATTGATTATAGAAAATAAAATAAACATCTTTAATATTCGAATCTTTACTGTTAACAATATAATTTATTATATTCATCGCTATAGGTAATAGATTTAATGCCAGGAGAAACCAAATAAACTTCTCTCTTTTTAATTTTAACAACTCATTTTTAAATAATATTTTCATTTTAATAAGCTCCTTCTTAAGAACACATTATTTCCTCATATAAATCCTCTAATGTGTATTTTTCAAAAGTATAATTACCATCTTTAATCAACTTTTCATCATCTCCACTATAAATATATTTATGAAAGTTTGATTCTGACTTTAATTTAGAAAAATACGGATTTTCTAACAAATCACCGGAAATACTCTCTTTATTTTTTAAAGTAACAACATAGAATAGCTTATTATTATTGTTCTTAATTTTCGTAATAATTTTTCCCTTTTTTATAAATATTAATTCATCTGAAATTGACTCAATTTCTGTAAGATTATGACTGGAAATCAATATACAGTTATTTGGTTTTTTTAAAGAGTTTTTAATCAAATTTCTAACAGATTTAATACCGAGTGGATCTAACCCATTTGTAGGTTCATCTAATAAAATAACCGAAGGATCCCCCATAATGGCTCTAGCTATTCCTAATCGCTGTTTCATCCCTAAAGATATTTCCGAATATTTTTTATCCTTAGCTTCATAAATATCAAAATTACTAAGAATTTCCTTATAATTTATATTTTCAAGGTTTGTATATGCTCCATGAAGCTTCAAATTTTCTAAAACGGTTAAATTATTATAAAACATGGGATATTCAATTAATTTGCCAACATGTGTATATTTTATAGGTCTATTATTATATAGTATTTCCCCGTCATAATTAGTTAAACCTAATATAGATTTAAATAAAGTTGTTTTCCCCGATCCATTAGGACCTAACAAACCGTATATTTTTCCATCTTTAAAGTTAAGATTAATATCTTCTAATATTATTTGTTTTTTTGTTTGTAAATTTAAATCAATAATTGAAATCATTTAAACACGTCTCCTCTAAATATTTTTAAATAACCCATAATATGCCATAAATACCCTACAAAAAAGAAACGTCAGAATGGAAAATTAGCGTAATATAGAATTTTTCTACACGTAGCAACAGCAAACAGTATGCCACTTGAACAATTCAAAAAGAACTGTAGTGTCTCAAATACTCATCATCGGTTTACGCAATGAAATTCCCAATTTAGAAATGCTTATTTAGAGTTATAACCAATCACAAAAACAAAAAAGAAAACAACATAAACGACCAATAAAATTTTTATTATTTTGGACTCAAATACCAATTTACCACTTTTTATAAGTTCATAAAGAAAGACAACAAACGTACCAAACAGGGCACACATAGAAATAATTAAAGCGACTTTTTCCATAAAAACAACCTCCCTCTATAATGTGTTATTGGTTTTAACCATAAATTTTAAATGAGTAAATACCCTTCATTAATAAAATTACAGCACAATGTTTTTTGGGTAGAATGAGTAATCTCTCATCAAAATGTTAACTAAAGCATATCAATATCATGTTCGAAACGGATTTGGATACTTACTCAATTCGTTTATTAACAAATTGAAATGATCTTCAAATCACTATAAATACATTCATTGGAATTTTTATAAATTTTCATTTTAAAATACTCTTATTTACAGAATAAGCAATAATTATTAAAAAGTTATTAATTATCATAAGATGTATTAATTTTTTATCCTCTAAATTTAGAAGAACTGCAATTATATCTAAGTATGTAGTCTTTTTAACATCTCTTTTTACAACAAAAATGTAATAATAATTGCTGGGCATTTTCATATTACCAATCTCTGATTTTGCATAAAAACCTCTTATACCAGATTTTTCGCAGCAGCCTATCTGAAACCGAAAAATGTAATACTCCTAAGGATTAAATCCCTTTCTAACTTCTGTAACCCTCTCATTTCGCTTCTGTCCATACACTCTTTGTATAAGCCATTTTCAATCCACAACGTTCCATATTGTTTTGGCTAATGGATGCAAATTTGGCATGCCCTATTATTACACTACAATTTTGTTTGAGGGATTCGTTGATACGAAACTGTATTAACGCTTGGTGAATTCCTTGATTACGGGCAATTGGTTTCACAGCAGAGGCCGCTAAAACGGCCGTCCCATTATGTACATATAAAGAAGCAACACCAACATCCTCGTTTTGAAGAGAAGCGATATAAAATGACCAACCGGGTTTGTCATGTAACACTTGATTATTTGTCGCAACACTTTCCGCTAAAAATGCTGGCATACCAAAACCTTCAACATAGATATTTCCGTAACGGTCAAATTCGTCTTCATTGATTTGTCTTATTTTAATGCACGAATTCTTTGTTTTCCTTACCGTCTCTTCATTTAGCTCACAGTATAATATTGCATGAAAATCACTCTGAAAAAGACCAGCCTTATGTAATTTTTGTAGCGAAGTAGCATTTACATATTGAGGGGCTAAATCAAAACGAGCTGGTATTTCTCTTGTTCTATAAAAACTAAGGATTTTATCTATCGTATTCTCCGAACTCAAGCTATCACCCTTTACAACATTGTAAGAGGGACCGGGGATATTTTTAATGAAGAAAGCATAGGCACCATCAAATTGACCAATCTCAACTCCCATAGCATTGTTCTGAATTTCCTTAATTGCATTCAGCCTCGACTCAAACATCTTGATTTCCGTCATTTCAAAGTGATCTGCCAAGTTTTTCGTCATTACCACTCCTCATTCACCACCCTATAAGATTTACTTTTCTACCACTAATTGTAACCTACATAGAAGACCGAACTACATAAAGTAATAAAAATTTCTCTCTGTGAACCATTGATATCTCACAAAAGTAACCTCCACGTTTCTATGAAACTAAAAAGTGCGTACTTTTTTTTGCAATGGTATGGAAGCATAATGAGAAAGCAACGAAGCACAAACGAAAATTGGAGGACAGAAAAATGATTAATAATTTACAAGATAAAATTACATTAAATAACGGCTTACAAATGCCTGGTATGGGTCTAGGCGTATTCCTTGTACCGAATGATGTTACAGCAGAAATGGTAAAAAATGCAATTGAGGTTGGATACCGTAGTATCGATACTGCTGCTATATATGGTAATGAAGCAGGTGTTGGTGAAGGTATTCGTCAAGCACTAGCAACTACTGGTTTAAAACGCGAAGATTTATTTATTACATCTAAAGTATGGAACGATGGCTTAAGCTACGAAGAGACAATCGCAGCATACGAAGACAGCTTAAAAAAATTAGGGCTAGATTATTTAGACCTTTATCTTATTCATTGGCCAGGTAAAAATAAATTTGCAGAATCTTGGAGAGCACTTGAAGATTTATACGAACAAGGGAAAATTAAAGCTATTGGGGTATGTAACTTCCAAGTATCACACTTACAAGATCTTCTTAAAATCGCTCGTATCAAACCAGTTATTAACCAAGTGGAACTTCATCCACGATTACAACAAACTGAGGTACGTTCATTCTGTGAAGAGCACAATATCCAAATGGAAGCTTGGGCACCATTAATGCAAGGTGGACTTCTTGAAAATGAAACTATTTCTAAAATAGCTGAAAAATACGGGAAATCAAATCCTCAAGTTATCTTACGCTGGGATATTCAAAATGGTATCGTCACAATTCCAAAATCTGTGCGTAAAGAACGCATGATTCAAAACGCTGATATTTTTGATTTCACACTAACTGATGAAGAGATGGCAATCATTAACGCCATGAATCTAGATCAACGTGTTGGACCAAATCCAGATGAATTTGATTTTGTCATGTAAACGATAGCTATGTAAATGTGAAAGAGACTGTCTTATTTTCTTCTCTTAGACAGTCTCTTTCCAATCTATTTAAGATGTATGTTGTATTGCGATATCTTCATCACGTTGCATTATTAGTACATCTTCACCTTGCTCTTGCATCATTTCGATATGTTTTTCACCCCAAGTGCAGAGCACGTTCAGCACAGGGTCCATCTCTTGACCATAAGGTGTTAGCGAATATTCAACTTTTGGCGGTACTTGATTGAAAACCTCGCGATTAATTAAGCCAGACTGCTCTAATTCACGCAATTGGGTTGTTAGCATTTTTTGCGAAATGCCTGGAATCAATCGGCGAAATTCATTCGTACGAATCTTACCATGGTGGTTAAGATGACAAAGAATAACAGGTTTCCATTTACCCCCAATTACTTCAAGAGTGGCTTCAACACCAATATTAAAAACTTTTTTCATTGTGAACCCCCTGTAATATTCAAAAGTAACTAAAAGTACCCTATACAACTTTACGATATGTATGAATATTACTATATACTATAAAAAAAATCAAAGGAGATATTAATAGAATGAAAGATACAAAAGTGCCGAATGCCAAACTAACATTACTCGCACTTGCGATTAGTGCATTTGGTATCGGCTCTACAGAATTTATAAGCGTTGGACTACTTCCATTAATTACAGAAGATTTTGATATATCATTAAGTACTGCGGGTTTAACCGTATCTATATATGCACTAGGAGTAACTATTGGTGCACCGCTTTTAACAGCATTAACATCGCGCATAAGTCGCAAAAATGTATTACTGCTTGTTATGGTACTGTTTATTATCGGTAATTTACTTGCAGCAATAGCACCCTCATTCTCATTACTACTAACTGGGCGTGTTATTTCAGCATTAGCACATGGTGTGTTTATGTCTATTGCCTCTGTTATCGCTGCAGATGTTGTAGCGCCTAATAAACGAGCAAGCGCAATAGCTTTTATGTTCACAGGGCTAACATTAGCAACTGTCACTGGTGTCCCACTAGGAACTTTTATTGGACAAGTAACTGATTGGCGAATGTCGTTCATTTTCATTGTGATCATAGGTATTATTGGATTAATTAGTAATGCCATACTTGTTCCTAGTCAGTTATCGAAAAGCAATCCAATATCAATTCGCGATATCGGAAAAGTATTAGGGAATATACGAATGTTATTAATTCTCTTTATTACTGCCATCGGATATGGTGGCGCATTCGTAGTATATACGTATATTTCACCAATTTTAGAGCAGTATATGGGCTACTCACCTAAAGCAATAGTCGTGATTTTAGTTGTATACGGTATTTGCGTTGCCATCGGTAATACATTAGGTGGTCATTTTGCGAATAATAACCCTTTACATTCTATCTTTATTATCCTTATCGGCTTAGCATTATCTCTACTCGGCATCAACTTCTTTTTAGAATCATCAATCGGTGGATTAATAATGGTCTTAATTATGGGACTATTTATGTTTATGAATGTACCGGGATTACAGCTTTATGCCGTTCAGATTTCTGAAAAATATATACCATCAGCTATCTCAATGGCTTCAGCATTAAATATTTCGGCCTTTAACATTGGTATTTTCCTAGGATCATACATTGGAGGAATTATCGTTAGCCAACAATCATTAGCGCATACTCCTATATATGGATTCGGCATGGTGATGATTGCTGCAGCTACTACGTTCCTATGGTTAATCTTCGATAGAAACAAACAATAGGTCCGTTTCTTATAAATAAAAAATGTGAGGAAGGTGCTTTCTAAAATGCACCTTCCTTTTTGCTATTTATTAGATTCAAGGAAAGTATCATCAAAATATGCTTTTAAATTTGGATACAGATAGTCTAATGACGATAGAATATCGGCATCATCATCAAATAAAATTTCATGTTCAATTTCATATATGGCACAACTTTCTTCATCAGCGTTATTATTTAAATCAATACAAATTATTTTTCCATACTCTGTATCCCACGAAAATGGAAGATATCCTAAACTGCATAATGATGGATTAAACATATCTCTTACATTATTTAAAGGATCCTCAATACTTTGGTCAGGTATTACACCAAAATAATGATGATACGTTGAAATAAAAGCTTTATACCATTCGGGAAAATTAAGTCCGAACTCTTTTTCTAACGTTTGAATATCTCCCTCCGTTACGGTGGAAGGAATCATTCTCCACACAGACCACTCTGCATCGATATCAACTACCTTCATTTCTTCAGGTACATCCAGGCACATCCACCTACAAAATCCATCTTCAGACACCTGATTATAACGTTCATAGTAAACTTCAAAACCATTTTTTATGTATGCACGAATATCCATTTTAATAACTCCTTTTGAAGAAGAATAAATTGATCGGGATTTAAGCCGTTGAACTGAGGTCCTTTTCGCTCAAGCTTTTCAAAGCACGGCCATTAACACCTAAAGTCTCTGTTGTACATAAGATAATGTATCAACTATAGGATAGGAGGAATTTAGTGTATTACAATCCTTATCCGTATTTTGTCTATCCTAATTATTATCCGGCATGGGTAATGGCAAATCAACCAACTACTCAACTACCTTCTAGACATCTAGCAATGCCTGACCCAACGAATAGAGGTCCATTTCCATCCATCAATACAGTAAAATTAAAGACTTCTGCGAAACGAATCAAAGTTATTATGCAGCAAGCACAATTACTTACGGATAAAATTGATGAATCAGAGCAATTTGCACATGATCTTATGAACGCAGCACAACAATCAAATAAAACAGAAGTTGAAAAGTTAATTGCGTCAACAGGCATTACGGTAAAATTCGATACTACCTATACACCAGATGGATTTCGTATACTATTTACTGATAGCGGCTGTTGTAAGCTAACACTAATTTTGGGTTGGTGAAAAGTTGGTCCTTTGAAGAGGGCCTCTTTTTTTTGCCTTTAGCATCTTCTTTATGAATTATAACCACGTATCCCTACTGAACTTGTAAACTATATATAAATATGCTAAAGTATTCATAAATTTCATTTCTGAAAATTCTTATATTTTATTTTCTTATCAAGAGAGACGGAGGGATTGGCCCTATGAAGTCTCAGCAACCAGCCTATAGGTATGGTGCTAATTCCAAATGGCAAAATTTAGCCTTGAAGATGAGAATACTTACTGCATTTGCTTTGCACAAGAGTCCTCTTCTACAAGGAGGGCTCTTTTTTATTGTTGCATTTAAAATAATTAACAGAAAGCAGGGAACTATAATGACAAACGAACTTTTACAAGCAATACAACTATTGAAATCAAAAGAATGGGTTGATTTAACACATATATTCGGTCCAGACTCTCCTCATTTCTTTATGTTTGATGATGCAAAATTTGAAACATTATTTTCCCATGATGATGGCTTCTTTGCACAACAATTCACTTTCCCTGGGCAATACGGAACACATATCGACCCACCTATCCATTTCGTGCGAGATGCACGTTATTTAGAGGAATTGGAGCTAAAAGAACTAGTGCTACCACTAATCGTTATTGATAAATCGAAGGAAGCTGAAATTAACAACGATTACACGTTAAGCATTCAAGATATTCTTAACTTTGAAGCTGAATATGGAGAAATTGAAGAAGGTACCTTCGTTGCGCTACGTACCGATTGGAGTAAACGTTGGCCAGATAAAGAGGCTTTCAGCAACAAAGATGCTGATGGCAATAATCATATTCCTGGCTGGGGATTAGAAGCGTTGCAATTTTTATTCAACGAACGAAAAGTAAGTGCGATCGGCCACGAAACTTTTGATACGGATTCAGCAACAGATTTTCGTAAAAACGGTAAGTTAGATGGCGAATATTTTGTGCTTGAGCAAGATACTTATCAAATTGAGCTTATGACAAATTTGGATAAGCTACCTCCAAAAGGCGCCGTTATATTCAATATTGTGGCAAAGCCTGAAAAAGCATCTGGATTCCCTGTCCGCTCATTTGCTATATTGCCTTAATATAGCAACAGGTCTGATTCAATACATATTGAACCAGACCTTTCTTAATCATTTATTTAGATTTTTTTCCTTTTTAGAAACACGATCAACATAAGAGCTATGAACTTAATACGATTTTTTCCATTAAATGATTTTTAGCTCACGAAGAGCATAATCAATACCATCTTCTGTTGATTTCTTTGTTACAAAATTAGCGACATTTTTTAAAGCTTCACTACCATTACCCATCGCAATACCAAAGCCGACCTGCTCTAGCATGTCGATATCATTATCTCCATCCCCAAAAGCAAGTGCTTCTTCTGTACTCAAGTCGAAATATTCTAGTACAGCTTGAACAGCAATAGACTTAGAAATATCATGTTGCAAAATATTTGTAATGTACGGATGCCACCTTTTAAATAATAAATGAGGAAATGTAGAGGTATACTTTTTCTCAATATCCTCATCAACATATAAACACATTAAATACACCTCTTGCGTTACAATATCTTCATTGATAACGGGAAACTCCCGCAAAGATAATGTTTCTTTCATAGCTTTTAATGTTTCTTCTTCTTGGACGTTATTCATTGATAATGTTTCTGTGAAAAACGATAGACTTTGTTTATTTTCATCAGCAAAAGCCTTCACTACTTGGACCACTTCTTTGGCGACCGGTATTTTATGTATGACTTGATCTTGGTGCTTAACATATGCACCATTAGCTGTAATAAACGTCTCTATTCCTACATTTCTTAAATCCTGGCACATTGATAAAGGTCTTCCTGTAGCAGCTACAATATGAATTCCTTTATCCTTTAATTGTTGAATAGCATTCCTTGTACTTTCTTGCATACGACCATCTTCATAATTAACAAGCGTTCCATCTACGTCAAAAAATACAATTTTATAATCCATTGTTCTCTCCTTTTCATTTTGTATATTTTCACCAAGTGCATTGGTGATAAATCTATAATTAAAAGGCTAATTTTCACTACAGGCAAGCGTTGTATGACTCCTCTTATTGGTCAACATCCAATTCTATATTTTCCCAACTAATACAATTTTTATTTTACATTAAGAAACATCTTTATACCGAAATTAGTTATAGGTAATATTACATACGCAATAACTTTTTTAATTAAATATATGTACGTATTTTGACAAACTTAAAAGAATGTATAACTTGCTTTAACTACACCGATAAACACTATTACGGGTACATACCTAAATTTCAAAAAACTAAGAAAGTAATGAACATTTTTATTTTAATAATTCTAAAGGAGTATACCAAAGAACATAGAATTGTTAAAATAAGAGAAACTAAATTAAATATATTGAACGACATTGTCCTTCATATAAATAGAACAAAAGAAATATACCCACATTCATCTCACTACCGTCAGAGGTGAGAGTATTCTACATGAAATTATTATTTGGGTGGAAAGGAGTTGATTCTGATGGCATTTAACATTTACTACTATGAAAGTAGTGTGGATTGTAAGTTTTGTAAAAAGCATTTTACTACATATAAAGTACGCCCTAATCGATATAAAATTATCGAAGAACAAACAGACTTCATGCCAGTTTATGAGGGTTTAAACCCGTTATTATATGAGGTTGCCGTTTGTCCGCATTGTGGCTACGCGTACCACAAATCTATGACAAGAACGTATGGACCTTTCATGCTTCTTATAGATGAGCTTTACATTAAAGAGCTACAAAAACCAATGGATATTTGCAAAGAACGTACGATTGATGATGCCATTGTAAGCCTTAAATTAGCCTACCTTGTATCAAGAGCATCAATGGAAGAGTCACTTCTTATGGCCAATTTCGCACTAAAAATAGCATGGCTATATCGCTTAAAAGATGATCATGAATCGGAAATGCGCTACCTCTTTGCTGCAAGAGACTTTTACAGTAAATCTTTTGCATCCAATCAAGAGGGCGGAGAGAGAATTCAATATTTACATGCAGAATTAAGCCTTCGACTTGGAGATATTGCTGAGGCGAAAAAAGGATTCTCTCGATTAATTGCAGATCGACATGTTTCCAATAAATATCGAAAACTAGCACGAAATCGTTGGGAAAACTATAAATATGACGATCAACCTAACAACGTAAATGACAATATAGAAGAAGTCATCAATTAATATAAACAGGGAGAGTAATAAATATGCTGCTATTCACCAAAAGGATTGATGTGAGAGAAGAAGATATTTTTTCGGAATTACATCATTTTTTACTAAGAAAAAATAATCGCTATTTAACGAACGATGAGGTAGTTTCATTAACTGGGGTTTCATCAGACCTACTCTATAAATGGGTCAAAACAGGAAAATTAAAAAAATCGATTTTCCCTAATTTAGGTGCACCTTGTGAACGCTGTGGACAAATTACTCAGGCAAAAATCTGTGTTAGCTGCTCATCAACCATCGTTAGTACATTAAAACAAGAGGAAAAGGATCGTGCATGGTTCAATCAAATACAACGGAATCATCCTAGAGCTAGCACTTATCACTATAAATAAAATTACATCTCTACAGTGTACTTACACTTTGGAGATGTTTTTTTACCTTCCTCCGCTTAAATAATCCAAAATAATGACATTTGACCAAATTTAAATAAACTCCCCTTTTACTTTAAACTTCACTATCTATAATTGGTCTTAACATATAACGAAGGACTGATAGAGAGTGACAAAAGGTAAGTAACGTAAGGTCTTATTATCATTAAGTATCGCACTAACAAGCTTTGTAGCGTTCAACGGAGTTTCAAATGCATCCGCAGCAGTTCCAGCGATAGAAGAACGCTTAGCTTTAGATTCTTCTGATTGATAAAGTAAGTAAGCCGAATTATATAAGGTAAAACTTTAATCAGTGGGGGTCTCTTCATCCCCACTGATTATTAGTCTTTACCATTCGAGTTTTTACGGGCAGTCCTTTCTTACTTTTGAGGTGAGGTTTGCACCTGACGCTTCACTTTCGGTAAAGTAAATTACTGCACATTAATACAGGATTAAATAATATTATTAAAATAGCAAACTAGTTTGCTACTTTTCATTTAAATTCAAGTATCCATCGAAATAGTATCCCATTCTTCATTACGATGCCCTATCAACCAGAACAACCCCCTACGTCTTTCCATAACGATACTTTCATTCATCCCCGCAGGAGCTGGTCGTTCTTGTATACGACTATCTACGCAAGCCCAATGATATCTGTAGATTTTATCGGCTTCATCCAAAATCTCTTCCTGACTACGAATGCCTGCTTGAAGATAAAATTGTTCAAATGTTTCACAGTTAGAAACAACTTGAATGGCATACTCGCAATCGCATACTTCATCAGGAAAATCAAGCTCTTCAACAAAGCCAAGTGCCCAAATAAGCGTCCAATAAGCCTCGTATTGCCATGAAATATTAATGGCTTCTTGCACATCTGGTTCTAAAGCTTGTAAAAAGTCTCTTTCATTTTCAGTTAGATAGTTTTCCACTTTATATGTGCGTAACATATTAACGAAAAAGTCCCGCGATTCTTCCACATTTCCGCCTTGTGCCACATCACAAGCAAATTGAATAACAATTAACAGAGCTACAGCTCTTCTAGCAATGTCTTCTTGGGTTTTAAACTGACAATCCTCAATTGGTGGGAGCTGAGGGAGTGAAGCTGTATATGGAATAACTCTTTCCTTTAAATAAGCTATCGTGTTATTTTTTCTTTGCTCCCCTTCTTCTGATGACACCTCTTGTCCCATTACTTTGTGTGTACACGCTTGAGGTCTGAAATTGGACGGTCCTGATTTCCCGTCAGGATAAACAATAACGGCCCCTTCATCGTCTAACAAAGTGCCATTCGGTAAAAAGCCAATCCCCCCTATTTTTGATAGCAGGTCCGTAAATAACAGCAACTGGTCTTCATTTATTTCTTTTTCTGATTCGATCGCAATCACTGTATTTAAAACGGATATTTGAGTCAACACTAATTCTTTTAACGGATCTTCTTCAAAAGGAATGTTATTGTAATACCCCATCATCCCAGGAATATTATTAACGAAGTATTCTGGATTCGTATCTTCAGACATGACTCTAATGATTAATTTATGTTTTTTAAACAGCGCCTTGGACTTTAATAAATACTCGTTTTCATTTTTACCAATAGCAAAACCTTTTGCAAAAACATCTGTAATTTTAAACTCCATATCATCAATGTTGTTCTTAGATGCAAATATTGTGAAATAGTTCATTCTTCTCTCCCCTTTTATTCATCAACTATTTTTTGTACCTAGAGTGCATACTACTGATCAACAACCCTTTTTAATTTCTATCATAATTTTCGTTACATAATCCTCTTCACGATTTTTAATAACGGCGTCATAAATATATTCCTCATATACGTATTTCCCTAGTTCAAAGCCCCTTTCTCGCATGACCTTAAATAATCGCTCATATGATTCACCCAATGTAGTGGACGTCCCTACATGGTATCCAACAATAAAATCCCCTTCAATCGCTTCGAAATAAGGATGGCCCTCTCGTGGATTCGGCTGCTCTATATACAAGTAACTATAGTTATCATAATTTCCGGCTAATATTTGCTCTCTTCTTGTAATCCCTCCAATGGGATAGCCTGTGTCTAATTGCGAGCGATCTAATTCATCAATAAAGTCTGAAACAGCCTTCGTAAACTGTTCTTCCGTCGAGTCCTCGATATTTTTGCTTAAATACAACGTTGCCTCTGGCAGATGTTCAATCGTAATGCTATCAAAATCAAGGTGTAAGGCTTCTTTTGTTAAATCGATTTTGACATCAATAATGCTTTCAATCATCTCCAGCTCCTGGCGTTTTTTTGCTACAATTTCCTTTTGCTGATACATTAAGTCTAAAAAATTTTCAGGTGATTTTTCTGCCATATATTTTTGAATATCTTTTAAAGACATGCCGACCGCCTTTAATAGCTCGATTACACTAAAAAATTCATATTGTGCAACAGAATAATAACGGTAGTCTTTACCATCTTTCATAATTGGTGATAATAAACCAATTTGGTCGTAGTAAATTAACGTTTGTTTATTGACCTTACAAATTTTAGCAAACTCACCAGTTGTAAAATATTTTACATTTTTATTAAACATTTTTAAGTTTCCCTCCTTGACTATATAGTAACTATATACATTAGATTGTAGCTATTCACAATTAATTATGCCACTGCATAATTGAGTCCGGAGTCGGTTTGTGATTGCATAAAGATCCCTTTCCGATTTCCGTGACATCTGCTGAAAGAAATTAAAAATAGAAAGGTTTTGACATTATGTTCACGGAAATTCGTGACATTACAGCTTTAAACAAAGAGGAAGTATTAGCATTACGCATTGCTGATAATCAGCAAGATTTTATTGAAAGTACACAACAATGCTTAGCGGAGGCAAAAGCAGATAAACGCTTTATCCCCGTAGGATTATATAAGGAAAATAATGCAGTCGGCTTCGCTATGTATGGCGTGTTCCCAGAAAAGGACAATTCACAACGGGTTTGGTTAGATCGCTATTTCATTGATGAGCGCTACCAACACAAAGGATTGGGAAAATACTTTATACAGCAGCTTATTCAATATTTAGTAGCTAAATACAGCTGTCAAAATATATATTTAAGCGTTTATGACAACAATACAGTAGCTATTCAGTTATATAAAAAGTTTGGCTTCGTCTTTAACGGTGAGCTAGATACTAAAGGTGAAAAGGTGATGGTAAAGGAGGTATATGCTGATGACTACCATTAATCCAATTGAAACAAGGCCTCTTAGGCCCTTGTTTTTATCATACTTATTCCCGGCTATGGTTGGTATGTTGCTGATGTCAGTCAATATTTTAGTGGATGGTATTTTCGTTAGTCACGGAGTTGGACCAGCCGCTTTAGCAGGAGTAAATATCGCCGTACCAATTTTCTCAATTTTACTATCCATTTCCCTTTGGATTGGTATGGGTGGAGCAACACTATTTTCTATTTCCCTCGGTGAGGGCAATAAAAAACGAGCGCATCAGCTCTTTACATTAGCATTTACAGCAATGATCGTTGTCGTCATGACACTGATTCTAATCCTTTTATTAAATTTAAAGGAAATCTCCTATATTTTCGGGGCAAGTGACGCCACCTTCCCTTATGTTCAAGAGTATCTACATGTTATTTTGATTTTCGGTGTGTTCTATACAATTGAAAACTTACTAAGTATTTTTATTCGAAATGATGGCAATCCAAAGCTTGCGATGATGGGCTTAGTCACTACATCAGTGTTAAACATTATTTTAAACTACATCTTTATTTTCGTACTCAATTACGGCGTAACTGGCTGTGCCCTAGCTACAGCAATCTCCACAATAATCGGTATGTCGGTGCTATGCCTACACTTCTTCCGAAAGCAATCCGAATTAAAATTTGTCCGTACATTTTTCAGCATTTCTGATTTAAAGAAAATATTCGCTATTGGGCTACCAAGCTTTATCGTTGAAGCTTCCGTTGCTGTAATGGTTATTTTATACAATGTTACATTTTTACATTATTTAGGCTCAGACGGCGTTACTGCTTATGCAATGGTTAACTATATTCATACTGTACTGTTAACAGTTTTCCTTGGCATCGGTATGGCTCTACAACCACTAGTTAGTTATCACCACGGTGCGAAGTTGATTGACCGATTAACAGCATTATTGAAAATAGGTATTGCCACTGCAATTATTATAGGTTTAACGACTGTCATTATTGCTACGTTATTCCCTTCTCAGCTAATTGCATTATTTGGTGATAGCACATTTGACATTCGCAATATGGCTACACAAGGCTTTGTACATTTTGCAATTGGGTATGTATTCCTTGGAGTGAACATGGTATTTGCAGAATTCTTCCAGTCAATTGAAAAAATACGTCTTGCAACAACCATCATGTTACTTCGCAGTATTCTATTATTTATCCCTGCTCTCGTACTATTGCCTAAACTCCTTGGCCCACAAGCTATTTGGTGGACATTCCCTGTCGCAGAAGGTATTACCGCATTGCTAATTTTTATATTTATGAAGAAAAAAAAGCATACCATTTTTTCGGAAGCAAGTTCCTTAAAGGCACAATAAATGAAGTTAACCCCCTTTCAATCGACAGGGGGTTAGCTTTTTAATGTTTCTCTTCCACTTTAATGAGGACAAATTCAAAAGGGACCTTGAATTGTTCCCTTTTCTTTATTATTCATATAAATATTTGATGACAGCCATTTCTTTACCAAAGCGATCACCATAATCTTTAAATCCTAAACTTGAATATAAATTATGCGCACCTTTATTTTCTGGGTGGTAACCTACTATAACTTTTTGCGCATTTGGTAATTTAGCTATTTTTGAAATCATTAGCTTAGTAGCCGCTTTCCCGATACCCTTACCTTGAAAATGCTTATCTATCATAATTCGATAAATCCAATAGCCATCAAGCTCTTCTTTAACAGAATTAAACATTAAAAAACCAACTACGTTCTCTTCAAAATAAATAACGTATGGTTTTAATGTCGGCTCAAACTTTGCTTGCACTATTGAAATAGCGTTTGGTTCAATATAATTTCTTTGTTCTTTTGATATTTCTAATAGACAACACTCATACCAATTCTCGGCATTAACTTCTACAATCTTCACTGAATTCTTATTCATATTTTTCCCCTTCCGAAATCAGGGAAAACGCTTTATATCTTTATTAGTTTAGCGTTATCCCCCAGTATTTAAAGATAAAAAAAGTTTTGTTTGTCATAATGACCGCCCCCTTTAACAAAGATTTATTTTTATATCATATCATATTTTACCATTTACTATCACAGTTACCATAATGTGTGGTTAATGTCTGTTCCGACTGAGCACTTTCCTGGGAACGCTGGCGCGATACCACTAAAGCAAGGATCAAGACTAATAGCTCTTTTTTAATTCCATATATTCATCACGTAAAATACTCATAATAATTTCATCCGAATACTTACCGTTCATATATAAGGATTGCCTTAAAGTTCCTTCCTTTTTGAAGCCTACCTTTTCGTACGATTTTATTCCCCGAATATTATGGGAGTATACTTGTAACTCTAAGCGATTAAGCTGAAGCTCCTCGAACGAAAATTGTTGAACAAGCTGAACCGCTTCAGCCCCATATCCCTTACCGCAATCTTCTATCCTATGTAAAGCTATGCGAAATATTGCCTTTTTATCGTCTAAGTCTATTTCCATAATAGCTAAATCACCAACAACTCGGCTATTTTCTACTAAGCAAATAGCAAAATCACAGCGTGTAGAATCTTCGCTAAATCGACTCAAAGCCTCTCTAATCTGATCCTTCGTTAAAATGTTACGTGTACCTGTCATATACATAATCTCTTCATCTTGAAAACACTCGTAGATACTATCTACATCTTCTTCAGTAATTGGTCTTAAAAATACACTTTGCCCTGTAATCATAAATTAACCTCCCCCTTTAACTATATTGAACAAGATCTCTAGCGGAAAGAATATGCCTAGTTCGATTAAGAAACGTACAAGACATACAAAAAGCACTAGCAAATCAGGTGCTAGTGCTTAAACAAATTACTTTGTATATATAATTTTTTTAATCGTTTCTACAGCTAAATGATAATCCTTAGATAATTGTTCAATAGAAGCTCCATTTGTAAACGCTTCTTTTATAGACTTATTCCTATTCTCAATATATTTCTTTGAGCCTGAACGAGCACCCCACTCTAAATACGTGTTTTCTATTTTAGGAATATAAATCGTTTCACCTTGAACATATTTTTGGATTTCTATTAAAAGCTCTTTCGGTAATATAGCTGAAGCCTTCTTATAAGCCATTTATGCCAACCCCTCAATTTTATTTTGAAATGAATAAAATAAGGTAGCAAAGCTAATTTTATAAGAAATACTTCAAGGCAGGCAAATATTGAAATCTACCCCATGCAAAGTATTGCCATATCAAAATTAGGCTTTGCATGGGCTGCTTCCGTATCTAGCAACTTAACATAATTACTCACATCTATCCCCCCAAATTGTGTCATAGTTCATTTTATCATATGTATATATTTACAATTAATAAAACAAAAAGGAATCAGACACACTGATTCCTTTTTGAACGAAACTTTATTCAATTTATTTGTCCACTTGTGCTTCCATTACTTTTTGCCGTATCCTCTGAGGACGTAACGCCCAGAATATCGAGAAGGAACATGAATAATGGAATACCAATAATTAATCCCCATACACCAAAGAAATGCTCCGAGAAGAGAATGACGATGAATGTATAGAAAATTGGAAGATTTGTCTTGGCAGACATCAGCTTTGGATTTAAGAAGTATGCCTCCATAGCATGTAGTACCATAACGATCACCAAAATATAAACAATGTACATTGGTCCACCGATACTATATGCAATTATAGTGAGAGGAATCAAGGACATGATGACCCCTGCAACTGGCACTAATCCTAATATAAAGAGCATAATCCCCAATGCAATTAAATGCGGGAAGCCCATAATGTATAAAGCAATAACAGATAAAACACAGTTGACAGCGGCAATAATGAACTGCGCCTCAATAACTTTACCGAATGAACGAATGAAGATCCTCGAGAAATAATGTAGTTCATCGTATAGATGGCTCATTTTACTATCTTTAAATTTCGCTGTAAAATCTATAATCCGCTTCTTCTCAAGTAAAATAAACAAGCTTAAAATTAGTGCGATGAATATGTGCAAAATAACTTTACCAATATTCGTAAGATTTTTTAGCGTGAGGTCTACACCCTGCTCTAAATATTTACCCAGTTCAATCTTCTCAAAGGTTGGAGCTAAATACCTTGCAATCTCGTTATCATCTGGATCGAGACTAAAGCTAGCAATGAGGTCAAAGAGCTGTGTAATTTGTTGGGTTACGACAGGCAAATACTTGTAGATAATTGCAACAATACCTGCGACAAGTAAAAGATAAAGGGTAACTGTCACAGCCTTTTCGTTCATTGGTGTGTATTTTCTAATCATTTTTGTTGTCTTCGTAGTCAGTTGATTCATCAAGTAAGTAATAATGAACGTGAGAAGAATAAGATTGATCATACTTCGCATCAAATATAGTGCAATAGCGATCCCAACAAGAATTATAAAACGTTTAAATCCGTGGCTTCGAAAGAAATTACTCATGTATTCACTCCTTCTACAAAACGGCTTCGCTGCCTTTACTGCCTGGGTTTCGCTATCAAATGAACATAAGCAATTAATAAATTGATGTAAAACATTTCGTATCATCCTTATGTATATGCCCCCTTCTTTGGATTATTATTCCCATCATCACTTAGAAAAAGACTTATTTGCATGCCGCTTTATAAGTCTTATAAGAAATAAATAAATCCATGGAGCGAAAAGAATTATATGTCTTATCAAATTGTAAATTAATGATCATACTTTTGTACTTTATTGAAAGCTGTATCAGCGTTATAAGCCTTAATTCTATTATTCTATTATAACCCTTTGAACACCATCATAGCTAATGTAACTACTTTTATGAAGTGAATCAATTATGTTCCGGCATAATTGCGTTCATTCCTATTAATCAAGAACAGATTTTGGTATTGCTCCTTAGTTTCAGTATGATATTCTTATTAAAATTTTAAACTGAAAATAATAGAAAAGATGGATTTTGTGAAAGTTCCATAAACCTCGAAGGATATTCATAACCAATTGCTCCTTATGAACATCAAGTTGCAGTATCGAGTCCCTAAAATATGTGGACAAGATGGGACTGTATCTGAAGAGCCATTAGTTCAAATGAAGTTAGCATAGAAATATCCGGAAGAGTCTTGAAAGTGCATATATGGAACTTCAAGATTTAACGAAGATAGTCTTTTTATTTGTTTGGGGAAATTAATACGGCACAAGAAAAGCAAAAAATTATAAAGAGCTTTCTTGGCTATGCCTTCTGCGAAATCGATGCCTGGGCATATAAGGGAGTTTAACTTATACTATGTTGTGATTCACAAAGATGTGCGCCCGATCTGCATTAAATTTAGGTTTAGAAAAACACCTCTTTAGAACTAAAGAGGTGTTTTTCTCATTTATAGATTTTCATTATCAGAGCCCATTTTAGCATGCTTATATCCATAGCCTATGTAAATAACTAATCCTATCGCTAACCAAATCATAAAGCGCACTATAGTAAATAACGGTAGACTAAATATTAACACAATACATCCTCCAACCCCTATAGTTGCTACAAGCCATAACGCAGGTACTTTGAATATACGCGGTTGATCTGGTCGTGTATAACGAAGAACAACGACACTAACTGTTGTTAAAGCAAAAGCCGTTAAACCTCCGATGTTAGCAAATTCTGCTAATTCTCCGATTGATAAAAATCCTGATAAGAGAATACCTGTTCCAACTACAATTATAGTTGATAATACAGGTACTCCTGTTTTTTTATTTGTTTGTGCAATACGTTCTGGCAGGAGCCCATCACGACTCATTGCAAACAACACGCGCGTCGCACTAGTTGTATTTGCAATCATCGTAGCAAGCAATCCAAAAATAACCGATACTGCGATGATAGCACCTCCCCATTGAATACCAACAGATTGTAGTGCATACACTGTAGGATTTGGAACATCCAATTCAGGGAATGGTACAATACCTGTTAATACTAGCGCAACTAATGCATAAATAAGCGTTAATACACTCAGACCACCAATTAAAGCTTTTGGTATTGTTTTTTGTGGATTTTTTACTTCTTCCATAACAGTTGTTACACCATCAAATCCAGTAAAGGCAAAGAACACTAACGCCGCTCCCGCCATTACACCTGACCAGCCAAACGGTGTAAATGGGGTCCAGTTTATAGGGTTAACGTGAAAAGCCCCGATAGCAAGGAATAAAACAATCGCACCGACTTTTGCCATTGTAAATAGCATATTTGATCGACCAACATTTTTAATCCCGCTCATAGCAATCCAAGCTACGATAAGCCAACCAACCACAGCTGGTAGATTGACCACTCCACCATGAGCAATATCTTTTGTTAAGGCTCCCGGTAAGTGGATACCGACAGATTGTAAAAATGAATCGACGTAGCCACTCCAACCAACTGCGACCGTGCTAGAAATAACGATGAATTCCAGTAATAAGTCCCAACCGATCATCCAGGCAATAATTTCACCTAGTGCTATATAAGAATAGGTATAAGCGCTACCTGCAACGGGCGCCATCGCAGCGAATTCGACATAGGCTAATCCAACTGCAATTGTTACAAGACCCCCAATTAAGAAAGAAACAACGACACCTGGTCCTGCATGAAGAGCAGCTGTAGTTCCTGGTAGTACAAAAATTCCAGCTCCTATTGTAGCCCCTAGTACATACAGCAGTAACTGCAACGACCCTAATTCACGCTTTAGTTTAAAACGTTCAACTTCAGTTATTTTATTGGCTTGCTCAATTGACTTCCTTCGAAAAAAATTCGCCATAATAACCACTCCATTTCCAATAAACAGCTAACAAATATCATTTTTATGCATTTTTACTAATAATCAGTATATTATATATATTTTCAAATCGAGTCAACAATTAGATTATTATAGCAATTTATCTTTTACTAGAAAACGAGTTGATCGACACATTCTTTTATATCAAACTTTTGTAATACTATTTTACTGGAATTGTGACGTTAGCAGATGTCTCAACTTCCATATACGGTGTCTCTAAAATATGAATAATTGGTTTTCCCACATTCGTCTGATAGGATACTAGAAATTTATTTGGTCCAATTGCATGAGCATACTCTATGATTAGGCTTTCACCCGATTCCGACTTAACATCAAGAGATATTAGATTATTATTATAAGGGAAATCACTATCGACATAGAAAGACAGCGTAGCTTTCTGACCCTTATTTGTCACTTCTGTGATAACAAGATCCCCCATCTCACCTTGTGAAATTCGTTGCGGTAATGTATCAGCAAGTGGGACAATTAAATCTTTACGTTCCATATCAAACGAGGAGAAATAATAAGCTATCTTTATATCAGTAATATTTTTATTTAAAGGTTCTGTTAAGTACGTATAAGTTGTACTTTTGTCATCCCCACTTCCTGATTGGTGCAATACTTTCAGTGGAGCTCCGTTTTGGTCCATTATAGTAGCATTTAAAACCCCAGCCTCTTCCGAGAACAATTTATCCGAGGTAGCATCAAATTTCACCTTTATCTTTGTCGATGTTGTTGAAGCCTCCACACTTTCTACACCAAATGAGATGCCATTAACTTTCCCTGATTGACCAGATACTAATTTATGACTATCATTTTTTACTTTTTTTATAGGTGTAGAGAATACCCATTCCCCTTTTGTAGATCCTACTTGTAAAAATTTTAACGTTAAATCAAATTCATCGGGTAATTCTTCGTCGATAGGAAATTCCCATAAACCGCGAAATCCATCTTGATCTTCTAAAACCCGTAAACTTTCACCCGTATTGAGTTCTCTCCCATTAACATACAAAAAGCCTGGTGCGATATCCATATATTTTGGCATTGAAAAAATCACATTCAAACGTGCGCCATCATATACGATCTCCTCTACTGTAATGGCTATACCGTTACTAGTTACCGTTTTATTTAACTTCACCTTATTGTCATCAGAAAGCGCCATTTGTAGCCCTTCATCCTGTTCTACGATATTATACATAAAGCCAAAAAGCGGCATATCTGCTAGCACATTTGCCATTTGAGGAGAGATAAAACCAGAACCTAAAATCAAAACTACACTTGCTACAATAGAAACAATTGCAGTTCTCCAACCTTTTTTGCTTTTTTTCATTTCTGAGCGCATTCCTTTTTCAATAGCTTGATCAAGTTTCTCTAATGGTACGTCAATGTTATTTATAGCTTCTTTAATATTGCTCTCCATAAAGTTCACCCTCCTTGTTTAGAAATTTTTTTAGCTGCTGAATGCCTCTATGCACATTTGTTTTGACTGTCCCCTCTGGACAACCTAATAAATCTGCAATTTCTTTTATTTGCAAATCTCGATAGTATCTCAATAAGATAACGGTTTTATATTTTTCCTCTAATTGTTCAATGGCTTGCAATAAATCTAGCTTTTCATCGTTAGTTAAACTTTGCTCGTGCTCCGGCTGTTGTTCAAGCAACGGAACAATCTTTTCATTTTTTCGTAGCATCTCTAATGCTGTATTAATTAAAATTCTCATTAGCCAAGTGGCAAAATACTGCTCTTCTTTCACTGTATGGATATTGGCATACGCCCTTGTTATTGTCTCCTGCACTACATCTAATGCATCGTTTTCATTTTTCATATAAATATAGGCCATCTTATATAGCTTTAATTTTTCTTCCTGTAACAGCTCTATAAACGCTTGGTCATTCCCCTTTTTCGCCTTTGACAATAATGACTTCACTTTCAATTTTTTCACCATCCTTTCGTGTTTCTATATGTTAGATGTTGTAAATATGTAAATCGTTTCAATAAAATAAAAAACATGGGCACAAAAATTCTCCTCTAGTAAGCATATCTAAAGGAGGATTAAGATAACTGCAGTCATTTCCCAACCTAGTAAATCAATAGTAAAGATGATATTGTACAAGCTATCTAGAAGCAAGGAGAGGACAAAATGGATTCCTATGAAGTATCAACATTAAAAAAGGGCCTTTTGATTTTAGATATATTACGTCAGAAGCATTCTCTTACATTAACTGAAATTATGGAAGAATTATCAATGAATAAGACGTCTGTTTTTCGCATGCTTTATACGCTAGAAAAAATGAATTATGTTCTTAAATATAATAAGTATTATCAATTAAATCCTCATATTTTTAGGGATGAGCACTTATATTGGCACAAAGATATCCAATGGGCGTCTCTCGTAGCGCCATACCAATTAGCCCGCCAAGAAGAAATAACTACTTATATTGGTATTTTGGAAGATTGCGAGATGGTAATAAAAAATGTGATTAGTGAGCCTTTTGAACAGCCTGCTTTTCATGCGATCGATACTCGGACACCTATGCATTCAAGCGCTCTAGGAAAAGTAGTATTAGCTCATCTGTCACCTAAAAAACAACAGGAGCTATTAAATAGTATTGAACTTAACACCTTTACAACAAAAACCTTCTATGATTATGGTCTTTTGATTCCTCATTTACAGGTCATTAAAACTCAAGGATATGCTGTTGATAATGAAGAAACGAATGAAGGTAAATGTTGTATCGCCGTTCCCATTTATGTGAATGAAGAAGTCATCGGGGCAATTGCTTTCCACGGTTCAACGAATCAAATTAAGAAGACTGCCATTCGGTCGTATGCAAAAAAGTTAAGCGATGCAAGTCTGCAATTGACCGAAGAAATTCATTATCTTTTAGCATAATGTTAAGACCTTTAGTTGGTCATTTTTGCAATTAAAATGCACTTGTTTCTATATATGAAACGACAACGATGCATATTGGTTAAATATTCTTTTTTACTCTATTCTGATTACAGAACAACGAGGAGGTAGGACTATGAAACTTCATACTTTGAAAAAAACAAATATCAAGATTTCCGAAATTGGTCTTGGGACGAATGCTGTAGGTGGGCATAACTTATTTGAAAACTTAAATGAACAAGATGGGAAGGAACTAGTTTCAGCTGCACTTGACTTAGGGATAACTTTTATTGATACAGCAGACATTTACGGAAAAGGGCGTTCAGAAGAACTTGTTGGCGAAGTATTAAAAAATTTCTCTAGGGATGAGTTCGTTTTAGCAACAAAAGGAGGTAGACATTGGTTTGAGGATGGTTCAGTAAAAACAGATAATCATCCGCAATATCTACGTGGGGCATTTGAAAATAGTTTGAAACGGCTACAAATGGATTACGTAGATCTATACTACCTACACTTCCCGGATAACGAAACTCCTCTTGCGGAGTCGATTGGTGAATTGTCACGTTTAAAAGAAGAAGGAAAGATCCGAGCAATAGGCATTTCAAACGTAACATTAGAACAGCTTATAGAAGCAAATGTGCATAATGATATTTCTGTCCTACAATCTCCTTACAATATGTTAAATCGTTCAGGAGAGCAGCATTTATTGCCATACTGTATAAAAAATGAAATTTCATTTATTCCTTACGGTCCACTTGCATATGGCCTACTTGGCGGAAAGTATACAAAAGACTTTAAGCTAGGTAAAGGTGACTGGCGAACTTCAGACCCTTTATTCCAAGGCGAATTATTTGAGCAAACATTAGTAAAAGTAGAAGCATTAAAAGGAATTGCAGAGGAAAAGCAAACGACATTACCAAATTTAGCACTTGCTTGGTTATTAGCTCAAGATGGCGTTGATGCAGTTATCCCAGGCGGGAAACATAAAAAACAAGTGGCCAACAATGTGAAAGCAACGGATGTCCTATTAACAAACGAAGATTTAGTGAATATAGAGCGTATTTTAAAATAATTTTAGAACGAAAAAATGCGAAAATGCTGTTATACCAACATTTTCGCATTTTATTTTAATCAGGACGTTCTATCTCAAATATATCTCCAATTTTTGCGTAATTTGAGCCGGCAAGTCTGCTAACTGCTTTTAGTTTTCTTGGATCAATTCGACCTTCATTATAAATGGTCTCATCTATATGAAATTTTACGACTTCACCAATAAACAAATCACCTGTCTGTTCGTCTCCATTCATTAAAGGAATCGACTGTACTAAACGACATTCCATTCGAACTTTCGCCTCTTGAATACCTGGTATAGATATCAATTGGCTATCGATTAATGTAAATTGCGCTCGATCAATCTCACTTTCAGTCACAGGTAAGGACGCGGCTGTTTCATTCACCTGCTTAACATTATCCTCATCTACAATATGCACAACAAATTGTTGCTGATGATGAATATGGCGAGCAGTATCTTTTAAGCGCCCATTTGGTCTTTGAACAGCTAGAGAAATCATCGGCGGATTGGAAGACACGATATTAAAAAAACTAAAAGGCGCGCCATTGATGACCCCTTGCTCTGACTTCGTCGTAACAAAGGCAATAGGTCTCGGAATAATACTGCCAATCAATAACTTATAATTCTCGCGCTCTGTATTTTTCTTAGGATCAATTGAAATCAAACGTCCCATCTCCTTTAATCAAGTGCACGCACTTCGATTGGAATTAATGTTCTTTCCAATTGTTCACGATGCTGTTCGTATTGAGATGGTAACATTAATTGGCTTCCCATTGTCTCAGGTGTCTCATCATGAGCGAATCCTGGTGGATCTGTCGCAATTTCAAATAAAATCTCACCGGGTTCACGGAAATAAATCGCATTAAAATAATTACGATCTTTCACTTCGGTTACATGTTGTCCATGATTCATTACGTGCTCTTGCCATTCTAGGTGATCCACATTATCCTGTGCTCTCCAGGCAATATGATGAACTGTTCCAACGCCCATTTGACCGCGCATACCAGGAACAACTTTTAAATCCACTGTATTGCCAATATCTGCGCTGGATTTGTAACGAGTATACTCGCCTTCTGTTGCTACTTTTTCAAGACCCATAACTTCAGTTAATACTTTTGCTGTCTCTTCTGGGTGACTTGAATACAGTGTTGCACCGCCAAATCCTTTAATGGCAACCTCAGGAGTTACTTCACCAAATGTCCATTCATTCAATTCGCCTTCTGCACGTGCCACTAATTCAATATGAAGTCCGTGTGGATCATCAAATTGTAATACTTGTTCACCAAAGCGTTCAGCTTTTTGGAATGGAATAGTGAATTTCGCAAGACGATTAACCCA
The DNA here is from genome assembly GCF_040183165.1 of Lysinibacillus zambalensis. NCBI lineage: Bacteria > Bacillati > Bacillota > Bacilli > Caryophanales > Bacillaceae > Lysinibacillus > Lysinibacillus zambalensis. The sequence continues at coordinate 162,167 of NZ_JBEGDG010000005.1, forward strand.
AAATGGTAGTGCTCCTTCTGGTACAACATAAGTAGTTACACCAACTTGGCCATCACCAATACGTCCTTGATAAGCATTTGCCCATGGAAAGAATGTAATAATTGTACCAGGTTTACCACCTTTGTTACCGAAGTAAAGATGGTATGTGCCAGGATCATCGAAGTTTACTGTTTGTTTAACTAAACGCAAGCCTAGTACACCAGCATAAAAATCAATATTTTCTTGTGGATGCCCTACAATAGCTGTGATATGGTGAATACCCGCAGTATGTTTTTTCATGTTAACAAGCCCCTTCATGATTAAATATATTTTCTCACCTTTACTTTACCCAATACCGTTCTACCTCAATCTTCGAACATGATTATTAACGAATTGTATATAAAGCTTTTGACCAAGGAATTAATTGATCTAACATTTGGTTAACAGAATCTATTTGCACTTCTTTTGGTTTAAAATCAGTACCATTTTCAAAGTCTGTGAATAGTGACAATGCTGGGTGTACACGGACATCTGCAATTAAAAGTTCACCCATAATACCACGTAAATGTTCAGCTGCTCGTGCACCACCTACAGAGCCATAAGAAACAATACCTGCAGCTTTGTTGTTCCATTCTTCACGTAAATAATCTAGTGCATTTTTTAGAGCACCTGTAATAGAGTGATTGTACTCTTGTACAATGAATACAAACCCATCTTGTTTTGCAATAATTTCTGACCAAGCTTGAGCACCTGAAGCATCTTGCCCTGGCTCACCTAGTAAAGGTAATTTGTAATCTGCAATATCAATAACTGTATAATTAGCATCTCCTCGTTGATCTGCGATTTCTTTTACCCATTGTGCTACTTGCGGACTTACACGACCTTCACGTGTTGATCCGATAATAATTCCGATATTTAATTCTGCCATTGTTTTTTCCTCCTCTTTTTTTGAAGCAAATAATTTATTTAAAAAACCCATTATGATTACCTCCTTATGCTGTAAAACGTTAAATTTTACTTTTTACACGGATTAAAAGGTTCGAATTCGTTTATCTTGAATTAAGTTATCTTGAATTCGAGATAATAATAACACGATGGGTTAATTTACGTCAACATGTTTGTATATAAAAAAAGCTAAGGAATAAATCTAGAATAATGCGTATCAATAAGCAAAGGTTGATTTTCACTCCGAGTTGGCGCTTTCCGCGGGCTTGGCTTCAATCTCCTCGTCACTCCGTTCCTGCGGGGCTTTCCGCCCAAGCTCATCCCGCAGGAGTCGCCACTCTCCGTGAAAAATCAACAGCTCCTCACGAATAGACAAGCTGACCTAAAATAGTAATATAGCTATAATTAACATGATAAGGATATCTATCCTAAATAGGTTTGTTTACTTTTCGCCCAATATAAGTCTCTTCTTTCTCATCATCCTTTTCAACCTATACTTTATTTTAAAAAGGTACATCATCCATCTTAATAGGAGTTGTTCTACCTAAAATCCAATCATCTTTTATTGCACCATATAGAATACTATCAGTTATAGTCCCATCTGCATTTTCCCAGGCATTTCTTAAATAGCCCTCTTTCACAAAGCTAGCTTTCGTAAAGCATTTTCTCATACCGATATTATCGACTCTCGTATATCCTTCGATACGAATCTTACCTTTTTCTCCAAACAGATAGTCTTGTAACCAAAGGAGTGTTTTTACTCCGTATCCTTTGCCTCTATAACGTGTACTTAAACGGATATCGAATAAAGGGATTGTATCTTTTATGTCATGAATTATAATAATCCCGACCTTTTCTTCATTATCAATGATCCAATACGTCTCGCGATCGCTGTAATAGTATCCTTCTGCATACCCCTTTCGAACGGATTCCTCTTTCACATTTTGTTCAGTATGATAAATCCACTTGTTTTGAGTTAATAACTCCACTAAATCTTCAACTTCATCTCCTAAAAGTTGATATTCCATTCATACCATCCTCCAATGAATAAAATAGGGCTCATTTCTATAACGTGGGGGTAGATTAAGTAGTGTACAATGATACGTTACTTTTAAATTCTATGTTTTTCGAATAGTATTCACAACAAATATCATATACTTTAAAGAAGTGTATTTTTTTGGTTACTCACCAAAAGACAGGGACGACATTTGTTAAAATGTTTATCATGTATATAAGTTGATTGGAGTGGAGACTGGGCGACTCCTCGGGGATCAGCGTCACAGATGAGACCCTGGAGCGCAGCGAAGCGGCTCATCGGACGCCCCCAGGAAAGCGCCCAGTCGGAACGGAAATCAACCACACGCTTTGGTGATGGGCTATATTTTTGTTAAATTTACTTCATGGATTAAAGTTCATGACTATGAAATTATGAAGGGAAAACTTATAAAGGAAATAGGTGAAAACGACAATGAAAACAACCCCCATATATAAAGCTATATTAGTATGTTTATTATTAATTCCGTTTAATCTATTTCTATCAGTCTCACAAATCTCCGCTGCAGAACAAGACATTAAGAGTACTATAGACAATTATGTTGAAAACTTTTTGGAAGAGCAACGAATTCCAGGAGCATCTATTGCTATCGTTCATAAAAATAATATCTTTTACTCTAAATCGTGGGGTGTAACTGGAGAATCCGAAGAAAAAATAACTGCTGAAACTCCATTTGTAACCGGCTCTATCAGTAAGTCGTTAACTGGCTTAGCCATTATGAGATTGGTTGATGCAGGCACCATTCAATTAGATGATCCCGTTCAAAAGTATATGCCCTGGTTTACACTTAAAGATAACAAGGCCGCTTCCCAAATAACGATTAAACATTTGCTTACCCAAATAAGTGGGATAAGCACTTATTCTGGCTTATCTATATCGGACAAAGAATCTAATGATTTGAGTGCTATAAAGGAAAATGTAGAAAGTTTATCGAATATTAAACTGACTGCTGCACCTGGAGAAAAGCATCAGTATAGTAATGCTAACTTTTCTATTCTTGGCGCTCTCATCGAAGAAGTGACTAATCAAACATTTTCTGAATATATGGAGGATCAAGTTTTTTCTCCATTAGGGATGAAAAATGCAGCCGCTAATAGTAACATGGCCTATGAAAATGGATACTTATCTGGTTATCAATCATGGCTTGGTCACCCTGTCAAAAGTGCAGTCACCTATGATAATGGAGGTGCACCGTATGGATATATGACGGCAAGTGCAACAGACATGGTGCAGTATATTAAACTTCTTAGTCAACATAAGCAAAACAATTTTTTAAGTAAAAATGCGATGAACCTATATATATCACCGTTTGTTCGAACTAGTAAATCTCGATATTACGGCCTTGGTGTACGAATCTCCTATCCTGAATCTAAAGAAGAAATGATATGGCATTCTGGTTCAAATCCTGACGCACGCTCAGAAGTATTTTATCTACCAGAAACCGATTGGGGCGGTGTGATTCTCACTAACAAAAGTCATATATTAGAGGAAAAGTCCCTTCTTTACTTAAAACAAGGGATTATCAATATTTTAAATGGGAAAGAGCCTGTTGACGCACCTAAATATAAACCAACATTACAAATCATAGCAATTGCTATAATCTGTTTACTTTTTGTGATGTTTATTTATCTTTTAATAAAGGTTAAAGCTAAAAACGTGAATAAAAGAGGCGTGTTGGGTATATTCGGTTTCATACTTTTAGTTTTAGCCATGATTTCAATTCCATTATTAAGCTATAGTATAGAAACACCTTGGCATACGATTAGATATTTTGCTCCTGATATTGCATTTTTGACTATAATGATGGTTACTCTTTTAACTTTGAACGGCTTATTTTCTATATATATTTCATTTAAACGACGACAAAAAAGACAACTTCTCTAAGTAGGAGTTGTCTTTTGTAGTTATACTTGTATGATCGAGGAAAAAGCTACATATCTAAAATTGATTATTCATCGCCATGTCCATATCCTGCTTCCGAGGCCTCAGCATCTGCTTTCGTAACATGTACCGTACCAAACGGATGGTTAGGAGGAGCGTATATCGAATAAAGCTTTAGTGGCACATTCCCTGTATTTGTGAGGTTATGCCATGTTCCAGCAGGTACTACTATGGCATAATTTTCATAGACCCTTCTTTCGTAGTTTAAATTGCTTTTACTAGGGCCCATTTGAGCAAGTCCCTCACCCTGTTCAATATATAAAAATTGCTCAACATTTGGGTGTACTTCCAAACCAATATTATCACCAACATTAATACTCATTAAAGTAATCTGTAAGTTCTTTCCCGTCCACAATGCCGTACGATACGTATCGTTTTGCTTTGTTGCATTTTCAAGATCGATGACAAGTGGCTGAGCTCCATAATCTTTAAATTCAATACTTCCACCATTGGAAAAACGAGAAGGTTCAGCGCTGTTCGCATACCCTACCTGATAAGGAAGTGTCCAATAAACTAGGTGATCTCCATAGTTATACATAGGCATGTTTCCGTAATAAGGAATGTAGTACATTTTCTCAATCCCCTCACACATTATAAGAACATCCTATGCAACTTGCTAAGGAATTGTACTCCATTTAACATCATCGTTAGACATAACACTTTGAACTACTGATAGCTTTAAGGAGTCCACTTGTTACAACGGGTCTATACATCAAAATTCTCTTAATGAATTAACGATGCTCTTAAAGTAGTTATTCCGTTTTCTAAATATCCCTTTAAGCAAGTTAATGTATACACCCAGCCTTCTTTTTGTTCCATCATTTTTGCTATTACATCCGGGTTTTCTTCCTTAAATCCTGATTCAACTACTTTAATAACTGTATTTGAATCCTCCCCCGTAAGTGTAATTGTAACCATCGTTCCGTTCCCATGTTCTTCTCCCCAAGTAAACGCAATAGTCCTATTTATCTCGATATCAAGCACAGTAATAACAACCTCTGCTTTATACTCATCATATTTTAAAGTAAGCTTTTTTCCCTTTTCCCATCTCTCTGAACTACTTGAGAACCAAAAGCCCCCGATTTTATTTGGAGATACAATAGCTTCAAATACTTCACTTGCAGGCTTATGGATTTTTAATTTGGTAATTACGTCAGTATTCATTATTAATCATCATCCTTTTATCAAATTATGCTCGGTACAAAAACATTTGCTGTAAGTAGTTAAACTCTTTCTAAAATTTCCCCATTTCCTTTTTTACTATTCCCACACAGTTCTTAATTCACCATATGTAAGATTATATTTTGAAAATGTAGTGTAAAGAAAGTACGATTCTCCAAAATGAAGAATAGCACTTCGAGAGGTATGTTTAATACTAGCCTTGTAAACAATCTCTCCAATTCGATATTTCCCCTGATAAAGGACATACTATCAATTATAGATTTATCAAAAATGAACATTCCAAAAAGTATATAATTTGACTAGAACTTGATATAGTATGTATTTAGGAATAATCAATTTGTTTGGTGGTGTATATATGAAGAAGTTCAGTATGGATTTTTTAATGATTACGGTCGGAGCGTTGCTTTTTGCACTAGCTGTAAACTTATTTGTTATACCTAATGATTTAGGTGAAGGTGGCGTAACAGGTGTAACAATCATTGCTTATTATTTGTTCGGATGGTCGCCTAGTATTGTAAGCCTTGTGTTAAACGCAGCTTTATTAGCAGTTGGTTATAAATTTTTAAGTAGACAAACGACTATTTATACGATTATTGCAGTATCCCTTCATTCACTCTTTTTACATTTAACAGAATCGTGGTCAATTTCTTCAAATGAAATTATCGTGAATACTATTTTTGGCGGAGTGTTCGCCGGAGTTGGCATAGGCTTAATTATAAGAGTTGGTGGAACAACAGCAGGTTCAACAATCTTAGCTAGAATGACCAATAAATATTTAGGCTGGAGTATTAGTTATGGTTTATTGTTTTTTGATTTAATCGTTGCTTTTTCATCTTATTTTATTATTGGGGCAGAAGCATTAATGCTTACTATTATTATGCTTTATGTCGGTACTAAGGTGATGGAGTTTGTTATTGAAGGTGTGAATCCAAAAAAAGCTGTTACAATCATTTCGAAAAAACCAGAAGAGATTGCCAGTCATGTAAATGGTTTTATGAATCGAGGCGTGACAGTCCTATCAGGTCATGGCTATTATACGAAGGAGCAAAAAGAAATTCTGTATATTGTCATTAGTAAACAAGAAGTTGTAAAACTGAAGAAAATCGTCAAAGAAATAGACAAGGATGCCTTTATTGCCATTCATGATGTACGAGATGTCTTTGGACATGGATTTATTGAATTATCAAAGGCTTAAAAGACAACTGAGAAAAACACCTTTTGTTGAAAATGGGTTCAATCCCCTATCAACATTAAAGGTGTTTTTTAGCCATCCATACTTCACTGAACCCTTTATTCTCTAACCTGTAAGGAAGTTTCAATAATCGTATCTAAAAGTTGTGTATAAGACATTCCTGCCGAGGATGCGCTTTTTGGCAGTAAGCTGTTTTTTGTCATTCCTGGCAATGTGTTTACCTCCATGACATATGGAATTCCATCCTTGAGCATCATATCAATTCTGGCATAAACACTACATTTTAATGCGTCATAACTGGCCTTTGCAGCGTTAGCAACTCGGTCATGTATGGCTGGCGGAAGTTCTACAACCTCCTCTATCGTTGCAGCATCTTCGTATTTCGCCTTGTAATCAAAAAATGTTGCTGTATGGCAAATCGAAATAATCGGTAAAAGCTTACCATCTATAATAGAGCATGTTATTTCTTCACCCTTTATATATTTCTCAATAATGATCTCAGCATCCCAATTGAATACTTCCTCAACTGAAGTGAGTAAAGAATCTTTATCATAAACTATTTTTACCCCTACACTGGAGCCACCCGAATTAGGCTTTACTACTAACGGATATCCCATTTTGTCTAATTCATCCCACTTAAGCTCCTCAATATTCGAAAGATGAAGCCAATTTGGAGTTTCAATTCCTTCATAACGTAAGATTTTTTTCGATATATTTTTATCCATACAAATACCGCTAGATAGCATCCCACTTCCGGTATATGGAACACCCAACGTTTCTAGCACACCTTGAATCGTTCCATCTTCTCCAAATTTTCCGTGAAGCGCTAGCAGGGCTATATCGAGGTTTTTCACCCTTTCTATAAGCTCTTTTTTATCATGTAATTCAATTGGTACAACTTCATATTTACTCTTATCTAAATGAGCAATCATTTCTTCTCCTGTCATAATCGAGACCTGCTTTTCAGAGGAAACGCCCCCCATTATCACGCCAACCTTCATATTTTCAACTCCCCATTTCATTTTTCAAGGTATCTCCAATAATCTTAATCCCACGCACAATATCCTCTTCTGTTAGCCGAGAAAATCCTAAGCGAAATGTGTTACTTCCTTCGCCATTGCTGTAAAAAACATCTCCAGGATAATAAACAACTCCCTTTTGATAGCACTTTTCCAATAATATACGTGCATTCATACATTCTTCTAGCTCAATAAAGAGATGCAATCCACCATCTCCTGTCATTCTCTTAAAGGGAATGTATTGATGGCATGCTTGACGGGCTAGTTCATATTTTTTCTTATATACGAACTTAGCCTTTTTTAAGTATTTTTCAAAATAGCCATCCTGTAAATATTGATAAAGGACAGCCTGATCCAGTGTCGATGTATGAATAGTACGGGCTCTTTTCATACTTTCCAGACAATTGATGAGCTCCTTATCTGCTAATATCCAACCAACACGTAAGCCAGGAAAAAGAATTTTAGAAAAGCTACTGATATAAATAACATTGTTGCCCTCACCGATAAAAGTCATTAACGGTGCTAAATGCGAACCTGAATAACGTAATTCTTCATTAAAGCCATCCTCTACAATTGGAATTTGATATTGTGAAAAAAGCTTAATAATTTCAGCTCTTTTTTCAGAGGATGTAACAATGCCTGTCGGGTTATGATAAGACGGGATTAAGTAGGCAAAATCAAATTCCTTTTCCGACAAGCTTCTCTCAACTTGTTCAATATCGATACCATCATCCTTCATGTCGATTCCGTGGATGTCAAATCCATGTAAGCGAAAAAGCTTTAATGCCGCATGATGAGTAGGATTTTCGCAAATAACACGTCCAGATTTTTTCGCTAAAGAAGATAATAAAATATCCAATCCCTCGGTAAAGCCATTCGTAATCAAAATATCCTTATTGGAAATATCTACGCCCTTCATTTCCATATAGTGAAGAAGGTACTCGATTAACGGTTTATAACCCTTTGCGTATCCGTAATTCAAAACGATATCTCCTTCAAGGGACATCCGAGTCAGAAAGGCTCTTTTAAAATTTTCAACATCAAAAAGCTTTTCTTCGGGGGCAACGCTATTAAAGGAAATCATGCCTTTTTCCCAGTGAATATCTTGCTTCATTAAATCTAATTCATCAGCTAATAAGGTAGCTTTATTAAGCCTTTCCTTCCATTTAAGCTCGATGGAAGGTGCTTTCAATGTTGCGACCTTCCCCACAAAGTTTCCTTTTCCTTTTATCGCATAGATAATGCCCTCTTGCTCTAAATCTGCATATGCATTCAGTACCGTATTTCTACTGACCAATAATAATTTACTTAGTTCACGGGTTGACGGAAGCTTCTGATGCTCCAGCAAGTGTCCCTTCATAATCTTTTCTTTCAAATAATCTTTTAACTGAATATAAACCGGACGATCATCGATAAGCTTAAAATCATTAAACATTTCCTTGACCTCCTTGCTTTATTTTTGCATAACCGTATCTAACTCAAAAGGTCCACAGTATATGTATTTTTCCTTCATAGTGGTATGGTTCCAACCTCAAAAGAATGCAATCCTTCAGCATGAAGAATTGCACCTATTATATGCTATTTATTATTTTTATTCTTGAACATGAATCGTTGTATATTTAATAAATTCTAATTGAACACTTCGAAAATATTCATGACTTCATATAAGATCTTAAAGCACTAATCTTACTTTTTTCCTGGGAATAAGTAATCATTTTGATATACGGTTCTTTGTTAACAGCCCTCTAAAGAATCTGCTTCACTTCTTAAAAGGAATATTTCTACATTTTTAAATGTTATATTATATTTATGGATATTTTATCTAAATCAATTACACTAAACATAAGATAAAGTGAAACTTTAATCGACGGGGGTTTTCTTCAGCCTCCACCAATTGTTACTGCCTGTTACTACGGGAAAACAGAAAGGAGTTGCAACATGAAAGAAATCTTAACGATTACAAATTTGACGAAAAGTTATGGTAGCAAGGAAATTTTAAAAGGAATCGACTTGCACGTCTCAAGAGGTGAAATCATTGGCTATATCGGCCCGAACGGTGCTGGTAAAAGTACGACTGTCAAAATCATTTTAGGAATTGAAGGTGATTACGGTGGAGAAATTAAGCTTTTCGGAGAGAATATCGGCAAAGACAGCCTTGAATATAAACGAAGAATTGGCTATGTACCGGAGATAGCCGACGTTTATGATAATTTAACGGGGTATGAGTATTTAACCTTCATCGGGCAGCTGTATGGTCTTGAATTAGAGGTGGCTGCTGATAAATCAAAATCCCTAATGGAATTGTTCGGTGTTGGAGAAGCATATCATTCAAGAATATCTTCTTATTCGAAAGGGATGCGGCAAAAGCTATTAATTATCGCTAGCCTTATACATAACCCCGACTTGTTATTTTTAGATGAGCCAATCAATGGATTAGATGCGAATAGTGTGATGATTTTCAAAGAAATTTTGACTCAATTAGCTGCCCAAGGAAAAACAATATTTTATTCCTCTCATATCATGGATGTTGTCGAAAAAATCAGTAGTCGTATCATCCTGTTGAATGATGGGAAAATTGCTGCCGACGGGACATTTGCCCAACTACAGGCAGACAATACTGAAGGAACTCTGGAAAGAATTTTCAACCAATTGACAGGCTTCCATGATCATCAGGAAATTGGCGAGAAATTCGTTTCTATTGTACAAGAGGTATGATCATGAAAGATTTCAAAATCCTACAATTGCTTGATAAAATTCAATTTATCTTTGTGAAAATGGGCGTCGATTACGACATCATGCGCAAGATCCTCCATATTAAACTAACAATGGATGAGCGCAAAGTACCGACAATATTTAACCAAGCATCAAATAAAAACAAAGAAGATCAAAAATACGGCTACATCAAATCTTTATGGATTTATGTTTTATTTGGGCTTATGTTAATTCCTTTTATGGGATTTGGTCAAAACTATCTTTTCCAGATGAGTATTACTTATGCCATGATTATTTTTATCATCATGACAACATTGATTTCTGATTTTTCTTCCGTACTTTTGGATGTACGGGACAGAAGCATTCTCTCGACCAAGCCTATCTCTGCTAGAACGATCAATGCAGCCAAGTTTATGCATATTTTCATCTACTTGACGTATTTAACGATTGCTTTTACTGCCATCTCCCTAGTCGTTGGCCTATTCAGCCAAGGAATTGTATTCTTTATTTTAACGTTGCTCTTACTAGTTTTAATTAATATTTTTATTGTCGTATTAACTGCTGTTTTATATATTGCTATTTTAAGATTCTTTGATGGTGAAAAGCTGAAAGATATCATCAATTATGTACAAATCGGCTTATCCTTAATGCTGATGATTGGCTATCAAGTTCTTATTAGATCCTTTGAATTCGTCAATTTTGATATGGTCGTAACATTTCATTGGTGGAGTGTTTTTCTCATTCCTATGTGGTTTGCCGCTCCTTATGAGTTACTGCTAAACGATGACATCTCTTTATTTACGGTGATATTTAGTATTTTAGCTGTCGTCATGCCAATCATCTCGATATGGCTTTACCTAAAGCTAATTCCAACCTTTGAACGTAATCTACAAAAACTATTAAACACAAGCAAATCGAAAAAAGAAAAGAACAATCGACTTAAGTCGCTTTTGTTAACAATCATTTGTAGAACGCATGAAGAAAGAGCTTTTTACCGCTTCGCCTCCCTTATGATGAAGCAGGAGCGAGAGTTTAAGCTGAAAGTATATCCATCTTTAGGATTTTCGTTTGTCATTCCATTTATTTTCATGTTTTCTTTTTCAAGGAACGAAGCTATTGATTATTCCGTTAGCATGGGCTATTTAAATATTTATTTCAGCATGCTAATTATTCCGACAGCTGTGCTTTTGCTTAGGCATTCAGGCAAATATAAAGCAGCTTGGATCTATAAAGTCTTTCCAATGAAAGATTATACAAACTTAAAAAAAGGTAGCTTAAAAGCTTTTTTGATAAAGTTGTATATTCCATTGTATATTGTTCTGAGCATCATTTTCTGCTTCATTTATGGTACGAGAATTATCCCTGATTTACTGACGGTTTTAGTAGCAAGCTGCATGTACACAGTCATTTGTTACCTCGGAATGGGAAGCAAGATTCCTTTCACAAAGCCTTATAATGAAGTTGGCGATGCCCAGAGTTGGAAAACTCTTTTGTTGTTAATTCCATTAGGTATGCTGGCGGGGCTACACTATTTAATAGCTAGTCAGATTTCCTTTGGGTCAATTATTTATCTAATTGTGCTTGTTATTTTGAATTTTATTATATGGAAACTAGTTTTTAAACGAACACCGTAATATTTAGTGACCTTAAAAATCCAGCAAGCTATACTAACCATCCCTTTGCTTAGTGGATGCCCCTCCTAGCTAAATTTAATTAACTATCATGTATAAATAACTTGGTCTAATCGGATCAAGTTATTTTTCATTAGCTTTTTTAACTTTCTCACTAGCTACAACAACAATTAAATGTAATACAGAGATAATTACAGCAATACTCGCACCGATATTATAAGCTTCTAAATTGTATAAATTTATAAATGTAATGCCTACATTATCTAAAGTGCTAAATAGATTGTCAGTTCCCCTTAAACCAGCCTCAATTTTATCCAATAACCCAAAAACAATAAAAATTCCAAGTAAAGTCACTAATGTAGAAATAAGAGCTTTTACAATCGATTTGCCCATAATTACCCTCCTCCTATAAAAACATTTCATTAGATGTGTTTGCAGAGCTACACTTATTTAATAGCTAACCAATTAGGGTGAAGCTGTTTTTTTGTTGGAGCTTATAAGTAAAAAATCGCTTTAAAAAGCTTTTCTCTCATATATACGGATAGATAGTAGCCATGACCCAATATACAATATAGCAATTGTAAGGATAGCTACGAGATACATTTGCGTTTCTTGTAAAGCTAGGAACTTTCGTGTCAATTCCCTTAATGTTTCATTTAAATTAGGGACTAAAAACTTAATCGTTGCTAGATAGATGCCAAATAAAGCACCTGCAGCAAACACTAAATATTGCCTTTTAAATTTATAAAACACTGGGAGCATGAATGAAATAGCGACCATAACAAGCCCCATAATAAATAATATAGCTTTCCACGAAAACGGCGTTTCTTTTCCATTTAACAGGAAACTCCCTCCGTAAGTAAGCATTATAAATAGTGATGTAAATATTAATACACCTATATACCTCGAAGAAACAATTTCCTTTCTCGTATATGGAAGCGAATTGAGCAGAATATTAGCGTTATCTTTTTCATCATAAGACAAAGCCATATTAATAAATGATAGACTACATACAACTACAATAGGAATTGGAGAAACATCTATCAGTAAGTAAATCATTATAGAAGCAATGTAAATTAAAAATACTTTCTTTTGTATTAAAATATCCTTAAATATAAGGTTAAACATACAGTTACCATCCTTTCTTCGTATAATACATAATATCTTCAAGCGTTGGTTTTTCCACAATGACAGAATCCCCAAATATATTTGCCACACGATTTTTATCAGCTGTTAATGCTTCAAAGCCTGCATTCGTTTTTCGGATCGAAATAAACTCTTGTTCCGTTTCTTTATCCAATAAATCTAACTTCCCTTTTACAATGGCATATTCCTCTTCAATTTTATAAAACTCTTTCGTAAAAATATGTTCTCCTTTATGAATAAAGGTAATATAATCCGCAATACGATCTAAATCTGTTGTAATATGTGTCGAAAAGAAAATTGTTTTTTCCCCATCCTGCATTAACTCATGTAAAATGTTTAGTAACTCTCTACGAAATATCGGATCGAGCCCCGCAGTCGGCTCATCCATAATAATTAGTTCTGCATGATGAGCTAGAGCAATAGCTAACGAAGCTTTCATCTTCATTCCCTTCGAAAAAGTCTTCATATTTTTATTTAATGGTAGTTCGAATTTTTCAACATAATATTGAAAAGTGTTATCATCCCAGTTTTTATAGGCCGGTTTAATAATCTTTTTCATATCCTTTAACGTAACATTTTCATAAAAGACATTTTCATCATAGACAAACCCAATACGTTCTTTTATTTCTTTTTCATGTCCCTTATATTTCATACCAAATAATGAAACAGTACCACTATCTTGTTGTAATAAGTTCATAATCAACTTGATCGTTGTTGATTTACCTGCACCATTTCCCCCAATAAATCCAGTTACATAGCCCTTTTTGACGTTAATAGAAAAATCCTTTACCTGAAATCCATTAAAGGCTTTATGAATATTCTGTAATTCAATGACATTTTCCATCATTCATCCTCCGTATACAATAATGTAAGCATTTCCTTGAGTGTCCGTTTCTTTCGAACGAACCTTTCCAGCAGATAGAATACATCCGTATTTCTTAAGTTCCCTAAAACAATGTATATACACTTTATATACAATATATACACACTAGACTAATTTTGCAAGTAATAAATTATTTTAAGCTCAAAAAAGAACATGAGACTGTTAAATTACAATCCCATGTTTTCAATTCTGAGTTATTTAGTTGATAAAGCTGCCACTGATGACCTTAATTAGCTAGGAACCTATTTAATTGGAGCATTATTAATTGTTGATAATACTTCATTCACTTCGAAGATTTTCCCACGAATATTGGTAATACCAAAACTTGTTAATCGTTCTGAATGCATGGCTAAATATTTTTCAGCATCTGTTTTGGTTTCAAATAAATAGATCCCGCCAGATTCTTTATCCGTGGCATTCTCAGTCCAAATCTTCCAAATCATACCCGGCTCTTCGTTAATACTTTTTGCTAAATCAACGAATGCTGTAGACATTTCTTCGCCGAATGGGCCGTCCATTGTAAAATCAACCTGTAATAAATATTTCATGATTAAAACTCCCTTCTTGATTTTTTTATAACAATTAGTTTTATACAAAAATGACTTTTTTATTTATTTACAAAATAAGTTTCACCAAGTAATTCTTTCGCATCATAATCAGTTGGTGAAAGCTCGTTCTCCACAAATTTGTGAATGTTCTTTTGCTCAATATCATACATAACTTCAATCTCTTTCGAAAAAAGGAGCTTTTCTTTCTCAAGTAAGCTAAAAAGTGCTGGTTGTGATTTTGGTTGTAGTTCATCTAAATGAAGAACTTGTTTTAGCCCAGCAATATAGGATTCTAACGTTCGGCTACCGACAATTTTCACACCTTTATTTTCTTCGTTCAACATGATAATCGTTGGAAATCCTCTAACGCCTAGTTTTGAAGCTAGTTCAAAATCTTCATTTAATAATTGCTGTCCAATCGAAAGTTCAGCTTCTTTTACAACTTTTTCTCCATTAAGTCCAAGGTTATTCACGATTTCAATTAATACCGATTTCTCTGCAATATTTTGATTAAATACGAATACAGCTTCTCTTGCACGGCGCAAAAACACATTTGCTAAATCCCCACCTTGCTTTTGAATCACTTTAAAGACTCTAGAAGGAGGATAAGATGATTGAATGGGATTTTCAAACCAAAGCGTACCATCAATCGGCATACGACTATGATCGCCAACCTCTCGCCAGTGTCCAGCCACATCTGATGGACTTGATATACCATTAGATACATCAGCAAAACCATTCCATTTTTCTAGCAAACCACCCATTAAAGTATGGAAATTGACATAATGACCATACTGCTCTACAAAACGACGAAGAACTGGCTCTAAAGCCCAACAATGCGAGCATATTGGATCTGTCACATAATATAAATCAATCGATTTCCTTTTTTGATTGAAATCAACCACCTGCATTTCATCATCTTCCGAAACACCACATACACCAGTTTCTAAATCGCAAATTAAATTATTATTATTCGTCATCATATTCACCACTTTCATTTTAATTGCTTTATAATCGTATTTTAGTAAATAATGAAAATCATCAGTACCAATAGTTCTTTCAATTTGTCGTATATACAACACATTGAAGAAATTGTTTAAAAAGTAGGAGTGATACACAAAATGACTCAATCAAAGACTGACCCTCGTTTTCTTCGTACTCGCAAATTAATTATGGATTCTTTTATTGAACTTTCAGGTCAAAAAGAGTTTAAGGATATTACTGTGAAAGATATTACGACAGAGGCTATGATTAATCGCGCAACATTCTATTATCACTTTCAGGATATATATGATCTATTGGAAAAAGTATTATCAGAAGTATTATTAGTTGATTTAAATAATAGTATTTTCGAAAAAAGTAATCTTAATGAAGAATCAATTATTCGTATTTTTACAGCCATAACAAACTTTCAAAAATCTTTATCTAATCGTTGCCATAGAGGATACGAAGATACCATTTCCCGTATTATTAGGGAGCATCTTGAAATCGTATTTTACAAGATGTTATTAAAACAACATAATATGAAAGAGGATGCGGCACTAAAAACTACCGCTGTCATACTAAGCTGGGGAATTTACGGTGCTTCTGTGGAATGGAGAAAAAATAGTATGGATACATCCCCGGAGGATTTTATTAAATTGTCAATTCCTTATATATTATCTGGGATTACTTTAGATTTTAAAAACTAGGAGTTTCCATATCACATAAAAGCAGAGCATGTTTTGAAAGGATTGTTCAAAACATGCTCTGCAGATTTAACGATTTAAACTCTCTATATATTTTTCTGATTCGTCCGCTATTCGCTTAAATTCAATATCATGAATATAGTGTGAGCAAGCCAATTTTATTAATGTGCCGTCTTTATGCTTATTGATGAACTCCTTTTGAAATTCATTCCACTCATCTTCATTCCAACCTGTCCCTTGACCGTTTGATGAGAATAAAAGCATAGGAACATTTGGGATCCCAGCCGCTCCTACCTTTTCAGCATTTCCTTTAATACGCTGAACTTCATTTACCATATTTTTAGTTGCCGTTCTGCGGTAAAAAATCACTTTATACAATTCCTTTTCCTCATCCGTTAAAGTCCCATATTTTATAGCATCACTTTCAGACAGACCCGAAATCCATCTAGTAAAACCAATATTTGCAGCAAAGGCACTTAAATGAACTAGAGGCATATTTATATCATATTCTTTATATGCAGCAGGAACGGCCATATCCAATCCTATAATTGCCTTTACTTCATTCGGATAGACCTGTGCCCAATACAATGCTTCAATACCGGACATAGAATGAGGAAATAAAATATACGGTCCTTTAACGCCTGATTTTAATAGAGCTTCTCTTGTTTCTTGTAATATAGTATCCATATCACGGTCAGTATCTGAAATGTCACTAAATCCATAGCCTGCCTTTTCAACGACAACAATTTTATATTTATCGCTTAACAATGAATATAGTGATTTAAAATCTAAAACAGGTGAGCTAGTGCCTCCTCCAGACATAAATACAAGCGTATCTTCTCCATCTCCTTCTATGTACACATGCATCTTATGACCATTCACTTCTACCATTTTCCCTGTTGGCGTAAATAATTGATCTTCCTTTGATAATTGTTTTTGATGACTAATATAACTTGTCGCAATGATCACCAAAAGTATCACTGTAATGATTGAAAAAAGTATTAAGATTCGTTTAAACACTGTCTTTCAGCCACCCCTCACAAAATTTTCACTATTCATCAAAAACAAATTAATAATTTCCGCCAACAACATTTGTATAGCTTTTAGAGTTCCAACAAGTAATCGATAAACCGTTCCTTTTGGCCATTCATTTCGAACTCATCACCACTTATACACACTTGTTTAAAACCGTTTTTTTCAAGAACCTTTTGAGATGCAATATTATTTGTTGTTGTTTTTGCTTTAATCTTTTTAACACTTATTTCTGTTTCTAAAAGTAGTTTTAAGGCTTTTGCCCCTATCCCCTTCCCGCCATATTCTTCACCTACTCTATAACCAACCTCTGCTATATTGTTCGCTGTATCAATATCTACTAAATTAATTCTTCCGACAATATTGCCTGAGTTATCCTTTATTAAGTAGAATTTCGATTTCTCTTCTTCTTGTTCAGCTAAAAGTTCTCTATGTTTTATTTTAAACGCTTCAAACCTATAATAATCTTCTCCACGACTAGGTACCATTTGTTCAAAAAATAGTCTATTATCCGTTTCAAACTGAAATAATTCTTCTGCATCACGTTCTTTTAAGCTATTAATTGATATTTCCAAGATAACTCCCCCCCTTAGTTCTTAAAAACTACCATATAACTTATATATTCTTCTTCGAAAACTCTGTATTCAACAAACTATAAATCAACATATCTTTGCATTCTCCCGTAACACTATGGCATTCAAACTGTCTTAAGCAGCCTTCTTCTTTAAAGTTGAATTTCGACAATAACTTCTTTGATGCTATATTTTCTTCCGTGACAATAGCCTGTATTCTGACTAAACCTAACTGATTAAATCCTATTGATAATACTTCTTTAACAGCTTCAGACATAATACCACGATGCCAATATTCTTCAGATAATTCATAGCCCATTTCAGCTCGTTTGCCTGCAAATTCACTCAAAAAAATGGTGCCAATAACTTCATCCGTTTCTTTGTTAGCAATAGCAAAACGAATAATCCAACCTTTATCATAACCTTCGTTCCAAAAATGAATTACTTCATAACTTCTTTCTAAAGTCTCTGGTCCGTTCCAATCAAGATAACGATATACATTTTCATTTGAATAATAATTGAATAACGCAGGAGCATCCTCCAACTTCAACTTTCTTAATTTTATGCGTTCAGTTTGTACTGTTGGAAAAGATGTTCCTAATAATTCGGTAAAGTTCATTTTTTTCTCCCCTTTGTTTGAATGAATATCAAAATAAACTAAAGATGAAAGTTCAAAAGAAGCTGATTAAATTATAACCCACCTAGATTGACTGTAAAAACCTCATATATATTTCCTAAAAGAAAATAAGCCAATGTGGTCAAAAACCACACTGGCTAATTCTACTCTATTCTATTCTTCTTCTTTTCTCTTTTAGTACAATTCTTTAAATACTCTTTGAAGACAAATAATATTTTTTACCTAAAGTAACCGTGTCCGATTCCGCGACAGCCGCCGGAGGCTTTAGGCCAACATGATGTATATTTTATTACTCTAACTGTTCACTCTCCAAAATAGGTATTTTCGATCTGTTCAAAGCTTCATAAAATTGTCGAAAATTTAAAGGACTTTTATACCTCACTTTGTTACAAACTAAGTAGCAAGTCTCTCAATCTATTATTGACATTCCTGTTTTATTACATAATACTATACTTAAAATTTGAGTTTTTTTAGGTATAAAGTTCTTAAAACTCAGAGGGGGAACTATATGAAAAACAAAAGCATTAAGCGACGATTATTGTTTTTTACATTAGGTTTGTTGTTATTGTCATCTGTCATTAATTCCGTATTAGGTGTATGGATTGTTGGCAAAAACAGTAAAGAAGTTTTAATTGAGAAAGCTAATGAACAGGTCTATGAAATCGCCAAGCAAGCTGAAACTATATTAAATTCCGAGAGTGACCCCATCCAGTCTTTACAGGATTTTGTGGAGTTAAAAGCAAAGCAAGAGAATGTGACTTATGCTATCGTCATTGATTCCAATGTAAAAGCAGTGGCGCATAGTGATAAAGAGAAATTAGGAAAAACTTATGAGGATGCATACACAATCGATGGTGCTAAACAAGGAAAAAAACAATTTACTAGATGGTATGCCGAAGTTCAAGGTATATGGACATATGACATCATGGAGCCTATCTATAAAGATGGCGAGCTTTATGGAGTAATTGATATCGGGGTGCCTGAAAGCGGTATTCAATCCATTACAAACTCTGTACTAAGCTATCAGATTATTACAGGCATAGCGAGTTTTATCATTATAGGTGCTTTAATGTGGTGGATTATCGGTCGCATTGTTACCTCCATTAAGAACCTTGAAAATATCATTCATCAAACTACTAGCCTAGACTTTACCGAAAATCAAGAATTGGAGAAGCTATTACATCATCAAGATGAAATTGGTCTTATGGCAAAAGGCATCTCTGGCATGCGCTCTGCATTAAAGGATGTTACCGTCAATATACATAAAACTAGCTCCGAGCTATCAGATTCTTCAAAGATTCTTATTCAAATAGCTGAAGATACGGTACGTACGACTGATGAAATTAGTTCAGCCATTAATGAGATGGCAAAAGCTACAGAGGAACAGGCTCATGATACAGAAAAAAGTGCAGAACAATTAAATCAACTATCCGGAAATATTGATCGTGTTATTGAGCACACAGAGAAGATTGCTTCCATGACAGAGGATATTGATCATTTAAGTAATGAAGGTGTAGAAACTGTTAACCAACTCTCTGTTTGGTCAGAGAAAAATCGTGAATCTTCACAACAGGTAAGTAACATCGTTCAAGAAGTAGATAAAACTTCATCTGATATATCAAGTATCGTTAATACAATCACAGATATCGCAACTCAAACTAATTTATTAGCTCTAAACGCATCCATAGAGTCAGCTCGCGTTGGTGAAGCAGGTAAAGGTTTCGCAGTTGTTGCTGATGAAATTCGAAAGTTATCGGAACAGACATCTAATGCTACTGAAGATATTAAGAATAAAATCTCTGCAATTCAGGATATTTCTAAAAGTGCTGTACAGGAAATTAATACGAGCCTTAGCATTGTCGAACAAAATGCAAAAGCTACAAAGGATACTAGTGAGATCTTTAATACAATAAAGACAGCTCTAGATCAAACGAATGAAGTGGCACAAGAGGTGAAACATTTATCTCATGAGATGGATGAACGCAAGGAGCAAATCATTAGTGCCGTACAAAGCATATCTGCTTCTGCCGTAGAAACCTCTGCTGGAACAGAACAAGTTTCCGCTTCCGCAAATGAACAGCTTAAAAGCATCGAGACCGTTTCAGAAAAAGCTAAAGATCTAAATGCTATTGCTGATGCTTTAAGAGATGAAATGAAAAAATTCACTATTTAATGTAAAAAAAGCTGATTCATAATTGAATCAGCTTTTTTAGCATATATTTTTATATCAATTTACTGTCTTTAAGTAAATCATAGATAATCGTGTCTTTTACTTTATGAATACCAAATTTACCTATTTGTTTTAACATAAACGGCGCATCTACATCTGTTAACTTTTTACCATCTAGTAAGCGAGCAGTTGAAGCTAACAAAGTACGAATATCATAAGTAGATCCAAATACTTCTGGAACGCCTCGATCAATATCTAACAATTGATAAACAGCTTCCATTGCTGTTCTTACTGAATATTCAGTTGTGAATACTGTGTCTCTTTCTGTTTCACTAAAGTTACCAATGAAGGCTAAGTTAGTAGATCCTTTAGGGACAACTAAAGGACGATCTCCCATTGCTCTAGGCATGAAGTAAGATGTTATATAAGGCATATAACACGGAATTGTATTACAAGAATTTTGTGCTAAATCCGGTATTTCGTCTACAGGTACACCCATATGATACAACCACTCTTGCGCTATCTCACTTCCAGAACATTCAGTGATACTCTTTTTAATAAAATCACCAGGTTTATTAGATAGTAAACCATAAATCCAAACTACTAATTGATCTTTTGGTTGATCTTTAAAATGAGGTTGTCGGTTTAATGTATAGCTTAGCATCCAATTAGAATCTGTAGCTGTTACAATACCACCAGTTACTACCTTGCCTGCATATGGATCTCTTTTACTTATCTTTTCAATATATGGAGCAACTTTAGCATCCAATGTAGTTAGTGTTGCTGAAACAAACCAACTTTCTTCTGGAAGATCATCACAGAATTTTTCTGGTCTACCAAACTCAGAATCTTGAGAAGCGATGTTTTTCCAAAGTGACCAGCTTCCGCCTAAATCAGTGCTTATAGGAGCTGGCGTATTATTGTCACCATAAGTTGTACTCTCCGTAATACTGCCATTTGTAACAAACACTAATTCATTCTCTGTTAACTCAATATTCTTTTTCACACCATTTTGTTTTAACACTAAAGTATGAGCTACTTTTTTGTCTCCCACTTTATCAACTAAAACATTCTCTACAACAGTATTAAATTGGAAATCAACATTATGGCTTTCTAAATACTTAATCATAGGCAGTACTAACGATTCGTACTGGTTATATTTTGTAAATTTTAAAGCAGATAAATCAGGTAGACCCCCAACGTGGTGAATGAAACGCATAATATAACGACGCATTTCCATTGCTGAATGCCATTTTTCAAACGCAAACATCGTTGACCAATATAGCCAGAAGTTTGATTCAAAGAACTCTTCAGAGAAAACATCTGTAATTTTTACATCCTCTAACTTCTCTTCAGGAGTAAAGAATAATTTAATCATTTCTTCAGAAGATTTATCAGATAATGTAAACTTGCCATCATCCTCAAGTCTTTGCCCTCTATTTTCAATCAATCTACATTTAGAATAGTTAGGATCCTCTTTGTTTAACCAATAAAATTCATCTAAAACAGAAGCGTTTTCTACTTCTAAAGATGGGATTGAACGGAATAAATCCCATAAGCACTCAAAATGATCTTCCATTTCCCGACCACCACGGATAATAAAACCTCTTGTCGGATTTAGAATACCATCAAGGCTACCTCCTGAGATATCTAGCTCTTCGAGAATATGAATATTCTTTCCCTTCATTTGACCATCACGAATTAAAAAACATGCGGCTGACAGTGAAGCTAGCCCCGAACCAACAAGATACGCTGACTTCTCATCAACACCATCAGGTTTTTTAGGACGTGCGAAAGCCTCATAATTACCATTACTGTAATACATAATACCGCCTCCATAAACTATTATCGTGATATAGCATACCACCAATTCGCATGATAATGGTAAAATGAGAGAGAAATTAACAAAAAATTCAATTTTGATGTTAAACATTACATATACATATACCCTATTATTTGACATAACAATTCATTGCATTTTTATAAATTGTGTATCAATGTCTTTTAAATAAAGGATTTTATGCAACATCTAAAATTAGATTGTCATTGTAGCGGTTCAACTTTAAGGAAATTGGATTTATTGAATGATCTCCTTCTATACTACTAAGCATAAGACTGTCCTAAGTAGTTAAAGTACATAACCTTTCAATTGCTGCCTCTTATAATTACTATAGTAAGAAAACAAAAAAATAGTAATTCAACTTTTTAATTCAATCCGTTTTATTCAAATTTGTAAAATCTACCTTTTATAAAACTATTTAAACTTCTATGCGAATTTATTATTCTTAGAATAATTTTATAGCCTCCACTCTTTTTGATAAACCACTTAATGTAAGCGCTGTAAACGAATTTTTAAACGTATAAAAATAAACAAAATTAATATATTTTAAAAAATAATGTTTGACACCTAAAAGGACGGTATGTAGAATAGAACGAGTGATTATGAGAATCATTATCAATTAAGATGAAAACTATATTTTTTTTATTACTGATTGAGAATAAATCTCATTCAAAAGAATATATGTTGTTAGTTAGGATGGTTAACGAATGGAAGCAAGCGTAAGGAGCATAGACCAACAAGAAAAGAATACGAAAAAGATTAAGAGCAGACCGCTTATTGCTTCTATTATTTTAATAGCAGGTACGATTTTATTAGCTTTAAGTATGAGCACGTCCATTTCATTTGGAGCAGCAGATATTAGCTTAAAGACTGTTTGGCAAGCTGTTTTTCAGTTTGATGATTCAAATACACATCATAATGTCATTTGGGAGCTTCGCATTCCAAGAGCAATTGGAGGAGTGGTCGCTGGTGCGTTTCTAGCGGTATCTGGAGCAATTATGCAAGGTATGACACGTAACCCTCTTGCCTCACCTTCTTTAATGGGGATTACAGATGGTGCGGTATTTGGAATTGCCATTACATATGCATTTTTCCCTAATTCCCCATACATAATGTTTGTTATTGCTTCATTTATTGGTGCTGCATTTGGTGCAAGTATTGTATATGGTGTGGGTTCGTTCTCACCAGGAGGGCTAACACCTGTTAAATTAGCGTTAGCTGGTGCAGCTATTAGTGCACTGCTTGGGGCCATTTCTTCTAGTATCGCACTTTATTTCAATCTTGCTCAAGAAGTAAGTATGTGGAATGCAGGAGGCGTTTCAGGTGTGAAATGGGTAAGTATTGAAATGCTCCTACCAATTGGACTACTTTGTCTTGTTATTGCAATTTTATTGTCAAGATACATTACTATTTTAAGTTTCGGTGAAGAAATTGCAATTGGACTTGGGCAAAATACAACCTTCATTAAATTTATTGGTACTGTACTTGTGCTTGTTTTAACGGGATCAGCTGTATCTATGGCAGGCTCTGTCGGATTTGTTGGGCTTGTTATCCCACATATGACGCGTTTTCTTGTCGGATCCGATTATAGATGGGTCATTCCATGTTCAGCAGTACTAGGTGGGTTATTAATAGAATGTGCAGATATGTTATCGAGGGTGATCAACCCTCCATTTGAAACGCCAATTGGTGCAATTACTGCTTTAATTGGTGTTCCATTCTTCCTTTATTTAGCTCGTAATGAAGGGAGAGGAAAAATATGAGGCAACGTATCTTAACAACAAAGAATATTTCAGTTTTAGCTATTTTAGCTGGCCTAATTGTATCGGTATTTTTAATTAGCTTAAATACAGGAACATTTAAAATACCACCAATAGATGTATTGAAATCGTTAATTGGGTTAGGGGCTGAAGATCAATCTGTCATTTTATTCGAGTTTCGTATGCCTCGAATGGTTATCGCGATTTTAGTTGGTTCAGCGCTAGCGATATCAGGGGCTATCATGCAAGGTTTATCTCGAAATCCACTTGCTGACCCAGGCATCATCGGTATAAATGCTGGTGCCGGATTAACAGTTGTAGTTTTCGTCTATTTTTTCTTCGGGAAAGTTGGAACCGGTACGCTACTATCTGTATTCATTCTTCCGTTATTTGCGTTAGTTGGTGCATTATTAGCAGCGGTTATTATTTATACGCTAGCTTGGAAGAACGGTGTTTCATCCACTCGTTTAATTCTTGTCGGTATTGCAGTGGCAGCAGGATTCGGTGCTGTTAGTTTAATCTTCTCGATGAAAATGACCTCAAATGATTTTCGTTTTGCAACTATTTGGTTGGCAGGGAGTTTATGGGGAACGGATTGGAAATTTGTATTAAGTGCACTTCCTTGGATGCTCATATTTATACCATTTGCATTTTGCAAGGCACATGTATTGAATGTCATGAATTTAGGAGATGCAGCAGCGGTTGGCCTTGGTCTAAATGTAGAGAAAGAAAGACGTAAGTTATTATTTATCGCTGTTTGCTTGGCCGGTGCATCGGTAGCTGTTGCTGGTGGAATTGGATTTATCGGATTAATGGCACCCCATTTGGCAAGACGCCTTGTTGGGGGGAAACATCAAATTATGTTACCGACAGCAGCATTAATCGGCACGCTTCTATTACTATTTGCAGATTTAATTTCAAGAAGTGTACTAACAACCTCAGAAATACCAGTCGGTTTTGTTATTTCTATTATTGGTGCACCCTATTTTATTTATTTACTTATGAAGACAAAATAAAAGGAGTCTTTTTTAATGGTAACTTTAGCAGTTGATTCGATATCCGTTGGCTATAATGAAGGATTAATTATAGATGGACTATCAGTGGAGATCCCCGAAGGAAAGATTACAACGATTATTGGACCAAATGGATGTGGGAAATCTACAATGTTAAAAGCAGCTTCTCGCATTTTAAAGGCAAAACGCGGGTCTGTTTATCTTGATGGAAAAGCAATTGAGAAACAGTCAACGAAAGAAATTGCAAAGAAAATGGCAATTTTACCGCAGACTGCAGAAGTGCCGACAGGTCTTACTGTGTTTGAGCTTGTTTCATATGGTCGTTTTCCACACCAAAATGGATTTGGAACGCTGAAGGAAGAAGATTATCGCTATATTCACTGGGCACTTGAAGTGACAGGGATGACAGAATTTGCAAACCGTTCAGCAGAAGCTTTATCAGGTGGCCAACGCCAACGAGTTTGGATTGCGATGGCGCTTGCCCAAGGAACGGACTTACTTGTTTTAGATGAGCCGACAACTTACTTAGATATGGCTCACCAGTTAGAAATATTAAAGTTATTGAAAAAATTAAATCAGGAAGAAGGCCGTACAATCGTTATGGTCATTCATGATTTAAACCATGCTTCTCGTTTTTCTGATCATATGGTTGCTTTAAAAGCTGGTAAACTGATGCATCAAGGAACTCCAGATGAAGTAATGACAAGTGAAACACTTCGAAATGTGTTTGAAATTGAAGCACTAATCGTTTCATGTCCTGTAAACAGTAAGCCTATTTGTTTAACTTACGATTTAACGTTAGTTAATAATATAGAGCTAGAAAAAGCATAATAGGAAATCCCTCTTTCTCTCTTAAATAGATAGAGAGGAAGCATTCTAATGGGTGCTGAGCTCCTCACTTAGCCTGAGAGGCTGAACACCCATTAGAATGAAATGGGTCGCAGACAAATTATCCGGGAGGAACAAAAATATGAAGAAATTTAAACTATCGTTACTAGCAATGGTATTAGTTGTTACATCTATACTATTTGCAGCTTGTTCTTCAGATAAGAAAGAAGAAGAAAAGACCGACGCAAAAGCAGAAGAGCGTACGGTAGAACACGCTAAAGGGGAAATTAAAATCCCTGCTAATCCAAAGAAAATTGCTGACCTTAGTGGTTCAACAGAAGAATTATTAATCTTTGGCATGAAACCAATCATTACTGCAAATACGTCTCAAGAAGAGATTGATCCACATATTGCAGATCAATTAAAAGATGTAAAACCAGTCGGCTCAGCATGGGGTGACAAAATTAATATCGAAGCAGTGGCTGCTGCAAAACCAGATTTAATTCTTATCAATGATCGTCAAGAAAAAATCTATGATCAACTATCTAAAATTGCACCGACTGTTATGTTAAAAACTCCATTAGATCAATGGCGTCCGAAGTTCGAGGAGTTAGGCAAAATCTTCGATAAAGAAAAAGAGACAGAAGAATGGTTCAAACAGTATGACGAAAAAGCAAGCAAGTTACACGACAAAATCGTTGCTAAAACTGGTGATGCAAAATTCATGAAAATGGCTGCATATCCAAATGCATTCCGTGTATACGGTGACTATGGTTACGGTAGCGTACTCTTTAAAGATTTAAAATTACCAGCAGTTCCAGGTACACCAATGGATGAAGCATTAGTACAAGTACAAAAAGAAGCTTTAATTGACTACAATCCAGATTACCTATTCGTATTTACAACAGGTGACGGTTCTGAACGCTTGAAAGAATTCCAAGAAGAAACAATTTGGAAAAACATGAACGCCGTTAAGAACAACCACGTATTTATTATTAAAAATGATGCAGTCAATAAAGGATACTTCCCTCTTGGTAAAGAAATGATTTTAGATGAAATTGCTGAATTTGTTTTAGGGAAATAATAAAAATGAGAATCACCTTCGTAATATAGAAGGTGATTTTTTTAATAACAACTTTGCTTAAGGATAATGAAATAGTCGTTTAGTTATCGATTGTCGAATAGTTCAACTTAGTCCCTTATTTTATAAATCGTATTAATCTTTTCTTCCCAATTTGCAAAATCTCATCATTCATTAATATTATGTCAGTATCATCTTTTTCAAGTTTTTCCCCATTTAAAGAAACACCCTTTTGTTTCATTAATCGCATAAATTCACTTTTACTTTTAATATATCCTTCAGCAATCAATGCTGGAATAATATCTAGTACCGATTCTTTCCCTATCTCAATTAACAGTGTGGGGATGTTAGTAGGCATAACCTCTCCTTCATTAACGATCCTCCCTTCACCATTTTCAATCATCTCTAATTGTTCTTCCAGTTTTAAAAACATACAATACAACTCCTTCAATATTGAATTAATATTGCAAGTTCTATAAGAGTAAAAATCAATTTCGCCTTGGCGTAATTGTAGCTGACACTTTGCTTTCGCTACAGATAAATTCTTAGATTGGATCCCTCTATATAGGCGTTAGGACACCTACTGAAAAGGAATCACATCGCATTCATCTAACCACCCGCTTCTGCTGAATGAAGATAAAAAAAACGCCCTTTAGGAATATACCTAAAGGACGTGTTATGAACGTGTTACCACCTTAATTTAAGAGCTACTCACATAACTCTTCTCCATAGGTACGGCTAAATGCGATACCTTTGCATTGATTACGGATGCAAACCCGTCGTAGCCTACTAAAGTTCGGTACGCAGCTCCAAGATGAATTCATTTTAACTTTCCTTGCGCCTCTCATCGACCGGCTACTTTCTGTAAGTTCCATTAAAACTACTAGTTCTCTTCAACACTTTTACTCTTATACTCCAAATTGTTAACAACAATTTTTCGTTATGCAAACCTTGATAATTATTATAGTGTTTTTATTTGAATTGTCAATAAATTAAATTGATATTATTTTTGCAAGCTTTTAATTCACATAGTCCCTCAGCAATGACCATAAGAACACTAAATTATGTTGTTTCTATACATTACCTTACTAACATTATGCCTTACGGTCTTATGGCCAGCTTTAGTACCTTTACCAATGGCTATAAGCATAACATCTAAATACCTTTCAGAAATATTTAAGATATCTTTTAATTCCTTAGAATCATAGCCTGACATAGTAATAGTGTCAAAACCAGCTTCATTTGCTAACAAAATTAATGACATTGACGCAAGACTTACATCTCTAGTTAACTCTAGTTTTAAATCTTCTTTTGATTTATTTTCATAATAATTTATTGCCGCATTCGCTAAATAATCTCTTAGCGATTCATCAAAATAGCCCGCTTGAAAGCCTTCTTCATGTATCTTAATAATATTATCTTTGTCAAATGCCTGATAATCACCCAACATAACAATTAAAGTTGAAGCTTCTGTCACTTGTTGTTGATTAAAAGCTATAGGCATTAATAAATTTCTTAAATCTGGATCATCAATAATTAAGTATCGAGTAGCTTGAATATTATTTCCATTAGGTGACTTACTTGCACTTTCAACTAATGACGTTAGAATTTCTGAACTTATGTTATAGCTTGAATCATAATGTCTAACTGAACGTCTTTTTTCCAAAATATTTTTTACACTCATTGTATCAACTCCGAAATTTTTATTTATTGCACCTTTAATTATAGTAAGCAATAATAAATAAGAAAATAACGCACAAAAATGTGGTATAGCCACTTTTAAGTGCCTATTTAGGGGTGAAAGCACATGGTTAACTATAATACTGGAATCAACATTTTTATGAATATCGCAGGTGGAAAATGGAAATGTTTAATACTCTTTTTCTTGAGCCAAAGATCAGTAAGGACAAAAGAGTTTTATAATTTATTACCTGGAATTACACAAAAAGTCTTAACGGATCAATTGAAACAGTTAGAAAGAGATGGACTTGTACGAAGAGAAATTTTTAAAGAGGTACCACCAAAAGTAGAATACAGCTTAACGGATTTAGGAAGATCATTTATACCAGTATTAAATACAATGTGTGCATGGGGTAATCAGTATGCAACTATTAACGGTATAGATAAAGAACAACAAATCAATTGTGATCAAACTTCACCTAACGGTTCCCACTCTATGAAGTAAGTAAACAAAATCGAATACAATATGAAGTTACTAGAATATACATATAAAAAAAGAGGACAAGCTGTCCTCTTTTTTTATTGCTCTCTAGTTTGTGTGGTTGGCTTTAATAACAACCAAACAATTACTAAAGTTCCTAGTGCTAATATAAAAGTACCCATATAAATAAAATGTACACTTGAAGCTAATGCTTCTTGCGATTCGGTTACTACGTTTGTTGTAGTTCCTTCATGTCCACCAGAAGTTACAAGATCAAGGTTTTTAATACCACGTGCATGAATCATCGTGTTGAACATTGCTCCGAAAACTGCAGCTCCTAATGTTTGACTAAACGTATTGATAAATGTATTTAAGCCAATTGCCGTCCCGCGCGTATGATTTGGAACAGCTGCTTGAATTGTTACCATATAGATAGGTGTAATGAGTCCCATCCCTAAGCCGAATAGTCCAACTGCAACATAAATTAGGAATGCTGGTGAATCTGTCGACAATGTAAATAATGAAAAGGCAGCAACCGAAAGAACGCTAGCTCCAAGTAGAATGATTTGTTTCGTATTTAGACTACCAACTAATTTACCTGAAAGAATAGTGCCAAATGTCCACATTACAGGTAGTGGCATTAAAATGAGTCCAGCGTCTGTCGCATTTTTTCCTAATACACCTTGGCTCCAAATCGGAAGATACATTGTAATACTAATAATCATTGCACCCGAAATAAGTGTAAGTATATTAATAATAGATAATGTACGGTTAGAGAAAAGTGCTAGCGGAATTAATGGTTCCGGAGATTTTTTCTCAATGAATAAGAAAATAATGAATGAAACAGCTGCAAAAATTAAGAGACCAACAATTGTCATGTCCCCCCAGTTTTGCTGACTGCTACCTGTTAATAACGCGTATAGTAGAGCGACTGTACTTAAAGAGAAGACTGTTGCACCAAGATAGTCGATATGATGCTTAGCAGGCTTAATAGATTCTTTATAATAGATGACAATCATTATGCAGGCGATAATTCCAAATGGCACATTTAAGAAAAAGATATAGCGCCAAGAAAGGGAATCGACTAAAAATCCGCCAACTAATGGTCCGATCACACCAGAGATACCCCAAACAGCACTAATCCACCCCTGTGCTTTGGCACGGTCTTTCACTTCGCTATATAAGTCACCAATGATTGTCATTGTTATTGGCATAATAGCGCCTGCACCTAGACCTTGAAGGGCACGAAAGACGACGAGCTGTTCCATCGATGTAACGATACCGCAAAGTGCAGAGCCAACTAAAAATATTGTAGCTCCGATTAGTAAAACTTTTTTGCGACCGAATAAATCAGCCAGTTTCCCGTAGATTGGAGTCGAAACAGCTGTGGCAAGCATATAAATTGCATAAACCCAACTAACAAGTTCGACACCTGACAAATCATTCGTTATACGGGGGATTGCTGTACTAATAATTGTTCCTTCTACAGCAGAAAGAAATGTCATTAACATTAATGATAAAATAACTTTTTTTCTCATATTTTTCCTTTTCACTTCCATCTGGTTAAATAACCCAATATATAGCTCAGTTTTTTTATTATAAACTATGTATCTTCTAAAACGTCAAACTTAATATCTCCATCATTGAAACGAATATCAATAAAGCAATTATCGTCAGACCCCATCATTTTCTCCCTCATCAACATTATGTACTTCAACTAATCTGCCCCGGTTAGCACAGAAGGCGATCACTCTAATTGAACAATCGGCCTCGTTAATAAAAAAGAAAAGTTACTTATTACCCTTATTGATAATTGCTCATTCTATAATTCACAAGACAACCATCAATTTTAACACAAATATCCATAAAAAAACCACCTCAAAGAAAAGTTAAAGAGGTGATTGATGTGTATAGATAATAAAGTTGTAAATTGAGAAACTAGAATAAAGAAGCGTTATAGTTAATCTCATTTAAAAGAGATTTTCATTTTAATTAAAAGGCCCAACTTCTCTGCAAATTAATTATAGAGAAGTTGGGTTTTTACGTTACTTCATTTAGTTATATGAATAGGACTATCTATAGTAGGGGTTAGATTTTCAATTAAAAATATATCTCTTCAAGTTCTGAAATTCCCGCTGGGCATTCTGATCTTCATAATGCAGGTCATTTTCCAGACTTAAGTGGAATACGAAGCTCTTCGTTTGGCTTATTGATTCCATAACTATAAATGTAAATATCTAGCTCTTTCTTGTCGAAATTTTCATAAACGTGCATAGTTTTATTACTTTCATCATAAGATTCCGGTTCCCCTAAGATCTGTTCTTTACCGTCCAAATAATAAGTTCGATCGACCCCATCAAATGTCGGGTCTGAGCTCAAGGTTTCCACATAGAGGTTATTGTCCTTCAAATAATAAGTCCATGAGATTGGATACCCCGCAATGCTAGACGTTGTAGTTTGATGTTTTTCTGATATGTCAGTCAAATGGATTGGTTTGTCGTTCTCGTCTCCGTAAAAACCATCGATACGGTGCTTCGCAACGAGGGTTATAGGCTGATTAGCCAGAGAAGCTACATCTAGCCCTTTCACTTCAAAGCGTAAATCTTGTCCTATACCCATAGTAGAATACCCCCCTTTTAACAGAGTTCCACCTACATCTAGCTGATACTCTCCAAAAGGAAGAGTGTAGTAGTCATCTTGAGTAATTTTCAAACGAACTTGGGTTGGTGTAACCTTCATTTCTTGGATTTTCGTGTTAGGAACATTGCCCATAGGGATATCTAGCACTTGCTTAAATGACGCATTCTCCAACTGTTTTTTGGAAAGGTTCATATTTACGTTCCAAGTACTTTCTTTTGTTTCTAGTATGTGATCATAAGAAAGCTGGAATTTAGTCCCTTCTTTACGTAAGGTTTCAGACTTAAATATTTGATTCAAGATTGCTCCTCCGCCTTGATATGAAGACCTTTCCGCTTTTTCAACAGATTTATTTGTATCATTGATTACCTCGAAGTTTGTCCATCTGTTCTCCAGTTCAGGATCCGTAAGCGTAACGGTTGATTTCAGGAGAACTTTACCTTCAGCCTGTTCAAAAGACTGTAAGGTCACGCTACCCACCCCATCCTTTTGAATTGGGAACACTTGCGTAGCAGAGTCATTAGGATTATAGCTGATGGATTGCTTCTTATTGTCGATGAATTGGATATTCTCCATTATAAACTCAACATCGGTCGTCTGCCCTTCGGCAACCCAGTCCGTTTCAAAATATCCCTGGTATTCACCTAGCTCCTCATTCCACTTACCCCTATAATTTCCTTCAACAAAGTTACCCTTCGAATCTTTTAGTCCGATAAGTTTAAAATCTATATCCGTTACATCCTGGGATGTTTCAGGTTTCAAGCTATACAGCAATACGGTTCTGTTCTCATCTATAAACGCCGTATGTACGGTTAACGTAACACCATCCTTTGTAACGGATTGCTCAATCGTTTGACCTAAGCCCTGCTCTAATGCGGACTGAATACCTTCCCTATGCGAAAGCATGCTGGACCAGTCATAATTCAGAGCTGCATAAACTGGTGTAGCCATCAAAGCTACAGATAGCCCCGCCACCAATGCAAAGCGCTTTCGCTTTCGAGGACGGAGCACAACTGGTTCACCCCCAGCAACCTTTAGCTCGTCCTGCTGAATACTGCTCCACATCTGATCAAAGTCAGGGTAATCCACGTTATTTGATGCCTTCATTTGGTTTTTAACCTTGTTTTCAATGCGTTCCAAATTGGTTCTCTCCCTTCAACCATAAGTTGTTTTTTTGTTCAAGCTTTTTGCGCATGATTTTCAATGCCTTATGGAGTCTCGACTTCACTGTACCCACAGGAATCTGCAGGGTTTCAGCGATCTCTACCATGGATAGCTCACCGATATAGCGGAGGGTAACAACTGCCATCAATTTGTCTGGTAGTTGCTTCAGTAGTTCCTCCCATTCTTCCTGAGCTGTTTTTTCTAATACAACGGTGTCTACGGATTTAATTGAAAATGTGGCCTGCTCATGAAGCCATTGAACCTGACCCTGTTTATCCCGCTGAGTCTGATTCCGTTTTAGCAAGTTTAAGCAATGGTTCATTGCGATGCGCATGATCCAGGCACGCGTATGCTCAACGTTTTGCCAATCCTGACGAAAAACGGTGATAAATACGTCATGGCAGAGATCTTCCGCATCTTGTGCGTTTCGCAGCATGTAATAACATGTGCGGTATACATCCTTGTTATAAGAATCGAATAATTCACGTTCTGTCAATCCAAGGCACTCCTTTCTATGCGTTATACTTTATAAACAAATGACTATTGGAAAAGGTTCATCTTTTTTAGTAATATTATTCTTTAATTATACTTAATTACTTTTCCATACTTTATTATTCATTACTATGACAGCTACAACAGAAGAGAAAGCTTTTATCCTGTAGAAACCCCATCTTGTCCGTTCAGCAGCATGTAATAACATGTACGGTATTCATCCTTGTTATAAGAATCGTAGTTCACGCTCTGTCCATCCAAGGCACTCCTTTCATTGCGTTATACTTTATAAACAAATGACCCGTGGGAAAGGTTCATCTTTATTAGTAATAGTATTCTTTAATTATATTTAATTACTTTTTCACTACTAAGGTAGCTACAAGAGAAGGTTTCTCCTAAAGAAACCCCGCATTTTGAAACAATGTCAAAGCGTGGAGTTCAAATTTTAGCTATTTTAAATATGATAAATCCGATGTTAGCCTACATATATGTATTTTTTCTGACATACTAATCCACTAAATATTTTTAGCTACATAAAAATCTAATGTGGTAATCTTCTTCCGAAAAGTCCCCAGAGCCCATTCCTTGTATAAGCTCTTTAAATACGTAAATCCACAATTGAAGAAGTCATCCAATTTGTGTTGAAATCCATGTTCTAAAAAGGGATATAATAAGTCATTTACAACCTCATAATAAAAGCAGACGGTGATATAGAGGTCCATTATAGAACTTCTAAACCATCTGCTTTTATTAGGAAGTACTTTCAAGTTGGAGAAAAGGTAGTTCTTCTTTCTAAGTTTCCAATTCTACACTTCTCCTTTTTTACGTGCTGCCATTTCATCTTGCATTTCTTCTTTTAATGCTTCAATTGACTTTTGACGTCGCTTATTTTTTTCTTTAATCATTTCACTTTGCATAGGGTCTGCAAATTCCAAACTAATCTCCGCTTCATGGAGTTTTTCTTCAGTGTTCTTAACGATATCACGAATTCGTTCCACGTTATTGGATCTATCATCTGGTTTTGAGTGTCTAGAATTAGCCATGGTAACCTCCTAAAATTTTCACAATCAATATGCCTCGGCATAATTGTTGCCGACGCTTCGCTTTCGCATAGATAAACAATGCGTCCAGAGTCGGCTCTGTGTTAGCATAAAGAACGTCTTTCCGATTCCGTTACATCCGCCGGAAGCTTTAACTTCTTGCAGCAAGTATTTGGACATCCATTGCAAGAAGTTAAAATTAGTTTGTATTTTTTTTATGTTTATATGTACACTAATTTTTACTAAGAAAAGTGCTTTCACCCTTTTAGCACGACAAGCACTGGAGAAAGGCTGACAGTTTCTTGCTATGTGAGGAGACAAAAAGCCCTTAAGGAAATAGATTCCTTAAAGGCTTTTTAACTAAATTAAGGTACAACTTACCCTTAATCCCCATGCTCTTTGGTTTTTCTTTATTGATAAAATGGCTTCACTTTATACCCGTCTTTCTCCAAATGATAGCGAATGCTTTTCTCACCTAAAAAGTGACCTGAACCAACAACAACAAAATACGTACCTTTTTTCTCTTCAAGTACATTCATAATTTTCTTTGCCATTTGTTCATCTCGTACACCAAATAGCATTTCATTGTACTCTGACGTCCCGCCTTCCATCGATTGGAAGCTTTTTGCGAATTCTTCAACGTTACCCTGCTTCCAGCTTGTAAACCACTCTTGGAGAACTTTAGATTGATTTTCTTCAGATGGATTGATTATGCTATCCAACACAGCGACTAAAGACTGCTCCTGTGCTTCTGGTGATAACGCGTCAAACATATCAACTTGTGCTTTCATACCCTCTAATTCAATTACTGGCTTTTTCTGCAGATCTGCATTTAATAAAAAGTACATATCAATACCGTGCATCGCCATTTCTTGTGGCGTCATACCAAATGAATTATCTGTTGACAGCATTGCTAAGGTGCTTGACAGCGTCCAAGGCTTTTGCAATGTCAGTTGTTCCATCGGGAGATTATATAGCTTTGCAACTTTTTCAAGTTTCGCATATGTTTCTGGCGCAACAGCATCTTTCAGTGTTGTGCCATCTGAATACATTGCCTTTTTTGCATAATAATCAAGCCCTTTCGTATCCAGAATATTTGCCTCTACTAATAGCGCATCCGCTTTATCGAACGCCTTCACTAGTTTTTGATCGAATGGATATAAGTCAGGTGTACCTAGGTGAATGGAGCCTAGTAAATACACAGTCGTATCCTCATCCTCTACTACCCAGGCTACCCCCTTCGCTCCTTGCTCTGCAAGTTCATAGGTAATCTTAATCAATCGAGAAGCTAGTAGAACAGCCTGTTGCGTCGTTGCCTTTTGCTCTAAGTGCAGTTCGTTTGAATAACCTTGTAATATGTTATGATCTTTCATAAATTTAATGGCATCCGTGCCGACAGGTAAATCATAGCGTGCGACGATATTATACAAGCGATTCACAATATCACCGCGTGTGTTATCGTTCTTCACGTTCACTGGCTTATACTTTTTATTTTCCGCTAAGCCCAGTGAGGCAATTTTCTTTTCTGTTAATGCCAGCAGTTCATTTACCTTGTCCACAGAAATTTCTTTATGGAAGTCTTTATCATACCATGTAGTTGGGTAAATTCCGTATTTTTCACCTTCGACTAAGGTTTCAATAACCGGATTACTTATCGATGGTGATAGTGGCGGTGACTGCTCCTTCGCATGGATCACTGGCACCACCGTTGTTAGCATCAATGAAGCGCCAAGCAACGCAGCACTCGTGCGTTTCAGTATTTTTTTCATCATATTATCTTCTCTCCCTTTGTATTTATTATTATTCTATGAATATATTACCATATAATTGTTAACTATTTTATGTTAAATATGAGAATAATTATAATTTTGTATTAATCTATTTTCTAACCTCAAATACAAAAAACCGTCCTGATTTTTAGGACGGGATTAAAATAAAGTTTTTTAATTTTTGATGTAAAATAATATAATCGTTTAATTCTAAGTGTTGTTTTACAATAGGGCTCTTAGTGAATAGCTCAACATTTAAGAACGTTGATCCATTTCACCACCTGCCTTTTTCAAAGCTCTTTGAAGTTGATAAATTTTCATCATACTAATTAATCCAACTAACAGGGCTCCCAATAAGACTGACCCAATAATAACGAGGATCAATGGCCACTCAGCTTTACCAAATAAATAATTTACCGTTACCTTGTCAACATTTATAACTGAAAATACCGCGATAATTAAGACTACAAATATTGCTAATATTAAGTTCCACTGCTTTTTCATATGCCACCTCTTTCATTGCTATCTACATTCTATAATTACTATTATAAAATTTGGAATAGCTTGGGACAATCACTATTTCACGGTAGGGGTATAGCCTTAACAACTCTGTCTTTATTACCATGAAACATCCAAAATAAAAAACATCCGCTCACTTCTTATTACAAGCGAACGGATGCGAATTGCACGGATATTTAAATAATTACTTTAAATGACTTTATTTTATGCTAACAAGAAGAAGCTGTGAGTTATATTTAATACTGTCATTATCTTTTAATTATTTTAAGCCAATTTATAAGAACAAGGTGGCATTTTTTATAATAACAACTGTCATAATTCTTCAATTCTATAATTCATACTGTCATAAACTGTTTCGTATAATAGTTCTTTGCTTTTGTCATTTGATAACGGGAAGTAGTGAAGTATAGTATTTTTGGTTAATTTATGTCTCTATCATCAACGAGATCCAGTCTGTCCAAAGATCTTGTTTTAAATGTTTGTATTGGAGTTTTTAACTTCCTCCAAGTTAGCTAATATACAAGCGATTCCTTTTATACACTCCTTGAGAACTTGTTGTCTTTTCAGTAACTCCTAAAAACTCACTTAAAAGAGAGTAATCAACACTACCATATTGTTTTTAAATATGAATTATGGCTTTTTCTAAATTTTTATCACAAGGTAATGTTTAATAATTTGAATTTGCTGTGTAAGGTGAGAAGCATTTTGACGAAGCCCTTCATTTTGCTCATCTAGTTGTTTAATTAACGACATGGATTGCACCTTATAAATCAGCTTTATGGATGTTTCTTGGGTTTAAATCATTTAGAGCACCACCTGCAACACTA
The DNA here is from genome assembly GCF_040183165.1 of Lysinibacillus zambalensis. Lineage (NCBI taxonomy): Bacteria > Bacillati > Bacillota > Bacilli > Caryophanales > Bacillaceae > Lysinibacillus > Lysinibacillus zambalensis. The sequence continues at coordinate 199,629 of NZ_JBEGDG010000005.1, forward strand.
TTATAAATGAAAAAAAGCGAGGTATTCGACGTTTGAATCGCCAAATACCTCTTTAAATGAAGCTATATAGACTTTTTCAGTGCTTTCGTGCTATTCCCTTGGTAGCTACCTAAAATATTTCGTCTAACTTTTGAGCTCACTACAATTCGTCTACCTTAAGAAATAATCTCTACGTTGTTAATTCATAGTAATCAAGAAATTAATTACACATTATTGTTAACTATTTACCACTAATACAATTTATCCTCCAATATGATTAGATGGATTAAAAAATACTTATCATTATACTATCCAGTTTTCTACTAGTTCTACTGTTTTATTAGCTGCGTCAAGACTTACTTTCTTTCCAATTGGCATCGGAATCATTGGGTGGGTATGACAACTATCAAACTCAGCTAATATAGGAATAGAGGGATTATCTATTATCTCCGTTAAAATTTCATATGGTTTTTTTCCTGTACCCATGTCATCAAAACGTTCATATTTACCTACTAAGATTCCCGAAACTAAATTAAATACACCATGATTTTTTAACATTGCAAAATTTTTTTCAACTGTTTCTGCGTTTTTTATACTATCTTCAATTAATAAAATATCTCCTTTTTTAAATTTAGGCATAAATGGAGAACCAATGCTACCATATATTGCATTTAGATTTCCTCCAATTAAGCGCCCCTCCGCAATTCCAGAATTGACTGTAATCCATTCATTATTTTTCAACTTCTTTTCATGAGTTTTCTCTAACCAATTAACAGAATCTTCTGTCCAAAGAGACGGTATTTCAATAGAGTACGGAAGTTTTTGTTTTCTTATAAAAAACTGTTCAAAATAACGATATGTTTCGTGTACAAGTGGTTCAAATTCACCAAAGCTCGGTATGAATGCAGGGCCATAATATGTCGGAATACCAGTTTTTGCATAAATAGCAAGTAGAATCACTGTAACGTCAGAATATCCAACAATAAGCTTTGGATTTAGTTGAAATGCCTCATAATCAATATAAGGTAACATACTATTTGAGTTTGTTCCTCCAATTGTAGACATAATCATTTTAATATCTGGATTACGTATTAATCGGTTTAACTCTTCTGCTCTTTCCTTTGGTGATCCTGAACGGTACCCATCTTGTTTTCCTGTTAATTGACCTTCGATAATTTGAAACCCTTTTTCCGTTAAAAATTGCTTTGCTCTATTAAAACGAGGTGCTGCGGTTACAGTTGCAGGAGACGAAGGTGAAAAAATACCAATGTGATCGCCGATTCGTAAACGTTGCATTCCAATCAACACCTCCTATTTCTATGTATTGAATCAAATCAATTGAGCTCATTTATTAACCCTTCCTTAAATTGATTCTATCATTCTATCCAATGATAATAATTATCCCTAACTTTTCCATTAAATACACCCCTTGCATAATTTTTATTATAGTATATAATAATTTACATTTCCAGTTAAAAAACATATAAAAGAGAGTGATAAAGTATGAATTATGGTCAAAATTTTAAAAATATCCGTATAAGTAAAGGATATTCTCTTAAAGAAGTTGCTGAAGGTATTATTAGTAGTTCTTTTTTATCTAAATTTGAAAGAGGTGAATCTGATATCTCTCTATCAAATTTTATCCTTTTACTGAATAAACTTAATATCTCTATTGAAGAGTACATCCTCATTTCAAGAGACTATCAACCTAGTGAGTTTGAAATCTTTTTACATACAATAAGACATGCATACGAACAAAATAACATTCCTTTTTTAATCGACATTTATAAGGAAGAAGAAAAAAAGTGGAAAAGTCACTTATCTAGTAGTTATAAATGTAATTACATTATGACTAAAGCACTTATACGAGACTTAAATAGAAATTTTGAGATTACTAATTCTGAAAGAAATTTTATTAGTGACTATTTATTAAAGAATGATCATTGGGGATATTATGAAATCATTCTTTTCGGTAATGCAATGTGTATTTTAAAATATCAAACTGTTATTATTTTAGCCAAAGAAATAATTTCTAAATCTAAACTTAATATCAAAATCCCCAAAATTAAAACAGAATTCATTCGTATCCTGTTAAACGTTGTTATTTATACTATTGAAACTGGTCATTTAGATGATGCAAAGTGGTTTCTTAATTATATTGACGAAATTCCTAATAATACCTATTTGTATTTCGAGAAAACAAAACATTTATTCTTAAAAGGGCTTTATCAAATCGAGAAAAATCAGCTAAACGAAGGAATAAAAAATGCAGAAAAAGCTATTGAAGTTATAGGTATTTTAGAAGATGCAAATATACAAAATAATCATAAGCTGTTTCTCAAGAAATTCATCTAGTTTAGTCATTATAAGCTTTACTACTATATCTTTCTCAATACAAAGTTTTCAATGACTAGGTAATCCAGCTCACTTTTATTGAAGCATGCAATAGCATCATAAGGCGTTTCTACAATTGGCTTTCCATCCAAATTAAAAGATGTATTGATGACTAAATAGATACCTGTTAATTTTCCAAAGTGTTGAATTAATCGATAATACATAGGATTATCTTGCTTATTAACAGTTTGTAACCTAGCAGTCCCATCAACATGAACCACCCCACTGATGTTTTTAACTTGCTCTTTTTTTACATCTGCAGTAAACATCATTGATGGACTCTCTATTGAAAAGTTTTCAAAGTAATCTTGTGTTTTTTCAATTAGTACACTGGGTGCAAAAGGACGAAACGCTTCCCGTTTTTTTATTTCTAAATTCAACCGATTAACTACAAGTTTATCGCGAGGATCTCCCAGAATACTTCGATTACCTAAAGCTCTTGGACCAAATTCACTTGCTCCTTGGAACCAAGCTATTACATTTCCCTCTGCAATGAGTTTAGCTGCGATTTTACAAGGATCTTCAACCTCACTAAAATGAAGATTGGAAAACTCCTTCAGTATTGTTTGGATTTCATTAGCTGTCACAGTATATTTCTTCCCTGAATATAGAGGCACTTCAAATTTCACTTGATTAAAGTTTGCTTTCTCTCTTCGAGAATTCACTATCGCATATATTGCATTCCCAATACACAATCCCTGATCTTGGGGTGCATTCGGAATATATACATTTTTTACTCTTTCAATATTTAATAAAGCTGAATTGGTTGGGCAATTTAAGGCAACTCCCCCACCTACACATACATACTCCAGATTATATTGTTCTATTAGTTTTTCTACTTTTACAGTAGTCCACTTTTCAAGTTGTTTTTGAACATATTGCGCTAAATCTGCATGCATTTGTCTTAAAGGATCTGTTTTTTTTCTAGGTTCTGGAATCGTTACACCTAATTTTTTAAATAAAGTCTTCATATCTTTTTCAGTGCTACCTGTATCGGGAATAATACAATGAATACTTCCATCATAATCTTTTATATAAGCATCCCCTAAGCTTAATAAGTTATCGCTACCAAATGATGCTAAACCCATTGTTTTTCCAGCATTATGGTAATTACCCATACCAAGATATCGCGTGAATTTATTGTAAAGTTTTCCAAACCCTAATCCCTGTGGATACTCAAAGTCTCGATCAATTAATTCAATTTCTCCATTTCTAGCTAAATAATACGAATTTCTTTCACATGAATTTTCAAACATATGTGGTGACTTCTTTTCACCAATAATTTGCCCTTCATTATCATTAACTACAATCAAAGCTTCTTTAAAACCGCTAGAATAAAAAGCAGCATAAGCATGAGACAAATGATGACTTGGGACAATAATTAATTTTTGATGAGATTGAATAGACAGTTCAGTCTGTATATATTCGATAAGAAACTTAGGAACATTTAATGATACTCCGTAAAAACTAACTGCAAATTGATCAACATCTTGCAAGCTCTTTCCACTAGCCTCTAATACATATTCTAAAGATTTTTTAAATCCCCCATCATATTTTTTATATGTTAAGCGTTCTTCTGTAATCGCAAATAATAATTTATCATCTTCAAAAAGGCAAACTCCTCCACCATCAACAGGTCTTATTTCGTTGTTTTCATCAACAATACATGCGTTTAACCCAACAGTAATCATTAAAACTCCACCTTATATTTAAATTAATTTTTTTTCAAAAACACTTCTTCTATATTTATACTTTTAGAATTTAATTTACTAAATTTAAATAACATGGTTGCTGCTATGCAAATACCAACCAGAGTCACAAAAATAGATTTATGAATGCCCGAAGATGCCATACCTACAATAATTGTAATGCTTATAGGCGTCGCAATTTGTTCCATCAATTGGAAAATCGAATTCACACGAGCTAGATACTCCTGTGGACAGTATGATTGAATAATTGAATTTCTACTAATTGAATAAATGATTGACCCTAAACTAATCATGAAAAGAGATATTGGAATGAACCACCAACCAGGAAGAAGTAGTAAAGTTAAGCCTGCTAACATACATAAAAATCCTATATAAATTAAATTTCCCAAATTCTCCTTTTTCATTTTACTAATGACTAATGTTCCGAGAAAGAGTCCTGTACCAGAAGTGGCTACTACAAATCCTATATTAGAATCCTCAAATAAATAGACTTCTTTCAAATAAAAAATAACTAAGGTAGAGACAGGGGCTACAGAAAAAATTAGTAAAAAGGAAGATACCAAAAAGATTCTTAAAGTTCTAGTGGCCATAGCGATCTTTAAACCTTCCACCAAATCTTTAGTAAAAGCTTTCTTTTGACCAATTACTTTTTCCTTATCTGGAATTCGAACTAAATATAAAAAGAAAATCATCATAATAAAAGATAAGGCATTTAATATAATCAAACTCATTGGGGAAAATATAGTTAACAACCCACCTCCAATTATTGGCCCTGTAATCATCGAAGATGTCCATACAGTAGCGAAACCAGCATTTGCCTCTAATTTTTGTGTGGGATATAGTAAGGGGATAATTGAAAATTGGGCAGATCTTGCAAACAAGTTTGCAGTATTTACTAGAAATCCAATTACCAATACCAACATAGAACTCAGTAATGTTAAATATTCCAAAATTGGAATTAAACTAACTAATATAAACTGTATTGCATAAGAAGTAAATAAAATCGTTCGAGGGTTTAATCGATCTACCCAAGTGCCGATTAAAGGACCCATTATTATTTTAGGAAGTTGTGTAAAAATAACAGAAGCACCCATCAGGGATAAAGAATTCGTTCTATGATAAATCAACAATGGTAACGCTAAATCAAAAAAAGCGTTTCCCAATGAATTAAATAAGGTTCCGCATGCATATGTTGTAAATTTAGAATTTTTCCAAATCGACTTGCTATTGCCCATATTTTTACTCCTATACTCAATCTAGTAATAGTAATAAAGGGAGGGTTTCCCTCCCTTTATGTAAGACAAATTAGAAAATCAAAATAAATTTCTAATTGTCTACCCAATCAACGGGTTATCTTTATTAGTTACAAAATACACAAGAGCGACCTTCGATATTAGTAACTTTACGGATTTTCAACATACTATCACCTCCTTTCAATGAGATTTTGTAATTTCATAACTTAATGGCAATAATAACTCCAAAATTTAAATACTTACTAATTGTTGATACTTTTGAAAAACCGACTTTTTTTAACAAGTTTTTATTCTCTATCTCAGTAAATGGGATTAATACATTCTCTAATTCTTCTCTCTTTCTTGAAATCTCCAACTTGGAATAATTTTTTTGTTGTTTATAATCGTAATATAAATCTATATAATTTCGTGTGAATAAAGAATCCTCTTCTAGTAATTTTTCATACAGAATAACGAATCCATTTTGTTGCAAACTATTGTATAATTTTTTTAATAAATCTTCTCTTTCCATAGGTCGTATAAACTGTAATGTAAGATTTAAAATAAAACATCCTGGATCTATAAAAGAATTAATAGTTGTTAAATCTTCCTGTATAAAATGAATTGTTTGAGGACTTTTAGCCATTTCTTTAACTTTTTCATTTGCCTTGAATAACATCGATTCAGAATTATCTATTCCATAAAACTTTGTATTGGTTTTATTTAGCAGGTTGTTCAATAGAATTAACGTTGTTCCCGTGGCACAACCTAAATCATAAATATTCGTATCTTTCACCAAATGTTTAACAATATATTGAACAATTAAATTTTGAAATTCCTTATATAAAGGCACACTACGATTAACCATATCATCAAAAACTAAGCTAACACTTTCATTAAACGAAAAATCTTCTACTTTAGTTTTTTTAAAATAAATCGTATCTAAATCCATAGCATTTACTCCTTTTTTAATACAAATGTTTGAAAATAAGGAATATGACTGCATTTTTCAAATAAGATCGGATGTGTTTCAGCGACAATATTTGGAGGTTGGGGCTCAAATAATCCCACTACTTTAAATCCAGCTTGGACAAATGTTTGGAAATATGTTTCTGTAGTTCGATGATAACTTTCTATAGATGAAATTACCGTCTCGCCATCTTTGTTTTCTCTTGATTTTGTAATTTTCCCTTCTGCAAAATAATTCTGCAATGAAAAATCTTCATAATTCCATCGTCCATTATAATACTCCTTCTTCCAAACACCTCCGTCTTTAATAGGATGTGGGATTGTAACTATTAAAGTTCCATTCTCAGTTAATAATCCTTTAAATTTCGAAAGTCTTGTGCCTATGTCTTCGATATAGTCTAAAACGTTATTACAAATAACATAATTGAACTTATCCTCAATGTTTAAATTGACAATATCTCCATGTAATGTTTTAATCCCTTTTAACTCTAATGTATTGACTTTATTGTTTACTACTTCAAGCATCTCTTCAGAAATATCATTGGCAATTATAGTTGCTCCCTTTTGTGCAAAATGAATAGCTTGTTCTCCAGTTGCACAGCCAATATCCAATATTTTTGTATTAGGTAATACTTTAATCAATCTATCCATCATCGAATCAAGTAATATGCTGTTAAATGAATCATTTTCTCGTTCGTTTACATAAACATCTGTCAGCGAACTTTCTTGAAAACTAGCGTGCAAATTTTCTGTATGGTGAGTGAAATGCCCACACTTTTTGCAATTTTCATTTTTAGTAAATACTTCTTCATAAATTTTATAGTTCTGTGAATTGATAAGAAGGCGAGTTCCTTCCGTCTTTCTTTCGACTCCAATCAAATATCTAATTACTTCATTTGCTTGTACCGCAGCAACCATTGAGTTTAAAGGTCCATAACTTGGCGCTTGAAAACTTTCATTTAAATTACTTGGCAATTCCTGACCATTATCCAAAAATTTATATAGATCTCCATCATTCTTATAACATTCATAGCAGGCAGTTTTTCCTGGAATGACCATAGGTCCAATAGCTCCAAATGAATCAATATATCCTGCATTACTATATGCAAAACCATGCTTCATTGCAGCTGAATTAATCCATTCGTGAATTTCTGCTGGAGAATCAGCAGACAGAATAATAATGTCACACTCATTAAAATATTTATCAAATATTTCTACATCGGAAATAGACTCTAATATTGGAACAAGTTCAATTTCTGAATTAATTAGTGCTAATTGCTTAGCAGCTTGTTCAACTTTGAAATTGTTAACATGCTCTTCATGATATAAAAACTGTCGAGTTAAATTACTTAATTCAATAGTATCTCCATCCGAGAATATCAGTTTACCAATACCGGCTCCTGCCAAATTCATTGCTATATTAGTGCCGATACCTCCCATCCCAACTAATCCTACAGTTTTATTCGCCAAAATTTCCTGTGCATTAATAGGAGTATCAATTAAATCAAAATAAAGAGAATGTCTAGAATAACGATTATCCGAATCAAACTTTTTATTTGAAATAATTTTATTTTCAATTAATTCTTCTACTAGATTACGAGCTTCTATTTCGGATAAACTAGAGTTACTTGTAATGAATTTAAAGCTGTCTTCTAACGTTCTTGGTTTAGAAAAGTACTTTAAAATATTCCCAAGGTAATCGGGAGCTTCTTCAATTACTTGCGCTTTTGGAGGCATAGTACCAATTAATATTCTGTCTTTCACTTGATATATAGTATTATGCTTTTGGACGTTGTAGTGAGTTGTCATGATTAATCTCCTTACTCCATGTATTTCATATTCACTTGAATTTATACAAATTATATTAAAGATTTATACATTTTATATAAAAGTTTCATATATTTTCTGAATTTTATTTTTTTAGATTAAAATGGAATATATTACTTGTTTTTTTATTTATATGGTTTCAAAAAGATAATTTCTCAAATTTATAACTATAATATTTATTTTGAAACACAATGGTGATTTTCAAGTATAGGACCTAACCATCTCACTTAAAATGATAATCGAGACGGTGACATCATCGCTCATGTTACCGTTATTAATAGCCATCAATTGAATATTGTGGTTGAACAGGTAGATGGCTCAGTCGAGATACACGTGTGTGACGGCAGTCTGGATATCAACCTCGTTGTGAAAGATTCGTCTATTACGCAGTCAGGAAACGGAGAAGTTAAAATTAGTGAATAAAGAATAGCATCGGGAGAGTCCAGAAGAATGAAAAAGATTCCTTCCCAAGTAGATTACGGAGAAATAATTTGGGAAGGTGACAAACTTTCTACAAATAACATTTAGTAAAAGACCGACTTTAATAAAAGTGCAGTAAAATTAGTCATTAGGAAATTTTATCCTCAAGCTTTTCACAAAATTACTTTATCAATTTTTTTGTCTAAAATACTTCTTGTTAGCAACCCAACACTTTAATAACTGATAAAGTTACAATATTAATTATAATTATTGCTTTAATATTCAACTATATATGTTATGTATCTATTTTAAAAAAACAGTCGAAAAAATACAAACCCTGATACAGCTACGACTATACTGTACCAAGGTTTATTTTTGATGCCACACCATCTTATATATACATATGGTAAATAAAATTATTGTGAATTATATTTACACTGTCATAAACTGTATCACTTTAAAATTCTTTATAGTTTGATCCCGAGAATTCTGTAGGTTATTCCACATTATATAAAATAGCTTGTATTATGGAGGTAAGTATCTTGAAAAAGATATTCGGAATATCGATAAAATCAATTCAACGAACATACCGTTGGAACAATTACTACCAGTCTGCAAATTAGTTTTATTCCAACCAAATGAGGAAGTATTAAAAGTGCTTGAATCATTTCCAGTCACAGTTACACACTATAAAACCGAGCATGCCATCGACATTAGCCCTCTAGGTATTAATAAAGTCAGAGGACTACATATGTTGAATATTCAACAGTTTATTGCTTTTGGGAACGATAGTAACGACCAGTGCTTGTTTGAACATGCGATATATAGCGTATGCGTCGGGAATAATAACGTGAAACATTATGCGAAAGAAAACATTGAACGAGCAGATGTAGCAGGAAAAATTCGAGCATTAATGGGAAAGTATCGTGTAGGTGAAGGAGATACATCTAAGCTTGTTAAATATAATAAGGCATTCAATAAGATTTAAATTTTTGTAGATACAATTAGATTAATTTAATTGACTAACGAAAACTTCATTATTTTAATCAATCTTCAAAAGCTACAATAGCAAAGAAGCTATGTTTTTTAAGAAAGATTAAAACAACTTTAAAGAGGTTAGGACATAACTAGTCAAAAAATTAAAGCGCGAGAACTCAACTTTTAAAATTGTTGATTTCTCGCGCTTTTCTGATGTGAAATTTTGTCCCAGCCTCATATATTTTCATATGTAAATTTAAAAATTTTATTTTCACTTTACAATATCTAACTTCAGTTATTTAAATATATTATCAACTATAAGGGTACAACTTAGCTGTGTGGTACCCAACTTTGTTGTCATTCAACATAAATTAAACAACTTTATTATCTCTTAACATTAAAAACTGATAAAGTGACAATATTAATTATAATTTTCGCTGTAATTATCAACTATATATTTTATGTATTTATTCATAAAAAACATTCTAAGAAAAAACACAAACCCTGATACAGCAATGACTACACTGTACCAAGGTTTGTTTTCGATGTCACAATATCTTATATAATTATGACAAATATGATTATAAATTGTGACAACATTAGTTATAACTCACAGAAGCCTATAGCTACATAAAATTACTCAACCGTCACTGATTTAGCCAAGTTACGTGGTTTATCTACATCACAGCGGCGGTGTAGTGCTGCGTAATAGCTAATTAACTGTAATGGCACTACAGATACAAGTGGTGTTAAGTATTCATGAACTTGAGGGATTACTAAACGGTCCCCGTCTTCGTCTACTCCAGCCATGGCAATAATGCATGGATATGCACCACGTGCAGCTACCTCTTTAACATTACCACGGATATTTAATGATACTGCTTCTTGTGTGACAAGGGCAAACACTGGTGTACCTTCTTCGATTAAGGCAATTGTTCCGTGTTTTAGCTCACCACCTGCGAAGCCTTCTGCTTGAATGTAAGAGATTTCTTTTAGCTTCAAGGCACCCTCAAGGCTTACATAGAAGTCGATGTTACGACCGATGAAGAATGCGTTGCGTGCGATTTTTAAGTAGTCCTCTGCGATATCCTCTAATACATCTTTTGAATCGATAATTGTTTGGATACCATTTGCTGCAATCGCAAGTTCTTGTTTTAAATCGAATTCTAAGCCTTTGCCATTAGCTTTCGCCGTTACATATGCTGTTACAGCAAGTACAGCCACTTGTGCTACATATGCTTTTGTAGAAGCTACTGCAATTTCTGGGCCTGCATGTAATAAAAGCGTATGATCCGCCTCACGTGATAGTGTAGAGCCAGGTACATTTGTAATTGTTAATGTTGGATAACCAAGCTCTTTAATTTTCACAAGTACTTGGCGGCTATCTGCTGTTTCACCTGATTGTGTAATAAAAATAAACAATGGTTTTTCTGAAAGTAATGGCATATTGTAGCCAAATTCACTTGAAATATGAACTTCCACTGGAATACCAGCCATTTTTTCGAAATATTGCTTACCAATTAGACCTGCATGATAGCTTGTGCCGGCTGCAATAATATATAGACGGTCTGCTGCTCGTAATGCTTCTAAAATATTTGCGTCAATTGTTAAATCGCCATTCTCGCCTTCGTATGCTTGAATGATTTTACGAATAACTGTTGGCTGCTCATCCATTTCTTTTAACATATAGTGAGGGTACGTACCTTTTTCAATATCGCTCATATCAAGCTCTGCTGTGTATGGTGCACGCTCTACTAATGTACCGTCTAATTTTGTAATTTCAACGCTAGCTTTGTGTACGATTACGACCTCTTTATCATGTAGCTCCACATATTGGTCTGTTACCTGTAGCATCGCCATTGCATCTGAAGCTACTACATTGAAGCCTTCACCAATACCTACTAAAAGTGGTGATTTATTTTTCGCAACGAAAATTGTATCAGCCGCTTCTGCGTCTAAAAGAGCTAATGCGTATGAGCCGTGTAATAAAGATAAAGTTTTACGGAACGCCTCAGTCGTGCTTAAACCTTCTTTTACAAATAGCTCTACTAATTGCACGATGACTTCTGTATCTGTATCAGATTTCATCGGGATACCTTTTAAATATGTTTTTTGTAATAAATGATAGTTTTCAATAACTCCGTTGTGTACTAAAGTAAAACGTCCTGATGCACTTTGATGAGGATGTGCATTTAGACGGTTTGGCACACCGTGAGTTGCCCAACGTGTATGACCTATACCAACTTTTGCAGCAACGTCCTCGTCTACTGCATCTCGTAAATCAGCAATACGTCCTTTTTCTTTGAAGACTGTTACTCCATCTTCATTACGTACTGCAATACCTGCTGAGTCATAACCACGGTACTCTAGTTTCTCTAAACCTTTTAATAAGATTTCCTTTGCATCTGTTTCACCAATATATCCTACAATTCCACACATAAATTTCTTGTCCTCCGATATCGTCAATTTGACGCAATGACAAATTAGACCTCAACCTATCGAATTTTTTATGAATGGAAAAGCTATGCCGATTTTACGTAAAATAAGCATACTCATACAAACACAAACTTAACACTCATTCAGCCATCTGAATAGTAACCATTCGATACGTGAGATTTTCTATTTATCTATTGCTTTAACTATACCTTCTCCATTTTCTGTACATTCAATCACTCAAATGCTTTCAAAATGAAAAGTGACAATCGGGTATGTCGATCGGGAGGCATCCGCCGAATTTTCGATAAACCTCCACCTCGTCTGCTGAAGTTAGCTTCGTCCAATTTCTTCAGCTCAGGCGCTATAATTGTTTTTCCGATTTTGCGCGTTCTTCCCTCCTATGCGCTCTCGTTAAATGATAAGGTCGGACCTCATATTCAACTTCTCCATCATACTCAATCATATGCTATACGTCAAATTTTCGTTATAAAAAACACCTATTTATCCTACTTTTTAGTGACAAAGTGTAGACAAACAATCTGCTATAAAGCATTAATTTAAAATTCCTATTAAATATATGATGTTTTTTCCATGCCCTCTTGCTGGCCTAAACACAAAGCCGATTCTGGACATAATTATGCCGAGGCATAATTAATTTCGTTTGACAAAACCACTACTTAGCAATACTATATACAGTACTTAGCAACACTTAGTACAGGTGAAGCTTAGCCTGGGGGTGAGATCATGGATAATCTGAGTGAAATGCTCAAAGGAGTTTTGGAAGGTATTGTATTAGAAATCATCAGTCGTGGTGAAATCTATGGTTATGAGATTGTCAAACATCTCACGCAAATGGGGTTTGAGGGCATAGCCGAAGGAACTGTTTATTCGTTACTAATGCGTTTGGAAAGAAACCGTCTTGTCAATATTGTCAAAAAGCCATCTGAAATGGGTCCACCAAGGAAATTTTATACGCTTAATGAGCAAGGGCAAGAAAAATTAATGTCCTTCTGGGCTAAATGGGATTTTTTAAGTAGTCGTATTGAAATTTTAAGAAATAATGGAGGAAACAATCATGAGCTTTAGTCGTGAAATTCAAGAGAGAATTAATCGTTTTGCAAAAGAACAATCTCAGAACTATTTGCAAGACGCTGAAATGACCTATATGGAAAAGCTACGCAAAAAAAGTGGGCAAACTAAACGTAAAATCGACAAGCAACTATCCAAGTTTAAAGGACGTTCCGATCAAGGTCGAGAAGCACAAGACGACATGATGCTATATATGAGCGATTATATGAATGATTTAATGTCACAAGGTTTAACGGAGCAAGAAGCCTTTCATAAGGCAAGCGAGGAATTGAAATTCGCCAGTAACTCTGAGCAATCTGAGGATTTAAATGAACGTTTCCAACAGTATTACGAAGATCGTGACCCAGCAGATTATGAGGCGATCGGGTTGTTTTATGGTGGTTTTCTATTTTTAGGATTGGGTATCGGCGGTTTAATCGGCTTTCTAACTGGCGGTGGCTATGAAGCTTTCTTGGACCGGGGCTGGATTAATACTGCAATCGGCGCTGGCGTTGGCATTATCATTGGTATCGGACTTGGACAAATTACCAATGCTATTATCGCGTTAAAAAAGAAGTAGGACTGTCCTAATTAAATTTAACATACAAGGCACAAGCATTCACTTGTGCCTTGCATGCTTAGCCTTCTTCACTCTCTAATAATTTCACAATTTCTCGATTAAACGCTGGTAGATCCTCCGGTGTGCGACTTGTGACTAATTGTTTTTGGCAAACAAACACTTCCTCGTCATGAAATATTGCACCTGCATTTTCTAAGTCTACTCGAATGGATTTGTAACCAGTTGCGTCACGACCATTTAATGTTTTTGCTGTAATGAGTAATTGTGGTCCATGACAAATAGCAAAGGTTGGCTTCATTTCGTCCATAAACTCCTTTACAAATGCCACAACACGATCATCTACACGTAATATATCAGGAGAAAACCCACCTGGGATGAACAATGCATCAAATTCAGAAGCCGTTACCTCATCGATGTCTCTATCAATTTTTACTTTCTCTCCGTGCTTACCTTCTACCTCAATGCCCGCTGTCGTATCAATCGTTATTAGTTCATGACCTGCCGCTTCTAATGCTCCTTTAGGACTCGTAAATTCGGCGTCCTCGAACATATTAGTAATTACCGTAGCAATTTTAGCCATTGCAATACAACACTCCTTGTCATTGTGACTCTGTACTACTGTTCCCATTCTCTTTGAAAACATTCATTTCATCGGAAGGCTTTCAATACTTGAAACACAAAATCGTTCTATCCGTCACATTTCTGAGCCTAATAAAAAAACCCGACCTCCTTTGAAAGGAAATCGAGTTGTTGATAAATTTGGCCTTGGCGTAATTCCGTCTGGATTTTAATTGTGCCTGCACAATTAAAAATCCGTGACATCCGCCGGAGGCTTTAGCTTCATTCAGTTGGTGTTTATCACCTACTGAATGAAGCTAAACTATTTATTCCGTTAAGCCCATTTCAGTACGTACAACATCTGCTATACGCTCTACGTAACGCTCGCAGTCTTCTTCTGTCGCAGCTTCTACCATTACTCGTACAAGTGGCTCAGTACCAGAAGGACGCACTAGCACGCGACCGTTACCAGCCATATCTGCTTCTACCTCAGCGATTACTGCAGCAACTTTTGCATTTTCCGTCACAGCATGCTTGTCTGTTACACGTACGTTGACTAAACGCTGTGGAAAAATTTTCATTTCAGAAGCAAGCTCTGACAGTTTTTTACCTGTAGATTTCATAATGTTAACAAGCTGAATACCCGTTAATAAGCCATCACCAGTTGTATTATAGTCTAGGAAAACAATATGACCCGATTGCTCGCCACCTAAATTATAATCATTAGCGCGCATTTCTTCTACGACATAACGATCACCTACAGCTGTTTGTACACTGTGCATATCGTTATCTTCAACAGCTTTGTAGAAGCCCATATTACTCATAACCGTTGACACGATTGTTTGTTTTTTCAAGCGACCAACTGTATTTAAATGCTTACCAATGATGAACATAATTTGATCACCATCAACAATTTTACCGTTTTCATCTACTGCGATTAAACGGTCACCATCGCCATCGAATGCTAAACCAACGTCAGCACTTTTTTCTGTGACAAATTTAGCTAATACTTCTGGATGTGTTGAACCGACACCTTCATTAATATTTAAGCCTGTTGGTGAGGCACCCATTGTTGAGATATCCGCTTCTAAATCTGCGAATAGGTGTGTAGCTAGTGAAGACGTAGCACCATGTGCACAATCTAATGCTACATGGATGCCCTCAAATTCTTCAGTCACTGTTTGCTTTAAATATTGAATATATTTTTGTCCACCCTCGAAGTAGTCACTTACTGAACCTAAATCTGCCCCGATTGGACGTGGTAATGTATCTTCTTGTGCATCTAATATTGCTTCGATTTCAGCCTCTTGCGCATCTGTTAGTTTAAAGCCATCAGGACCGAAAAATTTAATACCATTATCAGCAACTGGGTTATGTGAAGCTGAAATCATAACGCCTGCATTTGCGCTCATAATTCGAGTAAGGTAAGCCACACCTGGTGTTGAAATAACACCAAGACGCATTACCTCCACGCCGATTGATAAAAGACCAGCTACAAGTGCACCTTCAAGCATTTCACCTGAAATACGTGTGTCACGACCGATTAAAACCTTTGGACGGTCCGTTGCATCCTTCGTTAAAACGTAGCCACCTACGCGGCCAAGCTTAAATGCAAACTCCGGTGTTAATTCACTATTCGCGACGCCACGGACGCCATCTGTTCCAAAATATTTACCCATTTTGATTATTCTCTCCTTCAATGCAAGACGGTGGTTACGCTTGTCTACACTGACAACTAGATCACTCGTCTGCTTACTTTTGGAAAAGTCTATTTTCGTTCATTTTCTGGTAACTATTCATTTTACCCCTACGCCCATTTATTCGGACTTGTAAATCAGCGAAGATAAATTGAGCATAAGGTATTTTGATTTTAGCCCGAGCAACCTTTTTCGTTAATGTTTCAAAACCGAAAATGACACCCTACCGATAGAGAACGAAATCTCTACTGAATCAAAATAAAATTATAGTCAGTTATTGTTTAAGAATCAACATCTTCTGTTTTTTCTGTTGGTGGCGTGTTGTCCTCAGAAGGAGTGTCCGGTTCCTCCTTATTAGGTGGAGGAGTAGGTGTAGGTGTAGGCGGTGGATTAGGTGTAGGCGCAGGAGGGTTAGTAGTTGTTGTTGTCGTAGTTGTTGTTTTCTCCTGCTCTACCTTCGTAACGTCCGCTTTCACTTTAATCCTTGATTCAGATATTTTTGTCACACCTTCTGGTAATTTCACATCAAATTCATAAGTTTTTGATTCTGTAATTTTCGATAAGTCAACCTCTATGGGTATGACAGTTAAACTATCTAGGATAGCTTTTCTACCGTATACCCTCACCATTGTAGGGCTAAATGTTAATTGGTTAACGGAAATACCATTTGCCACTTCCCCTATTTCCTTAAGCACTACAGGCAACTCCCTACTGTATGCTCCAATATCTACTTGTACCTTCACTGTTTCTGGTTCAATCGTAACGTCTAGCTTATTTAAATCACGATCTAGTACTTGAACTGCCGCTACCTGTGAGAACGATTCTTTCAAGCCTTGTTCACCCGTTACAGTAGCTTTTACATAGCTAATTCTTTCAATTGCACTTTTGGCACCTGTTACATACACTGTAGCTGGATTAGCAGTCATGCCATTTAAAATATACCCTTCTTCAAGTAAACGATTACTCATCTCAGGGTCAACTCGAAACTCCTGTGTTACTTTTTCCTCAATGTTAACCTTAACAGTCTCAGGGTCAAATGTAACTTGCAACTTATCAGAAATGTTTTCGTATTGTAGGTTAACATTATGTTCGCCTATAAGTAATTTACTCAAATCCACAAATACAGAAAAATCCTTCGTTGCCTTTGTTTTCATTACAAGTGGCATTGGACCTTTTATCGTAACATCCACCGTCTTAGGTATACCTGTAACAATAAGGTTCTTATCATCATAAAAAACATCTACAGGTACTTCTCGAATTACCTCTGTTTGCTCACTCGATATTGTTTTACTTTTAGGAGATAATTCGGTACGAACGGAGAAAAATAACAAAAAGGCTAGAAATAGTGCGACGATTCGTAACACCCAAGGGCTATCCATCATTTTATCCATTCTTTTTCCCCCTCCAAGTTAACTTAGAGGCTGCATTTGACTCCTGTGCTAATCCGAACCACATTTTACGTAACAGTCCTTCGAATTCCTCTAAAGAAAGATTTCGATGTAGATTACCATTCATTGTAAGACTAATGGCACCAGTTTCTTCTGATACGACAATAGTAATGGCATCTGTCACTTCACTTAAGCCAAGTGCAGCTCGGTGGCGTGTCCCAAGCTCTTTAGAGATAAATGGACTCTCAGAAAGTGGTAAATAACAAGCTGCTGCCGATATTTTATCTTTCTGCATAATCACTGCTCCATCATGAAGCGGTGTATTAGGTATAAAAATGTTAATAAGTAACTCCGATGAAATTTCGGAATTTAGTCCTATGCCCGTTTCGATATATTCATTAAGACCAGTTTCTTTTTCAATAGAAATTAACGCCCCTATACGACGTTTGGCCATATAACTAACAGATTTCTTCATCGCCTCAATAAGCCTAGTTTGTTCTTCCTCAACTTGATTAATTGAACGTTGGAATAGTTTCCCTCTACCAATTTGTTCAAGACCGCGTCTTATTTCAGGTTGGAAAATGATAATAACCGCCAAGAAACCGAAATCGATAACTTGTTGTAACATCCACCCTAACGTTTCTAACCCCAAAAATTCTGTAGCAAGGCGCGCAATAATAATTACGAATATTCCTTTTAATAATTGGACAGCCTTCGTACCTTTAATGAGGGTTAAAATTTTATAAATAACGTACCATACGAGTAGTACATCTAATAAGTTAATAACAATATTCACAGGTGTTAAATTAGCGAAATGTTCGATAATTTGCACGTGGCATCCCCCACTTTTCATTGCGAATCCATACACATTTAAGTATAGCACATTCTTAACAAATGTAACTTTTTTCAAATAAAAAGTCTACTCAAAAGAGTAGACCTTTCAGCCTCTCACGTGCACTATTTATTAGGACGTATAGAGTGTTATTTAGTTGCTTGGTTCTCCTCGAATGTTACAGCAGACTTTACTGAATTTTTAATCGTATACCAAAGCCATTCAAATACTTCGTCAATTTCTTCTATTTTTCCTGAAACAACTGCCGAAGATGCCATATACTGTCCATTAATAACGGTAACATTGCCATCCACTTCACCTTCAACAATTAAATCACCATTTTTAACAACTATGTCGCCTTTTACAACTTCTCCCTCCGGTACAATAACCGTTTGACCTTCAACAACAAGGTTTGGTTGTTTAGTCACAGAGAAATGTTGGTCATCCATGAAATTACCTAGTAAAGTTGCACTCATGAATAAACAAAAAACTGCTGCTGCCACAAAGAATGGATGCCGGCGAATCCATTTTTGCATGCCTACACGACTTTTTGGTTTCGGTAAACGAGCCATGACGGCTTCTTCAAAATGCGGAGGTGCTGTAATGTGGGAAGCACTCTTCACAAAGGCGATTGTTTCACTTAATTCCTGCATCAATTGTTTACAATCATTGCATGTATGCAAATGGCGTTTCAACTCTTGCTCATGCTCACGACTAATGTCACCATCTAAATAATCATGGATATAGTCTATAATATGCTCTGGACAAGTATTCATGACGCTCCCCCTCCTACAGATTGTTTAATTGCTTACGTAATGCTTCACGTCCGCGGTGAATCCTCGTTTTCACCGTTCCAAGAGGCATATCTAAAATCTCGCTAATTTCCTGTAATGATAATTCTTCAATATATTTCAATACTATAACTGAACGGTATTTATCCGGCAAACGTCCAATCTCATATTGAATGCGGTCTTGCAGTTCCATTTGCTCGATCTGTTCCTCTGGTAGCTGGTCATCTGCTGCGATCTGCGAATACATATCAAGCCCTTCTGTACCAGCTACTTCCGCATCTAAATAATAATCCGGCTTTTTCTTCCGGATTCGGTCTATACAAAGGTTTGTCGCTATGCGATAAAGCCACGTCGAAAATTTTCTTTTCTGATCAAAAGTATGCAAATTCATATAAGCACGAACAAACGCTTCTTGTGTAATATCTTCAGATTCTTGCTTGTTCCCTAACATCCTATAGCATACTTGGTACAGTTTGTGCTGATAGAGACTCACAATATCTGCAAATGCGTTTTGATCACCTTTAAGCACTTGTTTTATTCTCTTGTTTACTAACGCATCCATTGTGTTGATTTCTCCACCTTTACAACTGTCTTATACTATACGACCCATCGATAAGAAAAGTTTCATTTTATTATTAATTATAGCAAAAGATTTTTATACATTGTGGCAATAGGCAATTTTTTGTCAAATATCTTTAAACTAAGGTTTCACCAAATAAGGAACCCATCAATGCTACTGCAACATCAGCTGTTCTGTTCTTTTCATCTAATATCGGATTAACTTCAACAAATTCAGCAGATGTTAGCATACCTGATTCCTGAAGCATTTCCATCGCCAAATGGCTTTCTCGATACGTAATCCCACCAGGTACAGGCGTCCCAACCCCAGGAGTATAAAGTGGATCTAACCCATCTAAATCAAGTGATAAATGCAAGCCATCTATATCACGCGCTCTTAAATAGGCAAGTGCATCTTCCATTACACGCGTCATTCCAAGACGATCTACCTCATGCATTGTATACACCTTGATTCCTTGCTGACTAATTAATTCACGTTCTCCCGGATCTACGGAACGTGCTCCAATAATAATGACGTTTTCAGGTTTAATTTTTGGTACATTATTACGAATTTTCACTAAGCGTTCATGACCAAGCCCAATGCTAACAGCTAACGGCATGCCATGTATATTACCAGAAGGTGTCGTTTCAGGCGTGTTAAGGTCCGCATGCGCATCAAACCAAATAACACCTAAATTTTTAAAATGCTCACCAAGCCCAGCTAGTGTACCTATAGCAATGCTATGATCGCCACCAAGTACAAGTGGAAACTCCTTTTGTTCCAATGCCTTACTCACACTATTAGCCAAAGATGTACTCACATCGATAACTTCCTCTAAATTTAATAGCTGTTTATCAACAATTGTACCTTCTTTTTTTTGACTAACACGTATATCCCCTTGATCATGTACTTCATGCCCAACTGCCTCTAAGCGCTCTACAACACCTGCGTAACGGATGGCACTCGGACCCATGTCTACCCCTCTACGAGTTTGCCCATAATCTGTCGGCACTCCAATAATAGAAATATTTAGTTTATTCATTTTTTCATACCCCCTTTAACTTGTAAGTCTATTGTATAGCCTAGATCCTACATGGCTCAACCTAACAATTATATGAATATTTATACAATTAATTATACTTCGGCACCTGGATCTGTAAGGAGTTAAAAAGAGCATAAAAAAATCTCCTGCTGTTTTCAGCAAGAGATTAGTATCTGTAGTTAATGTTACACTTTTGAATATGTTTTATTCTATAAAAGTGAGCCATGAAGGACTCGAACCTTCGACCCTCTGATTAAAAGTCAGATGCTCTACCAACTGAGCTAATGGCTCAAAGAATATAAATGGCTGGGGTACTAGGATTCGAACCTAGGCATGACGGAATCAAAATCCGTTGCCTTACCGCTTGGCTATACCCCAATCATATATATAAAAAACTGGTGGAGGGGGACGGATTCGAACCGCCGAACCCTAAGGAGCGGATTTACAGTCCGCCGCGTTTAGCCACTTCGCTACCCCTCCGAAATAACACATTATGGTGGAGGATGACGGGCTCGAACCGCCGACCCTCTGCTTGTAAGGCAGATGCTCTCCCAGCTGAGCTAATCCTCCATAGAATCAGGTGTTTATTTCTTCACAGTTATTTTTCTTTTTAAGCCTTCGCATTACTACAAAGCTTTAAAAATGGTGACCCCTACGGGATTCGAACCCGTGTTACCGCCGTGAAAGGGCGGTGTCTTAACCACTTGACCAAGGGGCCATTTCAGATGTCTCGAACAAGACAAGAATTATAATAACATTTTTTTACGTTCGATGCAATACTTTTTTATTTTTTTTTTTAATTTTTTATATGTATAACATCATCATTATAAATGGGCAAAAAAATGGCTCCGAAGGCAGGACTCGAACCTGCGACAACCTGATTAACAGTCAGGTGCTACTACCAACTGAGCTACTTCGGAACAATACTATTCAATTCGGTTTTTAAAAACCTCTCAAGTACATTTATTATTATATCAAGCATTATAAATTATGCAATACTTATTGTAAAAATTTTTATATTTTTTGTCGAAGCATTCCTGTGCATTAACTAAAAACCTAATAGTTCTCTATTAGATCTAATATTTCTATTTTATGTATAGAATATTCTTGCTGTATATTATTGTAATTGATAAAATAAAGGTAGTTTTAAGAATTTTCTATTAAATTGATTTGGGGGAGGAATGTTCACATGGTAACAAACGATTTAATTGCACCAGAATTCT
Organism: Lysinibacillus zambalensis; assembly: GCF_040183165.1. Lineage (NCBI taxonomy): Bacteria > Bacillati > Bacillota > Bacilli > Caryophanales > Bacillaceae > Lysinibacillus > Lysinibacillus zambalensis. The sequence goes on from NZ_JBEGDG010000005.1 coordinate 221,311, forward strand.
ATAATATTACAGAGGAATTGGAGAAATTTTCTCAAGATAGTGATCGTCAAGCAATAAGATGGCTAAATACTCAACAGGAGCGACGAACGGTTTCCTATGTTGAACTTGTTCAAAAAATGAATCAATACGCGAATGTCTTAACGAAGAAGGGGCTTCAAAAAGGCGATCGCGTATTAGTTATTATTCCACGTCTGCCTGAAGCTTATTTTGTCTTTCTTGGATGTCTAAAGGCTGGAATTGTTCCTATTTCATGCTCAGAAATGTTACGTGCAAGTGATTTAGAGTATCGTATGGAGCACTCTTCTGCAAAGGCAGTAATTGCCTATGAAGTGTTTACTAGTGAAGTAGATCGTATTACTTCTTCAGTAGAAGCTTTAAATAATAAATTGGTTATAGGTTCTGCTACAGGTGATTGGACGTCTTTAAATGAATTGGCTAGTACACAGCCAGATACATTTAAAGCAGCTGCGACGAAAAGAGATGATATGGCATTTCTTTCTTATACATCAGGCACGACTGGTAAACCAAAAGGAGCTGTTCATTCACACGGTTGGGGACATGCGCATATTAGAACAGCTGCTTCTCAATGGCTTGGTGTACGTGAAGGTGATCTAGTTTGGGCTACAGCAGCTCCAGGGTGGCAAAAATGGATTTGGAGTCCATTTTTATCGACTATTATGCTGGGCGCTACTGCATTTGTATACCATGGAGGATTTGATGCAAAAACATACCTTCAACTGCTTCAAGATGAGAATGTCAATGTATTATGCTGTACGCCAACAGAATATCGCATTTTGGCGAAGCTTGATAATTTAATAGACTATAATTTATCTTCACTACGTAGCGCTGTTTCTGCTGGTGAACCGTTAAATCGACCAGTCATCGAAACATTTATGAACAACTTTGGTCTTAAAGTGCGCGATGGCTATGGCCAAACGGAAAATACTTTATTAATCGGCACGCTCGAAAATTCTGAATTACGTCCTGGTTCAATGGGTGTTCCTACTCCAGGCAATATTGTTCGTATCATTGATCATGAGGGTAACGAGGCACCAATTGGCGAAGTTGGAGATATTGCGGTACATAAATCATCTCCTGCTCTATTTAAAGAGTACTATCGTGAGCCTGAACGTACACAAGCAGCCTTCCGTGGAGATTGGTATATTACTGGTGACCAAGCTAAATGCGATGAAGACGGCTACTTCTGGTTTGAAGGCCGAGGAGATGACATCATTATTTCATCAGGCTATACAATTGGACCATTTGAGGTAGAGGATGCTTTAAATAAACATGAAGCTGTACAAGAATGTGCTGTAGTCGCAGCACCAGATGAAATTAGAGGACATATTGTTAAAGCCTTTGTCATCTTACGAGAAGGCTTCAAAGATCGTGATGAGGCCGAGTTAACAAAAGAACTACAGGAGCATGTTAAAGCATTAACAGCACCTTATAAATATCCTCGAAGCATTGTCTTTATCGATGAGCTACCAAAAACAACTTCTGGGAAGATTCGTCGTATAGAGCTACGAGCTGCAACTGTATAAAATAAAGAAAGGAGACATTTTAACCAAGTAATTGGTGAAATGTCTCCTTTATATATTGCTTTTATTTAATATTCTTCTGGATATAAAAAAAAGCCACTACTGAGATTATCAGCAGCGACTTTTTGCGCCTAGCGACGTCCTACTCTCACAGGGGGAAGCCCCCAACTACCATCGGCGCTAAAGAGCTTAACTTCCGTGTTCGG